>WTGC01000041.1 GCA_011523705.1 Chloroflexota bacterium | reverse complement strand
CATATTTCCTCCCCTTCCCCAGCGAGCTAGGGAAGGGGAGGAAATATGCGCGAAATCACTGTAAATCACCAGATACTTGCAAGATTTTCGCCGGACACCCTAAGCCGCTTCATCACGAGTCAGCTTCCCCCCATTGCTATGGGGGGATTGAGGGGGGTAGACAAAGCCTTACTGCTGCGCCCCAGCTTCAATGAAGAACAGGGTCGTGTCGATCGGCGCGGGCCACGGGAACTTCCATGAACCGGTCGATGTCGCCGGCACATTGCGGAAGTAATTCTTGGCGATGCCGTAGCCGCCCGGGGTCGAGTTGATGCCCATGACGTAAAACTCTTCCTTCGCGATCGCCAACAGCTCCGCCATCAGCTCGGCTTGCCGCTCGAGATCGCCCGTGCCTTTTATCTGGTCGAAGAGCTGCATCTGCTGCTGGGCCGCTTCGGGCGGCTCCTCGCCCGTTTCCGGATCGAAGTACCACTTGGTCCACAATGGCGCGTAGGCGCTCTCGACCGGGTCTGACGGGAAATACCAAATCGGTGTCAGGTACACATCTAGCCCGCCGGAGGCGCCCCATATCGTCGCGTCATGCTCGCTATTGACCTTGCGCGAGACTAGCAGCGACCGATCGATGATGCGCGGTTCCATATGGATGCCGACCGCCCCCCAATAGCCCTGGATCAACTCCAGCACATCGGGCCAGCCGCGCCCGAAAAGGTCGCTCGCTTCGACGATGATGCTGATGCGCTCCCCGTTCGGAGCTAAACGGAAACCTTCATCATCGCGCTCGGCGTAGCCCGCCTTGTCCAGATGCTCATTGGCCAGGTCGACATTGTACTCGGTGTACTGATAGGCGAATTCCTCATCGTAAAACGGCGAATCGGAATTGGGCGCAATTTGCCGCGGCTCACCCTGACCGAGATAGACGATGTCGACGATTTCCTGGCGGTTGATCGCATGCGACAGCCCGATGCGGAAGTCTTTATTCTGGAAGATCTCGCGCTTGACCGGATCCAAATGCGTGAGATTGATCGCCAGCGCGGTCATGTTGGCGCCCTCGCCTACGATCCCGTAGGTGTAGTAGCCGCCCGCCTCGCGGTTGTCATAAACAATCGGGCGATTCGCCGCCGAGTTGAAGTGCCGCGCCATCATATCAATGTCGCCATTGAGGACTTGCAAGAGCAGCGTTTCCTTGTCCTCAAGCTGGTCGAAGATCATCGTGTCAATATAGGGAAGCTGATTGCCCTCCGGATCCACCTTGTAGTAGTAGGGATTGCGCTCCGCCACCACGCGTCCACTGCCGCCGCCATAGGTGGACGTCAAGCGCCAGGCGTGCATGGTGGGAATTTCGGTCGTCTGCCAGAAACTGGTATTCGTCCAGAAGCAGGGCTCCACGCCGCCAGCGGCTTGGAAAACCTCGACCCAGTCGCTCGCGCCCGCCTCTGCTATTTGCGCGTCCATGTCGTCGGCGTAATCGATGTGGAAGGGCTCCAGATAGTGGCGGGGATAACTGGTTGGTCCACAGCCGAGGATGGAGGCCAGGTTCTGCAGGAACAAACCATTTGGCGTGCTGAAAGAGAACTTCACGGTAAAGTCGTCGATCTTCTCGACTGACAGCGGTTCGCCACCCGAGATCAGCCAGGTCGCTATCGTTGGCGTCAAGTCTTCATTCGTCAGCACATCGTCGTACCAAAAAGTGATATCGTCAGCTGTGTAGGGCGCGCCATCCGACCAGCGCAGGCCTTCGCGCAATTCGAAGGTGAACTCGGTCGCCTCGGCGTTACCCGAGAAAGACTTGGCGACGCCCGGCATCAAACCCGACCAATCCGGCGTGAAGCGGATCAGGTTCTCATAAGCCATCAGCCGGATCATCCAGATATGATCCAAGCCGCCGACCATCGCCGAGCGCCATTCGCCGCCATAATCGCCGATCCGTTCATAAGGCGTAATCACCAGGGGCTCGGCCGGCAGCCGCTCTTCCAACGGCGGCAATTCGCCAGCTTCGACCAGGGCCGCCAACATTGGCGCTTCGCCGTACATCATGTCTTGCGCCGCCGTCCCGAAGGCGAAAACCAGCAAAAGACCAAGCAATAGAAAAGAGGCTAACTTCTTCATGAGGATGCTCCAAATCTGTTCAATCGATTCATTTGCGTCAGCGGGATTATAATTCGCCGTTCAAGGGCTTGTCAAAAATCGGCGTGACCGGCTGCCTGGATTTGCTAGCGAATAGCGCTCGCAGGATTTACAATGCGCAATGCATGTAGCAACTGCGGCAAAATCGGCGCGAGTCAGATGGCTGGGCAATTTCGATTTCCGGCGAGTGCATTTGCGAGACGCAAGCGGAAGAGATTCTACACATAGAAGGCGCGCTAGTTCCTGAACGATTGAGGCGATGTATGCATATTCGCGACTTCAAATTAGACGAACTGCCACCAGGCGCAAAGCAGTCCGCCTGGCTGGATATCGCGCGGCGAGCCGACGGTGGCTACTGGCGGCTGCCGCTTCTGACTGTCATCGGCGCCGAAACGGGACCGACGCTGCTGGTCTTGGCCGGCGTGCACGGCGATGAATACGAAGGGATCGCCGCGATCCCCCAGGTTTACAGCGCGATCAAACCACGGGAACTGCGCGGTCGACTGGTGATGGCGCCCATCTGCAACATGCCCGCATACGAAGCGCTACAGCGCAGCAGTCCGATCGACGGTCTAAACCTGGCGCGCGTTTTTCCCGGCGACATCAACGGGACCATCACGAGACAGATTGCCGGGTGGCTATCGCAGAAATTGCTGAGCCAGGCCGACTTTCTCATTGACTTGCACACGGGCGGCATCGCCTATGAATTGCCCACGCTGATCGGCTACGTGCACGACAGCGGCGCACTGGGCACAGCCTCACAAAAGGCGGCGATGGCTTTCGGCGCGCCGGTCATGTGGGGGCATCCTTTGCCGCTGCCAGCCGGGCGCAGCATCTCGGCCGCCACGGCGATGGGCATTCCGTCACTGTATACGGAAGCTGCCGGCGGCGGTCGCTGCGATCCTGACGTCGTCGCCTGCTTTCGCGATGGCGTCATGAACGTTATGGCACATCTGGGCATGATCAAAATGGAACCGATCCTGCGACGACTGACACATCATTTCGTGGGCGATGGGAATCTGGATACGGTCATTCAGGCGCGCGTCGACGGGTTTTTCAAGCGCGAAGTTTCACTGCTGGAGAATGTCAAGCGGAGCCAGCGTCTTGGCGCCATACTGGACCCAACCGGCGCCGAAGCCGCACAGGTTGACGCCGATCAGGACGGCGTGATCATCATGCTGCGGGGCATCCCGCGCGTGCAGGCCGGCGACGGCGTCGCGCATATCACGCAGCCATATCAATCGCGGAAATAAGCATCAAGGTTCGCACCAGCATGTCAGCCATCAGCGGGTCATCGCCAGCGCGCGTCGCCATCGGCGGCATCCTGCACGAAACCCACACCTTCATGGAAGGCAAGACAACACTGGCGGACTTCGCGGCCCAATCGCTGCATTACGGCGAAGACTTGCTCTCATCCCTGCGGCAGTCGCGCAGCGGCATTGGCGGGATGATCGACCGCGCGCTTGAATACAACTGGCAGCTTCTGCCGACGCTTTACGCCGCCGCTTTGCCGGCCGGCACGGTCACCGAGCAGGCATATCGCAAACTCCTGAGCGAGCTACGCAGTCGCCTGGCGCGGCATAAGCCCCTGGATGGCGTTCTGCTGGCTTTGCACGGCGCGATGGTTGCCGAGGGCGCGCTGGACGTCGAGGCCGATATCGTGGCGCAGGCGCGCGCCATCGTCGGCGACGCCGTACCGATCGTCGTCCTGCTGGATATGCATGGCAACATCAGCCCGCGCCTGGTCGAATTGATCGATGTGTTGCTGGCTTATGACACGAACCCGCATACAGATGCCTATGCGCGTGGCGTCGATGCGGCGGAGACGATGGCGCGCCTGCTGCGGCGAGAAGCCCAGCCTACTGCCGCTTTGGCTCGCCCGGCAATGCTGCTGCCGGCGCAAAGCACGGGTACCGAAGCTGCCCCCCTTGCGTCGGTGCATGCCCGCGCCGCCGAAATCAGGGCGGACGCTGACGTCTTATCCATTGCGGTGATGGCTGGTTTCGCTTATGCCGATACGCCCTTCGCCGGACCCAGCATCATCGTCACCACGGACAACGAGCCGGCGCTGGCGGCGACTTACGCGGAAGAATTGAGCAAAATCGTGTTTGAGCAGCGGAACAAGGCGCTGGGCCAATTCCTCTCGCCGAACGAGGCGGTATCGCTCGCCAAGAGACAAGAGCGGGGACCGGTAATTCTGGTGGATTCGGCTGACAATATCGGCGGCGGCACGACCGGCGATGGCGCCGAGGCGCTGGCAGCGATGTTGGCGCAAGACGTGCGCGAAGGGACAATCGTACTGGCTGACCCCGAAGCAGTCGAATGCTGTTGGCGCGCCGGAGTTTGGGCAGAAGTCACCCTTGATGTTGGCGGCAAAGTTGATGACTGGCACGGGGAGGCGGTGACAGTGGCCGGCGTCGTTCGCGCCATATCGGACGGGGTCTTCGAGTGTGAATTGCCAGACAATCACTTCGCTTCCTTCTATGGCGATACCGTCCACATGGGTCGCTGTGTCTGGCTCCGCGCTGAGGGCGTGAATATTCTCTTGACCGAGCGCAAGACGCCTCCGCTGGATCTCGCCCAGCTGCGCCACATCGGCATTTTGCCCGAAGCGCAGAGCATGATCGTCGTCAAATCGGCTGTCGCCTGGCGCGCCGCCTATATGCCGATTGCCGCGGCTGTCATTGAGATGGATACGCCCGGTTTGTGCAGCGCCAATCTGTCGCGCTTCCCCTATCAACACGTGAACCGCCCGGTCTTCCCGCTGGATTGACTTGCTCCGGGCGCCAGCCACGGCTGCGGTTTGGCTAACGACGAGGCAACCCCACGACAATAGCGATATTCGCGCGATCCAGCTGCTTGCGTTATAGTCTCTTAATTCAGAACAGTGTTCTTACGATAATAAGAGCGACCAGTAGACTAAATCGTATGTCCCGCTACCAGCGATCAACCGAGCTATTCCAGCGAGCGCAAAAGTCTCTCGCTGGCGGGGTCAGCAGCAACGTGCGCGCACTGGCGCAGCCGCCGCTATACTTTCGCAGCGGGTCGGGCGCTCATGTAGTCGATGCCGACGAAAACGTCTACCTGGACTACACGCTCTCACAGGGACCGCTGTTCTTGGGTCACAGTCCGCCGTCCGTACTTGATGCTGTCGAGCGAGCGCTGCGAAATGGCCAGCTATACGGCGCGCAGCACGAGCTGGAAATCGAACTTGCCGAAAGCTTCCGGCGGATCGTGCCCTGCGCCGAGTTGGCGCGTTTCTGCAATTCGGGCTCGGAGGCGGTACACGCCGCCATACGGGTCGCGCGCGCCCACACCGGACGCGACAAAATCCTCAAGTTTGAAGGCCACTATCACGGCTGGTATGACGAAACGCTGGTCAGCAGCGCGCCGAGCTTGGCGCAAGCGGGACCGCGCGAGGCGCCGACGCCAGTGCTCGCTTCGGGCGGTCAACTGGCGAGCGCTATCGACAATGTCATCGTGCTGCCCTGGAACGATGCTGATCTCATGCGTGCGACATTGCAAAGACATGGACATGAATTGGCCGCCGTCATCATGGAACCAGTGATGTGCAACAATTCTTGCATTCCGCCGCAGCCCCTTTATTTGGAGACGGTACGGGAGTTATGCGCGCAGCATGGCATCGTTCTGATCTTTGACGAGGTGATCACCGGCTTTCGACTGGCGCTGGGCGGGGCGCAGAGCTACTTCGGCGTCACACCGGATCTGGCGACATTTGGCAAAGCGATGGCGAATGGCTTTCCAATCGCCTGCCTGGCTGGTCGGCGGGAATTGCTTGCGCTTATCGCCTGCCTGGAAGTCAATCACTCCGGCACCTACAACAGCAATGTCATGGTCACGGCCGCCGCTCATGCCACAATCTGCAAATTGGAGCGCCTCGACTACCAGCGCATCCATAAACTGGGCGAGAAGCTTATCAATGGCTTGCGCAAGCTGGCGGCAAAATACGGGCTGCCAGTCCTGATCCAGGGATTCGGACCGGTCTTTCACCTGGCATTCACCGTGCGCGATTCGTTTCTGGAATACCGCGACAGCCTGGAAAGCGATAGCTTGCGAAACAGCAGATTCGTACGCGCGATGTTGGACAGGGGCATTCGCTTGCTCTCGCGCGGGCTATGGTATCTTTCGGCCGCGCATACCGAGGCCGACATACAACTGACGCTGGAAACGGTCGAAGATATCTGGAGCGAGCAATCGTGGAGCTATCCCACGAAAAAGCCGTCGACTCTCGATCTAAGCGAGAGGCTGGATGAATCAATTTCACGCAAGGTCTAGCTCCCCTTCCTTAGCTTGCTGGAAGTCCGCCCCCCGTTGAGCGGGGGGACAGAGGGGGGAACAGGGGCCGCGCCGCGTAGACACTGGCGGACGGGATGGGGTTTGCCGTTTGCAACGCGTGAACAGCGCAGGAGGACTTGCCTATGGCGCATTAAAGCAAGAGATTTCGCCAACTAATTCAGCGGTACTGTGAATGGAGAATCCATTATGAATCGCAAACAGGAGAAAGACATTCGCAATACATCCAGAATGCTGGCCGGGAACTCGCTTTCGCGCCGGCGCTTCTTGCAGACCATGCTCACGACCGGGGCCGGCGCGCTGGTTTATTCGGCGAGTCCCCTGGCGTCGGTGGTGGCGCAGGGCGGCTCTTCCGCCACGATTGATATCGCCAACAGTTTCGGCCGCCTGAACCCGGTGCTTTCCACCGCCATCGGCGAGTTGACGATTAACAACGCCGTCTTCAACAAAGTGCCCGATCTATTGAGCGAGCCGCCGGCGCAAGTCGATGACATGACCTGGACGCTGGCATTCCGCCAGGGCGTGATGTTTCACGATGGCACGGAGATGAAGGCCTCTGACTTCGCATTCACCCTGGGATTGATTCAGAATCCGGATACCGCGTCTCTCTTCGCGAATTTCCTGACGCCTATCGGCGGCGCCGAAGCGACTGGTGATTATTCCGCCACCATCCATCTCAACGAGCCCTTCGGCTTGCTGCCGGAGCGCCTGTTTGTCATGTCCGTGCTGCCGGAGGCGACCTTCAATGAGAAAGGCATGGATCGCTTCAATTTGGAACCGGTCGGGACGGGTCCCTTCGCTTTCCAAAACATGATCGCGCAAGACCGCGTCGAGCTTACCCGCCATGCCGATTACTTCGTCGAAGGCTTGCCGCTCCTGGATAGCCTGACCTATCGCGAAGTGCCGGAAGCGAGCGTTCGGATGGCAAACCTGGTCGCCAGCCAATCCGATGTCATGGAGCAGGTGCCGCCTGAAAGTTTCGATATCTTCGGTCGCGCGCCGGGCATCGTCGCCGGCGCCGGACCCAGCACACGCCGCGCCTTTATCGCCTTCAACTGCACCAAGCCGCCGCTCGATGACGCGCGCGTGCGCCAGGCGCTCTCCTACGCCATCGACCGCCAAGCCATCATCGACACGGTATTGAGCGGCAAAGGCTTGCCCGGCAACGGCTCCAGCATTCCGCCATCAATGGACAATTACAACGCCGATGCCGACAAATACAATTACGACCCGGATATGGCCCGCGCGCTGCTGAGCGAGGCCGGCGCCGAGGGCATCAAGCTGGAGCTAATGGCCGGCTCGCTCAAATTCCTGGCCGACACCGTCACCTTGATCAAACCGATGGTGGAAGCCGTTGGCATCGAGACCGAAATCCGCCTGATCGAGGTCGAGGCTGGTTATCAGTTCGTATTCGACCGCACCTTCGATACCTACACCACCTGGGGCAATACCAGCGCCCTCGGCAGCGACATCGATATTCACACGCGCTGGATTTACGGACCCTTCATCGGCCGCGGCGATACCCTTTTCGGCTGGGGGCCGCACAATGGCGACATCTTCGAGCAGACGCATCAGACGATGAACGCCGCCGCCGCCAGTGCTGATGCCGAAGACCGTCACGCGAAATATGACCAGGTGCAGGCGACCGTCGTGGATGAAGCGGTCGAGTTTGTCTTGTACTGGCCCGATAATCTCGGCGCCTGGCGCGATGACATCTCGGGCTACGTGCCGCCGATAGACGATGTCATCGACGCGTCAGAAATTGCCAAGGGTTAAGCGTACATCCCGCCCCCACCCTAAATCCCTCCCCGGCGGGTCGGTGTCTACGCGACCCCATGAAGAGGGAGGGACTTAACTGGCCACGACCCTCAGTGTTGGCTCCCCTTCCCTCCTGGTGGGGTCACGTAGACATTGACCTTCGGGAAGGGGCCGGGGGATGGGGGGCG
>WTGC01000225.1 GCA_011523705.1 Chloroflexota bacterium | reverse complement strand
ATGTCATTGACCTGCTGCTGGTGCATTTCTACGACCATCGTACGCCGCACGAAGAATCCATCGCCGGCTTGGAGGCTTTGAAATCGGCGGGCAAGATTCGGTATTACGGCGTCTCCAATTACGATGAGCAGATGATGGCCGCCTGTCAAGTCCATGGCCGCCTGACTGCCAATCAAGTTGGTTATCATCTCTTCGATCGGCGGGTTGAAAAAGCGGTCTTGCCTTACTGTCGCGCGCATGGCATCGGATTTATGGCTTATGGCTCCCTGGCCTTCGGCTTGCTCAGCGGCGCATTTTCACCGGAGACGCGCTTCGTCCAATGGGATTGGCGCAGCCGGGGCGAGGCATTTGGTCTGCCTTTGTTTGAGCGTGAACATTTCCTCAAAGCCTTGCGCGTGGTGGATGCGCTGAAGCGGCTTGCGGCAGATTACGGCAAAACGGTCGCGCAGCTGGCTATCGCCTGGCTGCTGAACCAAGCGGGTGTGACTGTCGCCTTGGTCGGCATGCGCAACGAAAGCGAACTCAAAGAAAATGTGGCCGCGGCCGAATGGCGCTTGACCGCCGACGATCATGCCGCCATCGAGCGAATCTTCGCCGAAGCCCAAATGCCGACCTATAACGGCGAGCCAATTATCACCTAGCCAGACAGCGACAAGAAGTCGCCGCAAGACGCCCCCCCCCAATTTGCCCGATCTGCCGAGCGCCGCTTGCTTGCCGCCCGCGACTTACACTAAGCTGTAGGCAATTACTCATCAGCGTCGGCCAGGCGAACGCTTATAAATAGGCGCGTGACCGGACCGACATAGCGAGGTTTCCAATGGCGAGCAAGTACCCCTCAAATAGCGCGTTGACGCCGTCGCGCCGTGATGTGCTAAAGATATTTGCCGCCGGCATGACCAGCGCCGTTGGCACGATTGCGCTTGATCGGGCGCCTGGGCTGAACGCCGCCCGCGCCAGCGATGGCGCCTTGCGCATCGCCTGGCTGACGCCGGCGCAGCTTGACCCGCGCTCGGTCTCCGGCATGAGCGAAATCGCGATTTTGAACGCCCTTTACGATTACCTTTTTGAGACCGACGCCTCGTCCAATCTGGTTCCCGTCCTCGCCGCTTCCTGGGAGCGGAACGACGATGGCACGCGCTATACACTGCAGTTGGTTCAGAACGCCCTCTTCCACGACGGTAGTCCCCTGACCGCGCACGACGTCGTTTGGAGCATACAGTGGCAGCTCGACGCCGGCGGCACCATTGCCGATGTGCTGGCCGGGATCGAATCGCTCGAGGCTACGGGCGATCATGCGCTGATATTCAAGCTTAAAGCGCCCGATCCCGATTTTCTCTATCGGCTCACGGAATACAAAATCGTCATGCTCAAAGCCGGCGCGCAAAACACCGGCATCGAATTCAACGGCACCGGACCCTTCATCATGGAGGAAATGCTCCCGGGCGATCGACTGGTGATGAAAGCCAATGCCAATTATTGGCGAGGCGCTCCCGGCATCGAGACACTGGAGTTTCTCTTCTTTGACGACCAGCAAGCCGCGATCGCCGCGGTGCAGGGCGGGATCGCCGATGGCATTCTGCGGCTCGACAACTTCAGTTTTCTCAATTTCAGCGGCGATTTCCGCTTTAATACGGTTGATCTACTCGCGAACGAGCATCAGCTGACGCGCATCCGAGCCGACCGACCGCCAGGTAACGACATACGCGTGCGGCAAGCCTTCAAGCTGGCGACCGACCGGCGCGCCGTTTGGGAGCGCGTACAACTCGGCTTTGGGGCGGTCGGCAAAGATTCGCCTATCGGTCCCTCCTTCGCTCAGTATTTCCTTAATGATGCCGAGCCGCCGCCGCGCAATCCGGCCGCCGCCGCCGCTTTGCTCGCTGAGGCCGGCTATAGCGACGGTTTGGATATGACCTTGCATGTGCCCAACAGCGGTTCCATGCCGGATTTCGCCCAGTCGATGGCGGCGCAATGGCAAGAGGCCGGCATCCGCGTCGAGATTCAATTGGAGGAAGAAAACGAATATTGGGTGCAAAAGTGGCTTGATGTCGATTTAGGCGTGACCTGGTGGGGTGATCGGGTGTCGCCGCAGATTTACCTTGACCTCGCCTATCGCTCCGGCGCGACCTGGAATGAATCGCATTGGCATGACGACCGGCTGGATAAGTTGATCGATTTCACCCGTTCCGCTCTCGATCAAGAAGCGCGGACCGAAGCCTACAAGCAGATCCAGCGGCTCTTCCTCGACGAAGGACCGATCATCGTGCCCTACTTTTACGCCTCCTTCATGGTGATGGCGAGCCACGTCTCCGGCGTGGAGCTGCATCCCTTCTCGGGGCGCACGCACTTCCATACCGCTGTCTTGAGCTGACCGGCTGCTTGCCAGCTGTCGTCACCACGAGAGACGGGATTATTTTTGCATTTGGAAATCGCTCGCTTCCTGTGCGATAATATGCCGCGCCTTGCAACTGAGTCGCTGCAGGGCCGGGAGGGATGACAATGACGCAACATCGTGAGTTAATCCGTCAGCGCCGCGAACGTTCTCT
The DNA here is from genome assembly GCA_011523705.1 of Chloroflexota bacterium. Classification (GTDB taxonomy): domain Bacteria; phylum Chloroflexota; class Anaerolineae; order Aggregatilineales; family Phototrophicaceae; genus UBA6055. The sequence goes on along the minus strand of WTGC01000225.1, from coordinate 5,862 downwards.
GGCGCCGCCGCTTCGCTAACTCCATTCGCCGCCGAAAAGGCGCCATCACGATGTGTTCATGCTCCCGCTCTAGGCTCGAGATTGATCGATTGACACATGAAGGAGATACACATCGTGTCGAAAAATTGCAGTAAGCCCGCAAGTGAGTTATCCCGCCGTGAGTTCTTGAATGTCTTCGCCGCTGGCGCCACCGCCGCGGTTGGCACGGTCGCGCTTTCCGGGCTGAGCGGAATCGCCAGCGCGCAACACGGCGGCACTCTGCGCATCGCCTGGCTGACACCGGCGACTTTGGACCCGCGGTCGGCATCGGGCGATAGCGAAATCGCCATCCTGAACGCGCTTTACGATTACCTGATTGAAACAGACGCCGGCGCCAATCTGGTGCCACGGCTCGCCTCATCATGGGAGAGCAGCGACGACGGCTTAGCCTATACGCTGCAAATTCGCGCAGATGCGGCTTTCCATGACGGCAGCCCGGTCACGGTCGATGATGTGCTCTGGACGATTCAGTGGCATCAGGAATCGGAGAGCACGGTCGCCGGACTGCTCTCATCGGTGGAGTCCGTCTCGGCGGCGGGCGACAGCGCCATCACCTTCACGCTAAGCGCGCCGAATCCCGATTTCCTCTACAATCTGACGGACAACAAATTCGTCATCCTACAGGCGGGCGCGGAAAACATCGGCGCCGAGTTCAACGGCTCCGGGCCTTTTGTGCTTGAGGAGTTGATCCCGGGCGACCGCGCCATCATGCGCGCCAACGAAAGCTACTGGGCTGGCGCCCCGACCATTGATCAGCTTGAATTCGTCTTCTTTGACGACCAGCAAGCCGGCATCGCCGCGGTACAGGGCGGCAGCGTCGATGGCATCATGAGATTGGACAACTCAAGCTTCCTCGGTTTCGCCGGCGATGTGGCTTTCAATACCAGCGACATCCCCACCACCGGACATCACCTGGCGCGACTGCGCTACGATCGGGCGCCGGGTTCCGATGTACGTGTGCGCCAGGCATTTAAGCTGGCGACCGACCGCGATGCGATTTGGGAGCGCGTCCAACTTGGCTTTGGCGCGGTTGGCAAGGACTCGCCGATAGGACCCGCCTTCCCTCAGTACTTCCTGGCGGAGGCCGTAGTGCCGCCGCGCGATCCGGCCGCCGCGGCCGCCCTGCTGGCAGAAGCCGGCTACCCCGATGGCTTGGATATGATCTTGCACGGACCGAACAGCGGCAACTTTTCCGACCTGGGACAAGCGCTGGCAGCGCAATGGGAAGAAGCCGGCATCCGCGTCGAGATTCAACTCGAAGACGAAAACACCTACTGGAACGAACTCTGGGATACCGTTGATCTCGGTATGACGGGCTGGGGGCCCCGTCCGGTCCCGCAGCTCTACCTCGACCTCGCCTATCACTCTGAGGGCGGTTGGAACGAATCACACTACAGCAACCCGCGTGTTGACGAGTTGATCGAAATCGGTCGCTCGTCGCGTGATCAAGCGGAGCGCACCGCCGCCTACAAAGAGATTCAGCAGATTCTGCTGGACGAAGGTCCGGTCGTCGTGCCCTATTTCTTCGCCCAGTTCATGGTGCTGGCCGGCGGTGTATCCGGCGTGCATTTACATCCGTTCGCGGGCCGCACGAATTTCAATTCGGCGCTGCTTGGATAATCTCGGCTGCGCGACAAGTTTAGGTTTCAGCGGGCGACCCACCGGGTCGCCCCTACAAGGCACAATTTGTCGAACTGTACGGGTCAGCCGGTGGCTGACCCTCGCTTTTGCGAGATAACGACAGTCGTCACGCAGTCCGCAAAAGCTCTAGATCCAGGAACGTTGATAGTCAGATGAAATTGGAGACAGTCAGCCGCCTATACAGCGCTTTCAAGCGAACGGCGAAGTCTCAGTTGCGCCATCCGCAATCGGCGGCGGGCACGCTTTTGGTCGCCTTTTTCCTGATACTCGCGCTATTCGGTCCCCAACTCGCACCTCACAGCAACCCCAACGATCAGAGCCACGATGTTCGCGTGCCGCCGACGCTCGATCTCGGCGCGCTTCAATTGGGCGAACACCCCTTCGGCACCGACCGCTTGGGGCGCGATGTCTATAGCCGCGTCATCTTAGGCGCCGGCAGCATTTTCCGCATCGCCGGGCTAGGCACGCTCATCAGCGTCATCCTTGGGTCGGCGCTGGGATTGTTCATGGGTTATCAGGGCGGCTGGGTAGACGAGGTGATCGGACGCGTCATCGACGCGCTATTGGCAATTCCGGCGCTCTTGCTGGCGCTGGTCCTCATTGGCATCATTCGCAATCTCGATTTCGAGGCGGGCAGTTGGCAGGCGGCGCTGGCCGACAACGTCATTCTGCTGGTGATCTCGCTGCTTTATATCCCGATCGTGGCGCGCGTCGCCCGCAGCACGACGCTCGACATTAAGACGCGCGAATTTGTCGAAGCGGCGCAGATCCGCGGCGAAAGCCAATTCTATATCATCTTCCGCGAGATCCTGCCATCGGTGATTCCTTCGCTGGTTGTGGAGGCGTCGCTGCGCTTCTCCTACGCCATCTTTCTGGTCGCATCGCTCGGTTTTCTTGGCTTTGGCGCCCGCCCGCCATCGCCGGATTGGGGCTTGATGGTCAACGAAAATCGCGGCGGCTTCTACCAGCTCACCCCTTGGGCGCTTGATTTCCCCGCGCTCGCCATCGCCATCCTGGTCATCGCCGTCAATCTGATGTCGGATGGCATCCGGCGCGCCGTGCAAAAGGGCTCTTAAGCATGAGCGCGACCTGTCAGAACCTGCTCGAAGTCGACAACCTGACCATCAGCTACCGGGTGGAGGATCAGTGGATCCCGGCCGTGCGAGATTTCCGTTTGCAGTTGGGGCGCGGGGAGATTGTTGGCTTGGTCGGTGAATCCGGCTCCGGCAAATCAACCGTGGCTCTGGCATTGATGCACTACCTGAGCAGCAACGGCCGGGTGGAAAGTGGCGGGCGGCTGCAATTCGACGATGAAGATCTGCTGCGCAAGTCCAATGCCGAGATGCGCCAACTATGGGCGAAGCGCATCAAGTTTGTGCCGCAAAACGCCGCGGCCGCGCTCAATCCCTCGATCAAGATCGGGCGGCAGGTCATGGAAGCGCTCAAAGCGGCTGAGGGCATCGACGATCATGACGGCTACACGCGCATGATGCGCATGTTCCACGATGTCAATCTGGTCGATCCTGAACGCGTCGCCGAACGTTATCCGCATGAGCTGAGCGGCGGCATGCAGCAGCGCGTCACGATTGCGATGGCGCTGATCAGCAATCCCGAGCTGCTCATCATGGACGAGCCGACCACCGGACTGGACGTCACGACGGAGGCGGTCATCCTCGATCTTGTACGCGGGCTGATCGCCGAGCGCGATACCGGCGTCGTGTACATCACGCATAACCTCGGCGTCGTCGCGCAGCTTTGTGAACGCGTCCTGGTCTTGTACGCCGGCGAGATTATGGAAGAAGCAAGCGTCTTGGACCTGTTCGAGCATCCGCGGCATCCCTATACCCTGGGGCTGATCAGCAGTGTGCCAAAACCCGGGCAAAGCAAAAGCGCCGCGCAGCTTCAATCCATCCCTGGCAATCCGCCGTCCTTGACCCAGATTCCCGGCGGCTGCGTCTTCGCGGAGCGCTGTCCGCTTGTGGTCGATCTTTGCCGTGAGCGGAAACCGCCGCTGGAAACGCTGGATGACGGGCGCCTGGTTCGCTGTCATCGCTGGAAGGAGCTGAGCCAACCCCTCCCCCCAACCCCCTCCCGACGGGTCTGTGTCCACGCGACCCCGAAGCATCAGGGAGGGGGAGCCACCTACGGTAGACCGAGGCCGGATCCCTACGCGATTCCTGCGGCTGAGCAGGCCAAGTCTCCCCCCATTGCGATGGGGGGAGATTTAGAGGGGGGTTGGCGGGCCGGCCAAACCCTCATGCAAGTCTCCAACCTGAACAAGCACTTCCCGGTTGAGCGCAACCTGCGCGAGATCCTCGGGCGACTTGAGCCATCGCCAATACGCGCCGTCGATGGCGTCGACCTGCAATTGCGCGCCGGGCAAACCCTCGGCCTTGTCGGCGAGAGCGGCAGTGGCAAGACGACGCTGGCGCGGCTCATCATCGGCTTGGAAGAGCGCAGCGGAGGCGCATTGCATTTGCTGGGCATGGACGTGCGCAACAGCGTGCGCGAACGCAGCCAGGATGTTTTGTCGAAGCTGCAAATGGTCTTTCAGAATCCGCAAAACTCATTGAACCCCTATCTGTCCGTGCGACAGGCGATACGGCGCCCGCTGATGAAACTGCGCGGTCTGTCCCCGGAGGCAGCTGATGCCGAGGCGCTCGCCCTGCTAGCGCGGGTCAATCTGCGCGCGGAATATGCCGAGCGCTACCCGGACGAATTGAGCGGCGGCGAGAAGCAGCGGGTCGCGATAGCGCGCGCCTTCGCCTCCGATCCCGATCTCATCATCTGCGATGAAGCGGTGTCCGCGCTGGACGTCTCGGTGCAATCGGCTGTGCTCAATCTCTTGGCTGCTTTGCAAGACGATCATGGCAGCGCCTATCTCTTCATTTCGCACAACTTGTCCGTTGTTGGATATCTGGCCGATACCATCGCCGTCATGTATCTGGGGCAGCTCTTTGAAGTGGGCGAAGCGCGGGAACTGTTTCAGCCGCCCTACCACCCATATACCGAAGCGCTGGTTTCGGCGATACCTGTCCCCGATCCCTTGCATTCGACCGAACGCATCCTGCTCAGCGACGACCTGCCCAGCGCGCAGAACCTGCCCAGCGGCTGCCGCTTCCATACGCGTTGCCCGCGCAAAATTGGCGAGATCTGCGAAACGGACGAGCCCCCCTGGCGCCAAGGCGACGCGGGCCACCTCATTCGCTGCCATATCCCGCTGGAGGAGTTGACGGCCGCGCAAAGCGGGCTCATCCCGCTGGATGAGGTGGACTGACATCATGCTGCAATTTCTGCGCCGCCGATTCCTGTTCTTCTTCTTCACGTATCTTGTCAGTTCGCTGACGATCTTTTTCCTGCTGCGCGTCTTGCCCGGTGACCCGGCGCGCGTCATCGCTGGCGGGCGCGAAGCCACCGAAGCGCAAGTCGCCGAAATACGAGAAGAATTGGGATTGAACGCATCACTGCCGCAACAGTATCTGACCTGGGCCGCGAACTTCCTTCGTGGAGACTGGGGCGATACGATCGCCTTTCGCGGGGCGGTGAATCGCGACTTAATCATTGAGCGCAGCGTCAATTCGGCGCGGCTGGCTCTGGTCGCGCTTCTGATGTCGGTGCCGCTTTCGCTGGCGCTGGGTGTTATCGCGGGCTTGTTCGAAAATAAGCTGCCGGACATCCTCATCTCGCTGCTGACGCTCTCCGTCGTCAGCTTGCCCGAATTCGTCACCGGCTTGTTCTTGATCAACATCGTGGCGCTGCGCTGGGGTCGCAGCGAGCTGGCGGCTTCGCTGGGCTGGTGGTTCCCCTCCAGCTCGGCGGTGCCGGCCAACGCTTCTTTCGCTGAGATGCTGCCGGCGCTTTGGCTGCCCGCTTTCGCCGCGACGCTGGTGATGCTCGCCTACATCTCCCGCTTGACGCGAGCGGGCGTCATCGAAGAGCTCAAGCGCGATTATGTGCGAACCGCCGCGCTCAAAGGCATCCCCTGGCGCACGGTCATCTGGCGCCATGTTCTGCGCAACGCCCTGCTGCCCACCATCACCGTCATCGCCATCAGCATCAGCTGGCTGGTCAGCGGGCTGGTTGTGATCGAGTACGTCTTTGGCTTCCCCGGGCTGGGCAGCCTCTTGATCGCCGCGATTGAACGGCGCGATCTGCTGCTGGTGCAAGCCATCGCCATGGTCA
>WTGC01000048.1 GCA_011523705.1 Chloroflexota bacterium | reverse complement strand
GGGCTGGGGGGATGGGGTTTACTACAGTTGTTTGACATCATCATTCGCAATGGTCGTATCGTCGATGGCAGCGGCAAGCCCTCGTATGACGGCGATGTGGGCGTCCGCGGCGACCAGATCGAGGCGATCGACGACCTGTCAGCGGCGAGCGCGGCGCGCGTCATTGAGGCCCGAGGTAAGTTCGTCTGCCCCGGCTTTATGGATATGCACGCCCTCTCCGATATCATGCTGCTTGCTGATCCCGAGCACGAGGGAAAGATCCGCCAGGGCATCACGGCGGAGTTGCTCGGCAATGACGGCCTCTCGTACGCGCCGGTCTCGCCCCCGCTGCTCCAGGAATTGCGTCGCTATCTTTCGGGCCTCTACGGCAACCCGGAAATCGCCTGGAACTGGGGCTCGGTGGGCGACTACCTTGCCCGCTTTGATGGCCGGGTAGCTGTGAACGTCGCCTACCTCATTCCGCACTGCGTCCTGCGGCTGGGCGCCATGGGTTGGCAGCAGGGATCGCCCTCGGCGCGCGAGATGGCGGCGATGCAGGCAATGATCGAGCAGGGGATGGGGGACGGGGCGGTCGGTTTTTCAACTGGTCTTTCTTATCCGCCCAATTCTTACGCCGACACCGATGAATTGATTCAGTTGTGCCGCGCGGTGGCGCAACACAATGGATTCTATGTCACGCACATGAGGAATTATTTCGATCAGATATTCGAGGCGCTCAGCGAAGCCATCCGGATCGGCCGCGAGGCGCAAGTCCCGGTGATGATCTCGCACTTGAAGATTGGCTCGGCGCGGCATCGGGGCAAGGCGGGGGAGATCCTGGCGCTTATCGATCAGGCGCGGCGCGAGGGCGTCGATGTCACGATGAATTGCTATCCCTACCAGGCTGGCAGCGGGCCCCTTTTTCGCCTGCTGCCGGATTGGAGCGCGGAAGGGGGACCGGATGCCATGACTGCCAGGCTGTCCAAGCGGGCGACGAGGCGGGAGATTGCAGCTTATTTCCGCGAGGCGGATTTCGACTGGCAGTCTTGCGCGATCTCCGCCGTCGGCAGCGAGGCGAATAAGCGGCTGGAAGGGCAGACCTTTGACCGTGCCATCCGTGACTCGGGGAAGGACCCGGTCGATTTCATCTGCGATCTGCTCCTGCAGGAGGACTTCACGGTGTCCATCATCAACTTCGCCGGGGATGAAGCTGACGCGGCTGAGGATATCAAGGCAGTGATGACGCATCCGTCGACGATGGTCTGCACCGACGGACTGCTCATCGGGGGCAGCCCCCATCCCCGGACCTTCGGCGCCTTCGCTCGTTTCTTGCGGCTCTACGCGCGCGAGCAGCGAGCGCTCAGCTGGGAGGAGGCGATTCGCAAGCTGACCTCGCTGCCGGCACAGTTGCTGAAGCTGCAGAACCGAGGCTTGCTGAAGCGTGGTAATTTTGCGGAAATCGTCGTGCTTGATCCCGAGCGTGTCAGCGATCGCGCGACCTTTGAAGCGGGACGTCGACACGCGGCCGGCATCGACCAGGTTCTCGTCAACGGTCGCCTGACGCTTGACAACGGTCACCACACTGGGGCTAGGGCTGGCGTGGCAATACGAGGGTAATCAAATGCGTATCGCTGTTGGCGGCATCATGCACGAGTCGAATACCTTCAACCCGAGGCCGACCCCGCTAGAGGCTTTTCGCGTGCAGCGTGGCGGCGAGCTCGTGAGCTGGTGGCGCGCCGCGCCGCATGAGATAGGCGGCTTTATCGAGGGCGCCGAGAGCTTCGGTTACGAGTTGTTTCCTACTTTGATGGCGCAGGCGACCCCGGGCGGAATGGTGACCCGCGAGGCGTTCGAGCGTCTAACGAGTGAATTGCTGGAGCGTCTCGCGCGCGCTCCACGCTTGGACGGGCTGCTGCTCGCCCTGCACGGGGCGATGGTGAGCGAGGCATACGCGGACGCGGACGGCGAGGTGGTACGACGCTTGCGGGAGCAGGTCGGCGCTGACTTCCCGCTCGTGGTCACCCATGATTTCCACGCCAATGTCTCCGAAGAAATCGTGGAATTGAGCACCGCTCTCATCATCTATAAAAGCAACCCGCACCTCGATCACCGCGAACGGGGGCTGCAAGCGGCCAGCGTGATCGCCCGGACGATCAAGGCGGAGATAAAGCCGGCGCAGGCGCTGGTGAAACCGCCCGTGCTGCTGAATATCGTGCGCCAGAACACGAACATGCCGCCGATGGATGGCATCATGGAGGCCGCGCGCGCTCTGGAAGAGCAGCCCGCTATCGTGGCGGCGAGCGTGGCGGGTGGCTACCAGTACGCCGACGTGCCCGAGATGGGACCGGCGGCGGTGGTGGTGACGGATGGGGCGCCCGCGCTTGCACGGCAGGAAGCCAAGCAGCTCGCCGACCAATTATGGGCTATGCGCGAGCGGCTGCATTTCAGGCTGCCCGATGTGGTAGAGGCTGTACGACAGGCAAGGGCGAGCGACGGCAAGCCGGTCATTCTCGTCGATATGGGCGATAACATCGGGGGCGGCTCGAGTGGCGACAGCACCTTCATCCTCCAGGAGTTGCTGCGGCAAGGCGTGACGGGCTGGGTCGTCGTGCTCGCCGACCGGGAAGCTGTCGCCGCCTGCGCTCGCGCCGGGGTTGGCGCCGCCCTGCGCCTTCATGTTGGTGGCAAGTCGGACAATCTGCATGGGGAGCCGGTCGAGGTCAGCGGGCGCGTCAAGTGTCTTCACGATGGGCGCTATGAGGAAAGCGAGGTGCGCCATGATGGGCAGCGCTACCACGATCAGGGCTTATCGGCTCTGCTGGAAATTGGCGGCGCTCCCGTTGAGCAAGCGAGCTTCCTGCTGCTGACCAGTCGACGGCAGACGCCATTTAGTCTGCAGCAACTGCTAAGCGTGGGGCTGCAGCCGGCGCGACAGCGCGTGCTGGTTGTGAAAGCCGCCATCGCCTATCGCGCCGCCTACGAACCGATTGCCGGCACGATTATCGAGGTCGACAGTCCGGGTCTCACCGCTGTGAATCCGGCTCACTTTCGCTATTACAAAGCGCCCGCGCTGTGGGGGCTGCGGGCGAGCGCCAATACAGAATAGGGCACTTATGGCAAGCCGCATTGAACTCAACCCCATGGTTGAAATGGGGGAGGAGCAAATCGAAAGCCTCTACGGGCGCGCGGCGCTCTCGCCGGCCGGTCCCATTACTGCGGGGAGTTGGGGCAGCTGGCAACTCCGCTACACCGCGGGCAGCTACGGGATCGATGAGAATGGAACCTTGCTGGTCGCCTGGCGCTTTGCTTCGGATTGGGGGCGGCCGCAGACATCCGATTCCGCGGCGCCGAATTATATGAGCGCAAGGACGGATAGCCGCTCCTGCCAGGTCGCCCCACGCTGGGATCCGAAAGGGTACATCCGTCCCTGGCGAGCCTGCCTCGCGATTGACATATTCGACGGCGCGCTGCTCCCGGGCGAAACGATAATCATCACCTATGGGGACAGGAGCGGCGGTTCTATAGGGACGCGCGCGCAGACCTTTGTGGAGAAGGCTTTCTGTTTCAGAACCTTGATTGACGCGCAGGGAAGCGGTCAATATGTCACCCTCCCCAGCTCACCCAGGGCCGAGGTCGTTGCTGGCGAGGCGGAGCGGCTGGTTGCCATCGTTCCCAGCGAGGCCGAGATAGGGCGAGAGTTCGATCTCGTGGTGAAAACTGAGGACGGCTGGGGCAATCCCGCCACAAGCTATGCCGGCACGATCGTTTTGGAGGAGAAAAGCGGCTCGATCTCCAACTTGCCGGACCGCTACAGTTTCCAGCCGAACGACCGCGGAGTCCGCCGTATTGGCAACTGCACAGTCTATCGCCCCGGCATCTTCACGATACGGGCCCGTTCGCTGGATGGCGCACTTGCCGGGGAGAGCAATCCCCTGAGGGCGCTATCGACGCCCGGCTCTCATGGTCCCTTCTGGGCGGATCTGCACGGCCAGAGCGGCGAGACGGTAGGCACCAACAGCGTGCGCGACTACTTCGCCTTCGCGCGCGATTACAGCGCGCTGGACGTTTCGGGCCATCAGGCGAACGATTTCCAGATTACCGCGCAGGTCTGGGAAGAGATCCAAGAAGCCGCCAATGTAGCGAACGAGCCCGGGCGCTTTGTCGCTTTCGTCGGTTATGAATGGTCCGGCACTACCGCTGGCGGTGGTGATCGGAACGTCTATTTTCTAGGCGATCGCGGCGAGCTTTTGCGTTCCAGTCACGCGCAGATTAGCGAACTCGCCGATCTGGCCACGGACCGCTATCCCGTGTCTGACCTGCACGAGGCGCTGGCGGGACGAAAGGACGTGTTTATCATCCCGCACGTCGGCGGCCGCCCCAGCGACCTGGCCAATCACAGCGCGGCGCTGGAGCCACTGGTCGAGGTGTACTCTTCCTGGGGCGAGTTCGAGTGGATGCTGCGCGAGTCGATCGAGCGTGGATATCATGTCGGGGTGGTCGCCGGCAGCGATGGTCACAAGGGCAGACCCGGCAGCAGTTTTCCGGGCGCAGGCGCCTTTGGCGTTTACGGCGGGCTCACTTGTATTCTGGCGAGCGAACTCACGCGCAGCGCTATCGGCGAGGCTCTGATGGCGCGTCGCTGCTACGCCACCAGCGGTCAACGCATCATCGTGCGGGCAAGCTGTGAGCGCCGACCGATTGGCAGCCAATTCAACCTGGATCGCCCGCCTGTTTTCGAAATAGAGATTGTGGGGACGGACGAGTTGGAACAGATAGAACTCTGGCGGGATAACGAATTGCTGCACCGCTGGCCGCCAGTCCAGGAGCGGCGCCCGGATCAGCTCAGGTTAAGTTGGAAGGGAGCGCGGGTCCGAGGGCGGGCGCGAATGGCTCGCTGGGATGGCGCGCTCGCCATTGTGGGAGGCAGGATCCTCGCCGTTGAAGGCTATGCCTTCGATTCGCCAGTCGAGGGCGTAGAGGATTGGGATGCCAAGCGCGTGAGCTGGCGCTCCATCACCACCGGCGACACCGATGGCATTATCGTGACCTTGGAGGCGCAGGGCGATACCATCTTGGCGGTCGAAACGCCGCTCGTCTCAACAGAGATCAGTTGGTCCGAGTTGGGGCAGGGCAGCAAGCGGATAGCGGCAGGCGGCCTTGACCTGGAGCTAAGGATTGAGCGGCGCCCTATGGGGCTGAAAGAGCGACATTTCAGCGCCAGCTTCCGACCGGCCGATTGCCCTCCGGGGGAACAGGCGTATTGGATTCGCGTTCTCCAGGGCGACGGAGCGAAAGCCTGGACGAGTCCCTGGTATGTTACCCACTGAGACGCGGAGCTAGCGCGGGAGACATTGGCGCCGTCAATGGCGTCGACAGCGATAGCCAAGAGCCGCAATCGCTAGTTCGGAATCTGATCAATGCTATCGCCGCGTTGATAAGCCAGGGCGGTTTCCACCATCCTGTCGAAGCTGTATTGTGGCTTGTATCCGAGCATGGAACGGGCTTTTTCGTTAGAGACGTGCGGTCCCCAATAGAAGGGCATTTTGACATTGCGATAGGGTCTGTCAGTATTATCCGCGATTAAGCGCGCGGCCGCCGTGTAACTGACGGGAACGGGACCGACCATGTTGAATGCTTCGCCAATCGCATTATCGCTGTCCAATGCCAATAAGGTGCCCGCCACCACATCCCGCACATCGGTGAAAGCAAGCGCCCAAGATTTGCCCTTCGGGTCGGTTACCGCGCAGACCGCATCCGGCGTCTGCAAGAGATCTTTGATGATCGCCTGTGCTTCGTCCACGTGCTGCGCGCCAAACCAGGGGATGCGGTTCTTCGCCGTGGCCAGCTCGACGAAGTAATTCAGCCAAACCGGATTGAGCACGCCAAGCACCTCGTTGGCGGCCAGGATCGAGCTGTAGCGCAAAATCGTCACCGGAATTCCGTATTCAGCCATGTAGGCGCGGCAGGCATTTTCCGAAAGCAGCTTCGTCAGTGCGTAGATGTCGGCCGGCTGCTGCGGCGAATCTTCATAAAAGGTGACCTGATGGGTGACGAAGGGTTGGTAGGTTTGGTCGGTGCTGGCGAGAATGAATCGTTTTACCGGCGTCGAAGATGCCAGCGCGCCCTCAAGCAAACTGATCGTGGACTGCGTGTTGATCTCCAGCATACGCTCAGACGGGTAAATGCCCTCCAGAATCTGGGCGGCCTGGTGGATGATGATGTCGACACCGTCGGCCGCCGCGCGTACCCGATCGGCATCGGCGATATCGGCCTCTACTATCTCCACGCCGAGTTTCACCGCCTTGTCCGCTTTGGGATCGCCCGGCATAACCAGGCCGCGTACCTTATGGCCTCGCTGCATAAGTTGATGCGCGAGGTTGGCGCCGACGCGCCCGGAGACGCCGGAGATTAGTATATTCATAGGTTGTCGCTCCTTCTGAATTCTTGAGCAAATTGCGCGCCGAGTTGCCACCAGGTGGCGCCGAGTCAGACATCCGAAAGCTGGGCACGAATCCAACGTAAAAGTGGGCGAGCCACCGGCTCGCCCGTACAACCATTGTACGGTATTCGGAATTCCGTTTGAATGGCGGTCATTCTCGCAGCTTTGCTGAACAAATCTAGTTTCCGGCGCCTCGCGGGCGCGTCGTTGGATCGATGAAATCGCGTAGACCGTCGCCCAAAACGTTGAGCGAGAATACGGCGAGAAAGATTGCCAAGCCGGGGAATACGGTAAACCACCAGAATCCGGTGAAAACATAATCGCGCCCGGCGCTGAGGATGCCGCCCCAGGTCGGCGTCGGCGGGCGCACGCCGATGCCCAGAAAACTCAGCGAAGCCTCGATCAGAATCGCGTCAGCCAGCAGCACGGTCACCTGGACCGCTAATGGCGGGAAGGCGTTGACCAGCAGATGCCGGCGCAGCACGGAGGCGGTTGAGGCGCCCATCGCCCGCGCCGCCAGCACATAATCCTGGTTGCGTTCGCTGATGGCGACGCTGCGCGCGATGCGCGTGAACTGCGGGATCGTCACGAGCGCGACCACGATAACCACATTAAGCAAGCTTGGTCCCAAGGTCGCCATCAAGAATATCGCCAGCACGATGGGCGGGAAGGCGAAGAAAATATCAATCACGCGCATGATGATTTCATCGACGCGCCCGCCGATATAACCGGCGGCCAAGCCAATTGTCGTGCCTGCGGTGACCGCCAGAATCACCGCCAGCGAACCCAGACCGAGCGATATCTGCGTCCCGTGAATGACGCGGCTTAGAATGTCGCGCCCGAATTGATCGGTGCCGAAGCGATAAATCTCGTCGGGCGGCTGCAAAGTATCAGATAGGTGCTGCTCGGTGGGGTCGAAAGGCGCGATCTGCGCGGCGAATACGGCGCTGACGGACAGAATGACCAAGACAATCAGTCCGATCAGGGCGAGGGGATCGTTCTTCAGCCACCAAAGTCTGCCCACGGCGCGCCCCATTACTGTGAATCCCGAATGCGCGGGTCGATGAGCATATAGAGAAAATCGACCAGCACATTGACAAGGATGAAGGCGACGGAGGATACCAGCGCCACGCCCTGCACGACCGAGTAATCTTGATCGATACCCGCTTCCAGCAGTAAACGTCCCATACCCGGGAAGAAGAATATGACCTCGACGATAATGGCGCCGCCCATTAGATAGCCGACCTGCATGCCGATGATGGTCATGGGCGCCATCAGCGAATTGCGAAGCGCATGCCGCAAGACGACCCAGCGTTCGCGTTGGCCCTTGGCGCGCGCGGTGCGGATGTAATCCTTGCTCAGCACATCCAGCATGCTGGCGCGGACCATGCGAGAAAGTGCAGAGGCCGGCGCCGCCGCGATCGATAGCGATGGCAATATCAGCGATTGCAGCCAGGGACCAAAGCCTTTATCGGGAGATACGTAGCCGCCGGGCGGGAACCAGCCCAAGCCGACCGCGATAAAGGTTATGAAGAGCAGCGCCAACCAGAAGTTCGGCATGGAGATGCCCAATAAAGAGAAGATGCGGCTGAGCATGTCGCTGATGCTGTTGCGTTTGACTGCGGAGATGATGCCAGTGGGAAAGGCGATCAGCATCACCATCACCATCGCCACCGCGGTCAGTTGCAAAGTGATCGACAGGCTGTGCCCAATTAAGGTGCTGACGTATTCCTTCGTGATCAGCGAGACGCCGAAGTCGCCGCGAATGATCTGCCCCAGCCAGCGCACGTAAAGCACGTAAATCGGCTTATCAAGATCGAGCTGTTGCCGCAGCGTCTCGAGTTGTTGCGGCGTGGCGTAAATGCCCAGGCTGGAAAGCGCTGGATCCCCGGGCGCGAACCAGAGCAGCACATAGATCAGGAGGGTGACTCCGAATAAAACGGGAAGCGAGAAAGCCAGGCGCCGCGCGATGAATCGAGCCATGATTCAATCTTCTCACCCGCCCCCCATCCCCCGGCCCCTTCCCGAAGGTCAATGTCTACGTGAC
>WTGC01000109.1 GCA_011523705.1 Chloroflexota bacterium | reverse complement strand
GCATGATCCAGTTGATCGTGCTGGTCATGCCTTCCCAGGCGATATCCACCAGCGCGTCGCGATTGATCGCGTAGCTCATTGCCCAGCGCAAATCCGAATTATCGAAAGGCGAGACCGCGTTGTTGACAACCAGATAACGGGGGCAAGGATCGAGGTAGGCGTAGGGCAGCTCGCTGTACCAGCCGGTGACAGCCGGATTCTGGGCGACCACCGTCTCGAAAGTGCTGCGGCCCATCAGCCACATCGTATCCAGCTCATTGTTGATCGCCATGGCGGCGCGGCGCTCTTCGTTGCCAGCAGCCAAAAAGATGACGCGTTCCGGCGCAGGCAGATCTTTGAATCCAGTCTCGGCGCCCCACCAGTCATCGCGGCGATCCCATACCGACTCGGTCTCGTTGGAGATGACCAGGCGGTAGGGACCCGTGCCCACCGGATAACCCGCATCCAGATCGAAGTTGGTGAAGGTGAGCGGATCTTCCTGCATCGAGTAGATGTGCTCCGGCACGATGTAGGTGGACCAGTAAATGCCAACGCCAAAAGCGTTGAACAGGTAACGCGGGTTGGGTCCGTTGAGCGTGATGACGACGGTCAGGTCATCCGGCGCCGAAACATTGCTGACAAAATCGGCATGACGGTCGCTGAAGCGCGCATCACGATTCTCGATGATGAAATTGAGTGTATAGAGGACGTCATCAGCATTGAAATCCTCGCCATCGCTCCATTTGGCGCCTGCGCGCAGATTGATGGTCAGCTCGGTGAAGTCGTCGTTGAAGGCGGCGCTTTCCGCCAACCAGGGCACGAGCTCGCCGGTTTCATAATTGTAATAGAACAGGGCTTCAAAGCCGACCTGGTTCATGCCGGCGTGCCCGAGCGAGCCATTCGCCAGCGGATTGTAATTCTCCGGCGCCGGATTGCGCACACTGATATTCTCAATGACCAGCGTCTTGTCACGCGGGACAACCGTCATCTGCGCCGTGCTGACGGATGCAACCATCCCCAGCACAAGGCTGACAATGGTAAGCAGCAGAATGAATCTGCGTTTGAACATGATACTACTCCTGACATCTTGGTGAACTT
The DNA here is from genome assembly GCA_011523705.1 of Chloroflexota bacterium. GTDB lineage: Bacteria > Chloroflexota > Anaerolineae > Aggregatilineales > Phototrophicaceae > UBA6055. The sequence goes on along the minus strand of WTGC01000109.1, from coordinate 7,400 downwards.
GTGAATTGTGCGGTGCTAAACGAAAATTGAATGTCGTGGCACAGCGGTCAGATTATAGGCGCGGCTCATCGAACAAACAAGATGACATATTGCTATTGGGCAAGCGCAACACTAATACACAGCAAGCCGTTTCTTTGCGTCCACGCCCTATTGACCATTTGCGGTCTGTCGCTCTAACATTGCGCCATCGCGCAAGCGACTCGCGGGCAGTGTAAGCCCTTTGTGCGCGCAATCCGGAATCTACCACAATGGCCAGGAAAATAGTGATGGGAGCTTGCCGAAGATGACGCGAATCGGCCGCCCGGAAACAAACATCCGCTCACGGGTCAAATTGTCAGCATTCATCAACCCGCAGCCGAGCGATGACGAACTCCTCTTCTTGCGTCAACTTGGCGTATCACACTGTTATACCTGGCTGCCCGATGAACTGACGAATTATGAAGATATGGCGCGGCTCGTCGAAACGGTTTCGCAAGCCGGCCTCACACTGTACGACGTCGGCAATCTGAATCTGGGAAAGTCCCCTCGCATACATTTAGGGAAGCCCGGCCGCGACGCCGATATAGCACGCTTCGCCCAAATGATGCAGGACCTCAGCCGCGCCGGCGTCAATACGACCACCTTCACCTGGGAGCCGGATCAGGTTTGGTCATCGTCAGCGAGCGCTAGTCGCTTCGCCAAGGCGCGCCATGTGGATCTGCGCGAACTGAAATCGCAGCCATTCACCCATGGTCGCGAGTACAGTTTGGATGAACTCTGGGCAAACTTCGAGTACTTCATGCGCGCCATCATCCCCGTTGCGGAGGAAACCGGCCTGAGATTGTCGCTTCATCCCAACGATCCGCCGACAGACGCGCTCGGCGGCGTACCTTGCCTGATCAACAGTCGCGAACGCTATGACCGCGCGTTTGCCATCGCCGACAGTCCCCTGCTGGGGATGATATTCTGCACCGGCTGCTGGCTGGAAGGCGGATCGGCATTCGGCGATATGCTTTCTTCAATGGAAAACTACGCGAAGCAGAAGCGCATCTTCCTCGCGCATTTTCGCAACGTGAGCGCGCCGCAGCCGGTCTTCACCGAAACTTTCCTCGACAATGGCTATTTCGACATGTACCAGGCAATGAAGGTCTTGGTCGCAAGCGGCTACGACGGTACGATCATCCTCGATCATACGCCAGAATTCACTGGCAATTACCATCTCGGCGCCGGTACGGCATACGCCATCGCCTATATGCGCGCGCTGATCGAACGCGCCGAAGATGAACTAAGCGTCGCCTGATCCACACATCAAAGGAAACGAACTATGCGGCTGCGAAAGCTAGGCAACTCATCACTAATGGTGTCGCCAATTGGCGTCGGCTTTTGGGGCATCGTCGGCGGCGACTACTGGGGCGCCCAAGACGAAACGGACACCGTCGGCGCCGTCCAAGCCGCGCTCGAAAACGGTATCAATTTCTTTGACACGGCCGAGGGCTATGGCGATGGTTATTCCGAAGCGATGCTAGGCCGTGCCCTCAAGAGCCGGCGCGCCGAAGCCATTGTCGCCACCAAAGTCAGCGCTGGCAACCTGGCGCCCGCCGCCCTCCGCGCCGCCTGCGAGCGCAGCCTGGGACGCTTGAAGACCGATTATATCGACCTCTATCAAGTGCACTGGCCACCCAGGCGCTCGGTTTCTCTGGAAGACTGCATGGCGACCCTTCTGGACTTGCAGAGCGAAGGCGCGATCCGCGTCATCGGCGTCAGCAACTTCGGCAAACTCGACATGCCAGACATGCTGCATTTCGGCCGCTACGAAGCGAATCAGTTGCCTTACAGCCTGCTCTGGCGCGCCATCGAATTTGACATTCAGCCGCTATGCGTCAAGCGCGGCATTAGCATCCTGCCCTACAGCCCGCTGAACCAAGCGCTGCTCACAGGCCGCTATCGCAGCGCCGACGAGATGCCTTATTCGCGCACGCGCACGCGCCATTTCCGCGGCGACCGGCGCGATTCCCGTCATGGGACAGCCGGCTTCGAAACCGAGACTTTCGCCGCCGTGGAGGCGATTCGCGAAATCTCAGCCGATATCGGGCAAGAAATGGTCCATGTGGCGCTGGCTTGGCTGCTGCACAAGCCGGCGGTGACCTCGGTGCTGGCCGGCGCGCGCAACCCAGCGCAGATCGAGAGCAATCTGATCGCGGGGAGTCTGTCCCTTTCTGATGAGACCATGCGCCGGCTTGATGAAGCCACGGATGATCTCAAGATGAAGTTGGGTCCCGACCCCGATATGTGGGGCACGGGCGAAGACTCGCGTTATCGGTAGGAGATGCAGATTTTCAGAGATCCAAGAAAGCAATGCAAATGTAGGGGCGAGGCGGTGACTCGCCCACCGATGCGTATACATGTAGGGGCGAGGCGGTGGCTCGCCCTCAGAAGCACATATTGGAAAATGTGCCATGACCTGCCAAGACACGCTCAATCTGCAGCGATTTCGGCGATCAATGCGCCTGCAGGGTTACGACTATAGGCAATCTGGCGCATACTTTGTGACCATTTGCACTTATCAGCGTCTCAATACATTTGGCACCATGATAGATGGCAAGATGGTTCTTAGCCAGTGGGGCGAGATAGTAGATGACGAGTGGCGACGGACGGAAACTGTTCGAGCCGATGTCGAATTGGATGCCTATGTGATCATGCCAAATCACCTCCATGGCGTCGTATTAATTGTCGATGACGCAACGGCCAACAGGTCGGCCAATGATTGCCACAATGCCAATTTGCAGAATACGGCCGGTTCGCTCGAGCAGATTATCGGTCATTTCAAATCTATCGCTACAAAACGCATACGATCAGTCGCGGCGACGCGTGAAGCTCCTGTTTGGCAACGCGGCTTCTACGAGCACATCATTCGCAATGAGAAATCGCTGAATGAGATACGAACCTACATCATTTCCAATCCTTGGCGCTGGTCGGAAGATTCATTGAATATAACGGGCAGGTGATGGGCGAGTCACCGCCTCGCCCCTACACCGACGCTGGACGCGCGAACTATCTCGACAGATCGAACAGCTCCCCCGCGTCGGGCAGGCGATGCGCGAGTCACCGCCTCGCCCCTACACCGACGCTGGACGGGCAAACTACCATGACAGATCAAACAGCTCGCCTACATGCACCAGTTCGCCGCTCTCAATCGACATATTCGCAGCGATGCCCAGCAGAATGGAAGCGGCGCCATCGATATAAGTCGCCGCGCGCTGCAGCGGATCCGGCGGCGGATCCGGCGCGAACAGGTCGTCTAGCATCAGCGGATCCGCGCCGCCGTGCCCGCCCTCGGCGACCGGCGCCTCCACTTCGAATCCCTCGCCGAACATGGGGAAGACGCGGATCGCCGTCTGCTTGAAGGCGCCCTTGCTGGCGGCGGCCGAGACGCTGTCCGGCTTGAGATGGCTGACGGTCTCAGTGACATCCATCTCCAGGCGTCCGCGCGTCCCGGTGACGGCGATGCGCAGGCCTTCCCATGGCGCGTAGGCCACCAAACAGTAAGACAACAAGACGCCGTTGGCATAACGGGCGGTCACGGCCATGGTGTCCTCCGCCGTGATTGGCGCGCCGAAGACATTGCGGTCACGGATGTAGCCCGTCTCTGCCTCAGCCGCCAGGTAGAGCCCGGCGTAAGCTTCCTTTTCGTCCAGGCGCAAGGCAAATGGATCGTCCTTCGCCGCCGCTTCGCCGGTGTAGCGCGAATACGAATAGTGCTCGCCGCGGGCTTCGGCGTTGACTCTACCGTAGAAGAGCAAGTCGCCCAGCGCGAATACGTCGCGCGGGTAGGAATCGATCCACCAATTGACCAGGTCGAAGTGGTGGGTCGCCTTATGCACCAGCAAGCCCCCGCTATGTTCTTTCTCGCGGTGCCAGCGGCGGAAGTAGTCGGCGCCGTGGCTGGTATCCAACACCCAGGAGAAATCGACCGCCAGCGGCCTCCCGACCGCGCCATCGCGGATGAGCTCGCGGAAGCGCGCATAAGCCGGCGCATAGCGATAATTAAAGGTGACGCGCAACGATTTGCCACTGCGTTTGATCGCCTCGTCAATCGTATGCAGCCGATCCAGCGTTGTCGTCAGCGGCTTTTCGCTGATGACATCGCAGCCCTGATCCAGCGCCCGCGCGATGTATGCATGGTGCCAGGCATCGATCGTCGTGACGATCACGACATCCGGCTTTGCTTCGCCGATCATGCGATCAAAGTCATCGGCGTGGTAAGTCGGCGCCGGCGCCACTCCGCGCTTTCGCAATTGCCCGTTATGCCAATCCATGCGCGTTCGGCTCAGATCGCACAAGCCGACCAGCTCGGCGCAGTCCTGGAATCGGCTCGTCGCCGCGTCGATATACATGCCGGCGCGCGATCCCGTCCCGACGATGGCGTAGCGTTTGCGTGTTGACATATCACTACCCTTGTTAACGATGGAAACGTGGGCTGATTTTAGCTGATTCCGCCGCCGCGGTATGCTTACCTCTGTGATCTCTGCGGTCTCTGTGTTTAAACTACTTGTCGCAACCACACACAATAATCACGTGTACAAAGGAGCGCATCATGGCGCATCAGCGCATTCTCACAAAGACCAGCAAAGGCGGCGATATCTTCCCCGATATCGATTATCGCACCAGCAAAGCGGTTCGCGCCGGCAACATGGTCTTCGTCGAAGGGCAAACCGGCTTAACAATGGACAACACAGCCTTCGTCGGCGAGGGCGACCCGGCGGCGCAAGCGGACAACGCGATGCGAAACGTCAAAATAATTCTGGAGGCGGCCGGCGCCCGCATGGAAGACATCTGCAAGATCACCACTTACGTCACCGACGCTGCTTACCGAGATCTGGTCTATCCCGTGCTCGCCCAACACATGCCCGATGTCTATCCCTGCTCGACCGGCGTGGTCGTGAAAGCCTTGGGCAAGCCATATGCCGATTTTGAAATCGATGTCTTCGCCGTCATTCCCGACGACCGCACCTGAGGCAGTTGGCGGAAGTCAGACTTCATACCATCTAGCGGCGGCGGCAATGGCAGCCTCCGGCGACACTGACGCTTCCAAGTCCGCGAGTATTGTCTCCGCCTGGGCAGCAGTCGCCCGAAGAAAAGGCAGCTGCTCAGCCCGGTCGTAAACCGAGGCGGTCGGCTGCAGCGGCTCGTCAATGGGCAAGACCCGCGCATTTCGGTGCTGCAGCAGATGGCGATAGACGGCTTCATACACCGCGGGCGAATAAGGCGCGTCGACCTTGGTCGGCGGGGCTAACCCCAGCAACACGCCCACGCGATAAACGTCCAGCCAGAGCGCGCGCAGCAAATCCGGCGGCGCGTCGTGGGCTTCGTTCTCGTGCTGCGGATCGGCGATTGATCGCGCTCGTCTGGTCTCGATCAGGGCGCGCACCTCGCTTGATGGCAGGGGGATGAGGAACTGCGTGCGCTCGTCGCTCAGCAACGTTTCAGCTTCGTCGGACTTTAACCGGGCGACTTCCATGAAGCGCCCGCCGATCAGAGGAACTTCGCCAATGAGCATGTCCTGCGGTTTCCTGGCCCGCGCATGCCAATCGAGCAGCGCCCGGCGCAGCCAGGCGCCAGTCGCTCGGATCACCAGCGGATGGGTGGCGCTGTCAGATAGCGGATAACGGGGCGTCTCGAATGGCTGCCGCGCAGTATCCCATTGTAATAGCGTCACGCGGCGTCCTGCAGCCAGCGCCATCAAGGTCAGCTGCTGCAGGAGCAGGCTCTTGCCCACGCCCGGCAGCCCGGCGAAGAAGACGAGGTCCGCGTCCTCGATCAGTTGCGAGAACCTGCGATACAGCAGGCTCTCGGGCTCGAGAATCAATGGGGACATCGAGCGTTTCCCGCTCAGCGCGGCGGACGTATCCGACCCTGATCGCGCAGGCGGTCGAGGCTGGGTGTCTCACCAATGGGCACTTCAATGATCGTCGGCAGCTCGCTGACGAATCCATAGCGCATCGCTGCCCGAAGCTGCTCTTCATCTTCCGCGCGGAAGGCATTGGCGCCAAATGATTCGCCCAACTGCACAAAGTCTGGATTGACCAAATCGGTGGCGATCACCCGTTCGTCATAATCGCGTATCTGCATCGTCCGCACATTGCCGTAGCCATCGTTGTTGAAGATGATGGTCACCAGCGGAATCCGGTGCTGCACCGCCGTCGCCAATTCTCCCACGCTGAACATGAAGCCGCCGTCCCCAGCGATTGACAGCACCGGCACATCGGGCCGAGCTATCTTGGCGCCCAAAGCCGTCGAGTAGCCATAACCCAATGTGCCCTGATAGCCGCTGCTGAAGTAGGTCCGCGGCTTATAGACCGGCATGATGAGGCGCGCGGCGTAACCCATCTGCGTCAACTCATCAACGAAGATGCCGTCTTCGCCCAATTCCTCTCGCATGACATTCAAGTAACGCCGCTGCGGCTCAAGGTAGGCGCTGGTCTTCGCCCAATCCGCCTTCAGTTCGCGCATCTGCGCCGCGCGCGACGCACGCTTGCGGTTGTGTCGGTCGACTGCGGCCAGCAATGGCGGCAGCGCATCTTCCGCCCGCGCCACAATCGGCAGATCGGGCCGCTGGATGCGGTGCATGGCGTCGCTGTCTACATCAAGGCGGATGATCTTCATGTCCCGGTCGGTTCCCCAGTGCTGCAGCGGACTGCGCATATGGCTGCCGATCGCCAGCACTACATCGGTCGTTCTGTAATAGGCGTGTGCCTCCGGCATTTTCAGGCTAAGCGGATTGCGACTGTCGAGCACGCCCAGCCCGGTGCGATAAGCGACCACCGGCGCTTGCAGCATCTCGGCCAGCTGCGTGACTTCGGCGCTGACGCCTTGCGCCCCGCCGCCGACGAAGATCATCGGTCGCTCGGCCGCGCCCAGCCACTGACCGGCCGTCTCAATCGCGCCGGCATCCACCGGAGGCGCAAAGGGCTGCAATGGCGCTGGCGTCTCCGGCACGGCGGCGCGAAGCTTCAAGACATCGGGCGGAATCTCCAGCGCAACCGGCCGCGGACGTCCCGATGCCATTTCGAAGAAAGCCTGCGCCACCGTGCGCCCGGCCTCGCTCGGATGTAGAACAATGTCATTCCACTTGGTCAGCCCGCGCAAGACTTCCGACTGATGCGGAATCTCGTGCAAATCGCCAACGCCCTTGCCGATGTTGCGGCTGAGAATCTGCCCGGTCAAGCAGAAGACCTTGGCGTTCAGCGCGTAGGCGGTCGCCATGCCGGCGGTCGCGTTGAGCAAGCCCGGTCCCGGAACGACATTGAAGACGCCGGGCTCACCGCTGGCTAAGGTGAAACCGAGCGCCATATAGGCGCAGCCCTGCTCATGCCGCGTGTGGATGACGCGGATGCGGTCGCGGTTGTCGAAGAGGGCGTTGT
>WTGC01000206.1 GCA_011523705.1 Chloroflexota bacterium | reverse complement strand
CGGACATTTAGAGGACATGACAACGGAGACTGACCGCTCTGCCTTTGAACATGAACTGCGCGCGGCGCTGACGCACTTGTACGATCCGGCCGCCCTGCGCGACAGCCGGCTGATGGCGCTTCTCGGTCTGGAGACCCGCGCCGATGCCATCGTCGCCCTGCGGCGCCTCTTGCTGGATACCATTGAATCGCTCAAACCGGACGATGAGGTGCCGGCTCAATCAAGGTCCTGGCGTTATTATCATATCCTTTACGGACGCTATACGGAACAGCTCACGCAATTCGAGGTCGGCAACGATCTGGGTTTGAGCGTGCGCCAGTTGCGCCGGCAGGAAATACGGGCGCTGGCTGTGCTTGCGGACCTTATCTGGACAAGATACGAGCTGGAAAGCGCCGAGCCAACGAGCGCGCAAGGACCAGCCGCGCTGGGTCGTGAAGACGAGTTGGCTTGGTCACAAGCCGCTTTCTCCCGCGAATCCGTCGATGTCGGAGCCTTGATTCGATGCGCGCTGGATACGGCCGAGCCGATGCTGCGGTCATCAACGGTTGAGTTCGCATACGAGCCGAGCGAAGGGCTGCCAAAGCTCGCGCTGCAGTTGGTGCCAACGCGGCAGGCGCTCTTGAACATCCTCACGGTTGCGCTGGACTGGCTGGCGGAGGGGCGGCTCGTCCTTCGCGCCGAGCATCAAAGTGGCGACCGGCATGTGTCCGTCTCAGTTACCGGCTATGGCGCGCTTGCGTCGGCGGCATCTGAGATGGGAGCGGAGCGCTTGCGCGTGGCGCGCGAGCTGGTCGGTTTCTCTGGTGGATCGCTGCATCACGATGCTGACGCGGTCGGCGAGCAAGTCTGTGAATTTCGCCTCACGCTGCTCACAGACGCGCAGATCACCGTGCTGGCGATCGATGACAATCCCGATACGCTGCGGCTTCTTGAGCGCTACACCGCCGATACGCGTTACGGTTTGCAGTGCGAAAGCGATCCCGCGCGCTCTCTGGCGCTGGCTGAAGAGACCCTGCCCGATATCATCCTGCTGGATGTGCTGCTGCAAGACATTGACGGCTGGGAGCTGCTCGGCCGTTTCCGCGCGCATCCCCAACTGGGCGATAAGCCCGTCATCGTCTGCACCATTTTGCCGCAGCGCGATCTGGCGCTAAGCCTGGGCGCCGCCGGCTTCTTGAGCAAGCCCCTCAGCCAGCGGCAGCTCCTCGCCGCCCTCGATGCGCAGATTGACCGCCCCCGGGGATAAGACGCTGACGAGCGTCGATACCGCCGTCAGTAACTGGGGAATCGCGATGCCGCCGCCGCGGACGACGGCAAGCGACTGGCTCACGGTCGGCTGGCTTGAGGGATCGCGCGCTGATGTGACCACGATGGGAATATCGCGCAGCGCCGGATCCGCCTTCATCTCCGCGATGAACTGATAGCCGTCCTGCTCCGGCATGACCAGGTCGGACAAGACTACATCCGGTTTCGTATCAGCCATGATCTGCCGCGCCTGATTCGCGCTGCTTGCCCGCAGCACCCGGTAATTCCGCCCCGCCGATGCCAGCATGCGCCGGAACAAGCGCAAGACGTCCGGTTCATCGTCGACAATCAGAATCGTCTTGATCTCGTTTTCGAGGCGATCCAGCGCCGCCAGCAAATCGTCGCGCGAGATCGGTTTGATCAAGTAGTCGTCCGCGCCAAGGGAATCGGCGGCAGCGCCAAGATCCGGCAGCGAGCAGACGATCACCGGCAAGCCGAAGGGCAATGCGATCTCATTTTCGATCCGCCCCAGGCTTTCTCCCACCGACGCCGCATTCACCAGCAGAGCCTGCGCCGGAAATTCCTCGGTCGCTTCAAGCGCCTCTTCCGCGCTGGACGCTGGCACAAGCTCGGCATTGTCCAGATAGCGGGCGAGCAGTCTGCTTAAGGCGCTGCCGTCTTCAACGACGATCAGGCGCGGGCGATTCGCCGTCGCGGGAAGTGATGGGATATGACCTCGCTCGACATAGGTCGAATAAGGCGAGAACCAGCGCATCATGCCGTCAGCTGCCGTTGAGATGGCCTCTTCAACCGGCAGGCGAAAATAAAATGTCGCGCCCTGTCCCGGCTCGCTTTCCAGCCACATCCTGCCTTTGTGTAGTTCCACGAAATGCTTGCTGACGCTCAGCCCCAAGCCGCTGCCCGCCCAGTGACTCTGGACGGAACCATCCAACTGTTGAAAGGGTTTGAATATCTCATCGATTTCATCAGCGCTGATGCCGGGACCGGTATCTGCCACGCTGACGATGATCGCGTCCTCTGCCAGCCGCGCGCATACTCGCACGCCGCCCCGCTCGGTAAAACGGCCCGCGTTGCTCAATAGATTGAGCAAGACTTGCCGGATGCGTACGCGATCGCAATGCAGCGCCGGCAGATTCCGCGCGATATCCCGGCGCAAGGTCAATCCCTTGGAGTTGAACAGCGGTCGCACGGCTGTAACCGCCTCGTCTACGATCTCGCCGAGCGCGGCGCGTTCCTTCATCAAAGCCATTTGTCCGGCTTCGATCTGGCTCAGGTCAAGCACATCGTCAATCAGGCTCGACAGGTGCTGGCTGTTGCGCAAGACGATTTCCAGGTCCGCCAGCAGCGATTGGGGGATATCGGGTCCGTACGTGTCCGGCGAATTCATGGCCATCTCGCTGAAACCAATGATCATGTTCAGCGGTGTGCGCAGTTCGTGGCTCACGTTGGCGACGAACTGTTCTTTGGAGCGGCGCGCTTCGTCCGCTTGATGGCGCCAGTCATGCGCCAGCCGGTTAAGCTGCGTGAGCTGGTGATGGGCTTCCGTCAGATCGTCCAGCGCTTGCCGCAACTGAAACTGATAATCTCGGCTCTTTTCCAAAGCCAAGCGGCTCTGGTCGTAGTTGGCTTCGAACCATTGCCTGGCCAGCAGAAGCGGGCGAGCGGATAGCCAGATCATCCCAAGCGTGCCCCAAAGATTCACGACCGCAACCGCACGCGGAACCAGGTCGACCTGCGACAGACCGAGAAGCAGATAAAGGGAGCAGGCGACAGCCGCAACGGCGCCGACGGGGGCGCCAATCAGCACGGCCGCTAATCCCACCGGCAAAGCCAGGAAAACGATCGTTTCTTCCAGGCCGGTCGTGTGAATAAGCAGCAAATTCGCGCCCCACAATCCGGCAACCAGCGCCAGGGCGGCGATGCGATAGCGCGACTTATGTATGAGCCACCACACCGCCGGCGCCAGCAGCAACAGAATCACACCTGGCAGACTTCCTGTAGCCTGATCCGGCAAGCCCATCGCGATAACATAAAGCGCGAAAGCGGCCGGAATCACCGGCGCGGCAGACAACCACAAAGTACCGCTCTTCAATTCTTCAATCTCCGCTTGGAGTCCGTCGACCGCATTCCTAGAATCGACCATTGCGCACGCTCCCTTTCGACCGAGCGAAGTCCCTTGGGGGAAACCGCGACCATGCTGTCCCAATTCGGCTATAAGCTGCAGATTCAAGCTCAAATGATACCGAACTTTATAGAAGCGTCGCTCGCGCTCATGCCCTTCCCGGTGGCCTGCCACTGGCGGAAATTTGCAATCTCTACCGTACGGGATAAAATCGCTTTCAAGGTGAAAAACGCATTTTACGAATAGATCCATAAAGGAGCCACAAATGAGCCAGGTCAAAGATTTTCCGATCAAATCTACAATTGATTCAGAAAAGCAGCAGACGAGAGAACCGGAAAGACCAGTCCAAGGTATCGACCGCCGCACCTTCCTGAAACTCATGGGATTGGCGGCGGGAGGCGCTGCCCTGCCCGGCGCGTTTGCGGCGGCAACCCCGGCGCTGGCGCAGGCGGTCGAAGGCGGCACGCTGACTTTCGGTCATCTCGGCGATTTCCAGTATTTCGATCCCTTCCTGCTTCCTCTGGCGGATTGGCCGATGTTCAATCAGCTATACAACGTCCTGGCGCGCTACAATGACGATCTGGAGCCGCAGCCGGAACTCGCCGAAAGCTGGGACTTCAGTGACGATGGCTTGACCCTCACCTTCAATCTACGGCCTGGCGTCAAGTTTCATAACGGGCGCGACTTCGTGGCCGACGATGTCAAATTCAGTCTCGAATACGCCCAGGACCCGGATACACGCGCCAACATCAGAACGCTCGCGTGGGCGGTTGAGTCGGCGGAGGTAATTGACGACTTGACCGTTTCCTTCCACTTCGCCGATCCGACGCCGGCTGCCTTTGACCTGATTGACCTGCTCTTCATTGTCAACCAAGAGACGATCGAGGAGATCAACTCGAACCCGGTGGGGACGGGTCCCTTCCGTTTCGCCGAGTGGGCGCCTGGCGACTTCGCCCGCTTCGAGAAATTTGAGGATTACTGGAACGAGGGCCTTCCCCACCTGGATGAGGTCATCGTGCGGGCGATCCCGGATTCCGCGACGATGATCGCCAACCTCGAGGGGGGAACCTTGGACGTCATCGCGGCGCCGCCGGCCAGCGAGTTTGAGCGCCTAGACGCGGCTGATGGCATTAAGGTGGCTAGAGGGTTCCCGGGCGGTCTCGTCTGGGATCTCTCCTTGAATACTGGACGCGCGCCCTTCGACAACAAGCTCGTTCGCCAGGCGCTTCAGCACGCCCTCGATCGCCAGCGCATCGTGGACGTTGTCTTCTTCAACATCAGCGACCCGTGGCTCCAGCCCCAGTCCGACAAATCGCCGCTCTACGATCCGGATCTGGAGGGCTACTACAGCTTCGATCTCGACAAGGCAAAAGGCCTGCTTGAGGAGGCCGGGCACGCGGATGGCTTTGAGTTCACCGTGCTCACCGCCACCACCAACCCGGACGGGGCGCGGCTGCTGCAAGTCTTCCAGGCTGACCTGGCGCAGATCGGCATCACGCTCAACATCGACGAGGTAGAACCGGCGCAGTACCGCCCGCGGGCGCTCGACCTCGACTTTGACGGGGCGATATTCACTTACGGTCGCGCGTCGAAAGACCCGGCTTCGCTCTTCGGGACGACCGGCGTCTGGCGTCCGGGACCCGAGCCGATCAACTTGTCCGGGTACACCAGCGAGGAATACCGGCGGCTGGTCGCGGCGGGTCAAAGTGAGATGGATCCCGTGCGGCGACAGGAGATCTATCAGGAGTTGAACCGGTATCAACTGGAGCAATCGTTCATCATCGTGATAACGCCGGTGGTGCGCTGGTGGGCGATGAAGGACTCGGTCGAGGGCTTCGCAAGAAACCTGGACAGCATGCCGATTCTTGAGGGGGTCAGTATTGGGAGCTAGAAGTCGCGGCCGGTGGCGTGCCGGCGCTTCGCCGGGCAGTTGAAAGAGCGTCACCCTTGAGGGTCTATTTGCTGAGAAGGGTTATCGAACTTCTGCCCGTTCTCTTCCTGGCTTCCATCGCTGTCTTTTTGCTGCTGCACCTGGCGCCAGGCGACCCATCGTATTTCGTCGCCGGGCGCGACGCGACCCCCGAGGAGCTCGCAGCCGTACGGAAGAAAATGGGCCTCGACAAACCCCTGCACCTTCAGTACCTCATCTGGCTGGCGGAAATATTACAGGGGAATCTTGGCGAGTCGGCGCTGAGCGGTTATCCCGTAGCCAAGCTGATCCAGGCGCGGCTGCCGGCGACCCTGCACCTGACAGTAGCCGGCTTTATCGTGACGATCCTACTCTCCTTGCTGGCCGGGATACCGGGCGCGCTGCGACCGAACTCGAAAACGGATCATTTCTGGTCCACCTACAGCGCGGTTGCGTTCGGCATTCCCGTCTTTTGGCTGGGAATTCTCTTCATCCTGCTCTTCTCAGTCCGTCTTCGTTGGCTGCCGCCCTCCGGCTACGTCAGCATTCTGGATGATCCCGCTCGCAGCCTGCGACTGTTGCTGATGCCGGCGCTCACCCTTGGTATTGCGAATTCGGGCGTCCTCTCCCGCTTCATCAAGTTCTCGGTATTGGAGACTTTACAGCAGGACTATATTCGTACAGCGCGCGCGAAGGGTCTGTTGGAGCGGGTCGTCATCAGGCGGCACGCCCTCAGGAACGCGCTGATACCGGTGGTGACGGTCGCGGCGCTCATGGTGGGTCGGCTGCTCGGCGGGGCGGTCGTGATTGAGGTCGTCTTCGCCTGGCCCGGGCTGGGCCGGCTGCTGCTGGAGGGTGTCAACAACCGCGATTATCCGGTTGTGCAGGCGACGCTGCTCTTCGTCGTGCTCATCTTTGTGCTCGTGAATCTCATCACGGATTTCCTGTATGTTTATCTCGATCCGCGCGTCCAGCTGGAGAGGAATTAACGCGGCATGACCGCAGCAGAAGAGGATGAAAGCGTCACATCCGTAGGCGAGACCGTCGGTCTCCCTTTGGACGCTGAAAATGTCAGGCATCCGGCAGGCGCTTTTTTGCAGCGGCTGTTGCGCAGCAGGTCGGGCCGGTTCGGATTGTTCCTGGTGCTCGTGTTGGTCATGCTCTCGCTCTTCGCGCCGCTGGTGGCGCCATTTTCACCGCTGGAAATGAACCGGGGAGACGAGTTTGAACCGCCGTCGGCCCGATATATTTTCGGAACCGACCAGTTTGGGCGGGATATTTTCAGCCGGGTCCTCTATGGCGGGCGGATTTCTCTTCTTGTGGGTTATGGCAGTATCGGGGTCGCCGCGCTGATCGGGGTGGGCAGCGGGCTCCTCGCCGGCTATCTTCTAGGCTTGGTGGATACAGCTATTATGCGGCTCTGGGATGTACTGCTGGCCTTCCCCAACATTTTTCTGGGTATCGCTGTGGTGGCAGTCTTGGGTCCGGGGCAGTTCGTCTCGGCGCTCGCAATTGCGATCATGAATATGCCCCATTTCTCCCGCATTGCGCGCGCGGCTGTCATCGCCGAGAAGCAAAAAGAATACGTTGAGGCGGCGCGGGCGCTTGGCGCGAGCGATAGGCGGATCGTCATTAAGAGCATCCTGCCGAACACGATTCCACCATTGCTGGCGCAGATCGCGACCGCCATCCCGCGGGCAATCCTGCTGGAGGCGTCGCTGAGTTTCCTCGGTCTCGGCACGCAGCCTCCACGCCCGTCCTGGGGCAACATGCTGGAGGATAGCCGGGAGTTTCTCTGGCGCGCGCCTTGGTACGGGTTCTTCCCGGGTCTTGCGCTCTTTCTGCTGGTGCTGGGCTTAATCTTCCTGGCAAACGCGATCCGGGATCTGCTCGATCCGACCCGCCAGAATATTGAGTGAGGCTGAGTATGAGTCGAAATCTTCAAAGCGAGATGGGAATCTATCAGGAACTTGGATTGCAAGATGTCATCGTGGCGACCGGCAACTTCACCGAACTGGGCGGATCGCTCATGCCCGGGGAGGTCACCGAGGCGATGCGGGAAGCGGCGCGCTCCTTCGTCAGCATACCAGCCTTGCACGAGCGCGCGGGGCAGGTCATTGCCGATGTGACCGGGGCGGAAGCGGGATACGTGACATCGGGCGCGGCGGCCGGCTTGGTGTTGGCCACAGCCGCGTGTATGACCGGCAGTGATCCAGCGGCGATCCAGCAACTGCCGGATACCGCCAGCTTGAAGAACGAGGTTGTCATCCATAAGGCGCACAGCAACCACTACAACCGGATGTTTCGGCTGGCTGGGGCGAAGATCAAAGAAGTGGGATACGGCGCGCACCGCACCATGCCCTGGCAATTGGATAGCGCGCTCGATGAGAATACCGCCGCCATCATCTACGTTGTGGCTCAGTTTCTGGTCACCCAGACGGCGCTGCCCTTGCCGGATGTCCTGCGCATCGCGCGGGCGAAGGGCGTACCGGTCATTGTAGACGCGGCCAACGAACTCCCTCCGGTCGAGAACTTGCGAAAGTTCATCGATATGGGGGCGGACTTGGTCATCTTCAGCGGCGGCAAGGACTTGCAGGGACCGCAGCCCTCAGGCTTTATATGTGGCCGGGGGGATCTGATATCGGCTTGCGCGCTGAATGGCGCCCCGAATCACGGCATCGGCCGACCAATGAAGGTGGGAAAAGAAGAGATTGTGGGATTGGTAGCGGCGCTGAAACGCTATGTGAGGCTCGATCATCAAGCCCGCATCGCGAGATGGGAGCAACAGGTTGCTCTGATTGTCGACGGACTGGCAGATATCGAGCGCCTGCAAGTGAGCCGCGTCTTCCCGGACTACACCGGCCGCCCGGTGCCGCGCGCCTGGCTGACCTGGGACGAAGAAAACGCAGGCCTCTCCAAGCAAGAGGTGGTGGATGCCTTGGCGAAGGGCTCGCCCATCATCCGCGTGTTGGAGGAGTACGCCGGGCAGGGGCTTCTCATCGACCCAACGACCCTAGTCGATGGACAGGCAGCGATCATCGCCGATCGTCTGCGGGCGATCTTCGCCGAGCGCGGCAGCGCGCTCCAGCCCGTATAGCAGGGCATTTTGATTTTCGCGCGGACGAACCGCCGCCGACGCAAAGGACTATGCGTCTCGCTGCGGGCAAGAATCTGAATGAACCAAGCGCTCGTTAGGTCTGGCTCCCCTTCCCTAGCTCGCTGGGGAAGGGGGCTGGGGG
>WTGC01000186.1 GCA_011523705.1 Chloroflexota bacterium | reverse complement strand
CGGCCCCCTCCCCGAGGCATCAGGGAGGGGGAGTTGATGACGGCCGTATGATATGTATTGCGTGTGAGCGGCTGCCGTGCAGCGCCATTCCTTGACTGGAATTGCCTTATCCCATGGAGGCGTCCCGAATGCCCGATAACAAAGACTCGCCCGGCCGCGCCATTGCCGAGACGGAAAATTATGTCGTCTGGGAAGTCACGGAACCGGACGGCGAAGTCACCTATCATGTCGAGCTGGGCGCGGTCACGCTGCACTTTTTTCGCGAAGAATGGGACGAATTCATGCAGTTGACCAAGGTGGCGGCGAGCAACCGTTGATGGAGGCCTCGCAGTTGCGGCGCCACTTTGTCGCCGTCATGGCGAAGCATCTGCCGCCCAGCAGCTCCACATTGCGTCTGCTCGATCTCGATGGCATGTCGGGCGCCCTACTGGCGCAATCACGCGAAGACCTCCGTATCTACCATATTCCCGCAAGTGAACTGGCGGCGCGCGGCCTTGCGCCCGCTGACTTTGACGCCGTGCTCGCTTACGACCTGGACTTGAGCGAGCCCCTGCTCATATCCTGCCTAAGCGCGCTGCGCGAGGGCGGCCGTTTGATCGCGCTGCAACCGCGCGGCGCGGTCAGCGAGTCCCATTGGCGCCTCCTGCAAGATCAGGGCTATGTCCGCATGTTGATCGAGCCGGCGCTGGATGAACTCGGTGTCCTGATCCGCGGCGAGAAGCCGCATGCCGCCACCGATACCATGACGCGGATTCAGTCTGTCGCGCGCGCTGATGGCGACGCGCTTGATCTCGCGCAATTCAGCGGCCGCTATATCCATCTGCTGATTCAGCAGCATCCCAACAAGCCGGTATGGAAGCTGGCGCCGGGCGAAAAGTTCACTTGGCAGGCCGCCGCCATTCGCCGCGACTCGACGCCGGTCTTGCTCGGTTTTAGCAGCTTGCCCAAAGCCGTGGGTTTTATGCAGCCGGCCGTCCTCGCTGGCTTCATCAGTGATATCAACAAAGTCGGCAAATTCAGGCGGGAGCAAGCGCGCGCCCTCGAATGGGGCATCGCCTTGAATCCGACGCTCGATTCGGTCCGCGGCCAGTCGCTGTCCTTCATTGATGTTGATCCCGCGCTGGCGGAAGCGCCGGACGAATAGCGGCGGACAGATGGCGCTGACCCTCGAAGACATCGCGTTTCTGCGCGGCGACCGCGCTCGCGACATGCTGGCCGCCTTCGCCAAATGCGACTTGAGCGAAGCGAACACGCTACCGCTCCTCACCCGCCTGCGCGCGTCGGTGAGGCCGAGGGAGGCGTCCGCTATATTCGAAACGCTCAAGTTGCGGAAAAGGGCGAAAACGAAGTTCCCTCGTTATGGTCAATCAATGCTGTTCACCGATGAGGCTTTGCAACAGGCGAGCCACCCGGCCGCCCGTCGATATCGCGCGCGGCTCTTCAGCGCCCGATCCGCGCTCGATCTTTGCTGCGGCATCGGCTCAGACACGCTGGCATTCGCCGCCGCCGGCAGTGAAGCGCTGGGCTTGGATATCGACCCGCTTCGCATCGCCATCGCCCGCCACAACGCCGAGGCGATGAATCTCGTCGCCCGCTTTGAAGTTGCGGACGTCAGAGCGTCGATTCCCGCCGGCTTCGATTGCATCTTCTTTGATCCGGCGCGCCGCGATGAGCAGGGCCGGCGCATTCGCGATGTCGAGCGTTATCGGCCACCGCTATCGCTCGTGAAGGATTGCAGCGCTGACGAGATCGGCGCGAAGCTCTCGCCCGCCGTCGACTTGCGCCAGTTGCAGTCTTATGGCGGCTGCCTTGAATTCATATCGGTCGCCGGCGATCTCAGCGAAGCGCTGCTCTGGCTGCGTCGGCCGTGCGCGCCCCCTTTCGCTACCATACTCGCTGACGGCGCGGTCCATCACCTTTATCATCGGGCTGGCGAGCCCGCCGCCATAGCGCCGCCAAAGCGCTGGCTGCTGGAGCCGGATCCGGCCGTGCTGCGCGCTGGTCTCGTGCAGCGGCTGGCGCAGGACCTGAACGCGACCTTGCTCGACGATTCAATCGCCTATCTGACATCCGACGAGCGCATGGAAACGCCCTGGGCACGCTACTGGGCGATATTGGACTGGATGCCTTTTCAGTTGAAACGGCTGCGGCGATACCTTGTTGAACACGGCGTGCGCAAAGTCACCGTCAAGAAACGCGGATTCCCCTTGCCGCCAGAGCAACTGATTCGGCAGCTGCGACTCAAGAAGGGCAGCGAAACACGCGTTCTTGTCATGACCCGCTGCCGTGGCCAGCCCATTGCCATCATCTGCAGCGAGCCATCATTTGGGTAATATGAACGAATCTCGTATAATGGACGGCATTGGTTGAGCATCCTGCACGAAGGAGGGAGCCGAATATGCTGATGCGCCCGGAAGAATCGCGTCAGCCGCGTCTGATCACCTGGGATGAAGTCGATCAGCTGATTGACGGGCTGGTTCCGCGCATACAGCACCTTGGTCCATTTGGCGCCATGGTGATGATCACGCGCGGCGGCGTTATTCCGGGGGGCTTGCTGGCCGAGGCGCTCAGCATACAGCATCTTCTCACCGCATCCGTCGACTTCGTGGCGACTGAGCAATCGGGCATGATGGCTTGGCCCACCTTCCTTCAGTTCCCCGATCCGGACCTGCTGCGCGGGCGCCGCACCTTGATTGTCGATGACGTCTGGGGCAGCGGGCGCACCAGCATTTCCGTGCGCGAGCGGGTTGATGCCGCTGGTGGCAGCCCCGTCAATTGCGTCCTGCACTTCAATCCATATCGCACGATGTTTTCCAATATCAAGCCGGATCTCTACGGCGATGTCACCGACACTTACGTGGTTTATCCTTGGGAGATTGACCGGGGCCTGCTTGGTCGCGCCTTCCCAGAGGGTCAGCCAGAAATCTGAGGGCTGCTCGCGGACCTTGAAAGCGAGTTTGTGTCATTCTGCGTACTTTGAGTTATAATGCCTTTTGCCCTCGCTGTGAAACGTCCGCTGGCGAATGTCCGTATGGAATTGTGTCCGGACCGAAGCAGCCTGGCGCTCGGCCAATCGAGGAAGCTTTACGAATTCTTAATACCTTGTTGGCAAGCGCAATATACAATAGTCTTGTTCGTGCTATGGAGTTGATTCCGCTGGTTTAAGTCATTGACGATAGCGCCCGGCAGCCTACTGATGGGCGCGATGATGACCTGCTTGCGCAGGAGGCATGCCAAATCCTATGAGTGAAGATCAAGTACATAATCCCGCTGCTGAAGAGAATTTCGAGGAGATGCTCGCCTCATCATTCGATTATTCATATACGCCGCCGCGCCGTGGAGAAATCCGCGAAGCGACCATTCTGCAAATTGACGAACGCGAAATCATCGTTGATCTGGGGGCGAAGCAAGACGGTATCGTGCCGTCGCAAGACCTAGAACGGATGGATGACGAGTTTCGGTCAAGCCTAAGCACGGGCGCCAGTGTGCCCGTTTATGTCGTCAACCCGCGCGATCAAAACGACAACCTCATCGTGTCGATCAACATGGGCTTGCAGCGCTATGATTGGGAGAAAGCGCGCGAGCTGCTGTCTTCGCAAGACGCTGTCGATGTCCGCGTCAGCGGTTATAACAAAGGTGGCGCGCTGGTGCGCTGGAACCGGCTCGAAGGGTTCATCCCCAGCTCCCATCTGGTCTCGACCAACTTGTCAATTGATCGCCGCGAGGCGATGCAAGAGCTGATTGGCAATACGCTCGGCGTCAAAGTGATCGAAGTGGATCAAGATCGGCGTCGGCTGATCTTCAGCGAGCGCGAAGCGCAAAAGGAATGGCGCGCCCGCCAAAAAGCCAAGTTGCTCGCCGAATTGAATGTGGGCGATGTGGTCAACGGCGTGGTCACGGGTCTGCGCGATTTCGGCGCCTTCGTCAATATTGGCGGCGCCGATGGCTTGATTCATGTCAGCGAGCTCGCCTGGCATCGCGTCGATCATCCGCGCGATATTTTGCACATCGGCGAAGAAATTGAAGTATACGTCCTCAATCTGGACCGCGAGACCAATCGCATCGCCCTCAGCCGCAAGCGTCTGCTCAGCGACCCCTGGGACGACGCGCAGTTCCGCTACCACGAAGGGCAACTCGTCGAAGGCTATGTCACCAATGTCGTGGATTTCGGCGCTTTTGTCGCCCTCGAAGACGGGCTTGAAGGCTTGCTCCATCTCAGTGAAATGGGAGACGGCGCGCTGAAGGAGCCCTATTCTTACGTGCAAAAAGGCGACCACCTTTCATTGCGCATCAGCCATCTCGAGCCGGAAAAACGCCGCGTCGGCTTCACCCAGCGCTGGGGCACCGAATTGGATGAGGCGGAAGACGAAGCCATCGCCGCCGATGACATGGACAGCGATGCGCTGATCGACGCGGATGAAGCGCCCGCTTCGGACGAGATAAGTTCTTCCTAGCAGACCACGATTGACGCGATCGGGAATGCCTGCCAGTTGGCGGGCATTTTGCTTTCTCCCGCCGCCAATGTTGACAGCGCATGAGCGGCTCTGTATAATGCGCTTCGTTTTCTGGTGAGGTCAGATCGTTCGTTTAGTCGCTTTGTCACAGACGATTTGAGGGTTACGCGCCTGGTTGCTCAGCACCGCCTGAAACCGGGTTTTATTTTGCCAAGCCGCAGCGCCGATTTTGCGCGCCCGGACCCTCCTCGTTGCTCTTCACAGCGCGTGGACGCTCGCCAATGCTCGCAAGTCAATCGTACGGGGAGATCGTTTAGATATGCAATCAGAATCTGCAGTGAGAGTCGCGACCGAGGAATTGGATTTCGCCGCGCTCTTGGAAGAATCGCTGGCTCAGAGTCGGGTCGAGCGGGGCGATATCGTCAGCGGGACGGTGCTCTCAATCGACAGTCAAGGGCTGATCGTCGATATCGGCTGGAAGCAGGATGGCATCGTCGCGCGCGGCGACATCGAACGCATGGGCATGCATACCGCCGACTTTGAAGTGAACGCGGAGATCAACGTCGCTGTTGTCAATCTCAACGACAGCGAGGGCAACCTGATCCTGTCAGCCGCTCAGGCGCGCCAGAACGAAGATTGGAAGCGCGCCGAGGCGCTCATGAACGATGAGACTGTGTGGACAGGCGAAATCACCGATGTCAATAAGGGCGGCGTAATCGTCAGCTTCGGTCATTTGCGCGGCTTTGTTCCCGCCAGTCATGTGCTCGATCTGCCGCGCGGGCTCAAAGAAGAAGAACGCCTCGCGCATTTGCATAGTCTGGTGGGCAAGGAAATCACCTTCAAAGTCATCGAAGTCAATCGGAAGCGCCGCCGGCTCGTGTTCAGCCAGCTGGAAGCCGAGCAGGAAAACCGCGCCGCGCGCAAGGAAGCCTTGCTGCGTGAACTGTCTGAAGGCTCATCGCGAAAAGGCGTGGTCAGCGGCATTTGTGACTTTGGCGCCTTTGTCGATCTCGGCGGGGCAGACGGCCTGATCCATATTTCGGAATTGGCTTGGCGCCGCGTCCGCCATCCGAGCCAGGTGGTCGCGGTCGGCGACGAGGTCGAGGTCTATGTCTTGAATCTGGACGCCCAGGGGCAGCGCATCGGCTTGAGCCTCAAGCGGCTGCAGCCCAATCCCTGGAGCCTGGTCGACGATATTTATCACATCGGCCAGCTGGTCGAAGGCGTCATCAGCCGCCTGGAGTCTTTTGGCGCATTCATCAGCCTGGATCCGGGCATTGAGGCATTGCTGCACGTCAGCCAAATGGCGGCGAATCCGGACGAAAATCCGCTGCGTCACCTCTACGAAGGGCAGAAGCTGCTGATGCGCATCATCAGCATCGAGTCCGACAGGCAGCGCCTCGGTTTGAGCTTAACCGAAGTGACGGCCGCGGAAAAAGCGCAATGGGAAGAGCGCCAGCTTGAGCTGGTCACGGCGGCCGCGGAAGCGGCGCAGCGCGATGCCGAGCAAGCTCAATTGGACGAAGGGGCTGAATTGGCTGAGCCGGCTGAGACTGAGCCTGTTGCTAACGAATAATCTCGTGTACACTCGTGTTGCTGAATATCCGCGTTACTGAGAAACCAAGGGTGGTGAAAAGGGCATGGCTTCGGTCAGACTAAAGCCCGGCGAAAGTCAAGAGCAGCTGTTGCGGCGTTTTCGCAAACGCGTGACCAATGCTGGAATCCTGAGCACAGTCAGGCGCAAACGCTGGCATATCTCCAAGAGTGAGTTGCGGCGCATCGAAAAAAAGAAAGCGATCCGCCGCTCGCGCCGCCGCCAGCGCAAAATGTGACAGCGCCCGCTTGATCCGCGCAACTTCAACGCTGCATTCCTGGCAGCCACAAGGCTTCAGAATTACGCGCGCCCGCCGCAAACGTAGAAAGCAGCGGGCTTTTGCGTTATAATCAGTTGCCGATGATCACTCATGAGGAGGAGTATGGCTAAGAAAGAAGAAAAGATCGAAGTGGAAGGTACCGTCATCGAGGCATTGCCCAATACACAATTTATGGTCGAACTGGAAAATGGCCATCGGGTTCTGTCTTACTTGTCGGGCAAGATGCGCAAATTCTATATTCGCATTTTGTTAGGAGACCGCGTCAAAGTGGAAATGAGCCCCTACGATATGAATCGCGGGCGCATCATTTATCGACACAAGGACAATGTGCGCACCTGAATCTTACGTCATCGTCTGTGGAGCAACCCCATGTTTCCGCAAATGCACTGAAGGACGAGTCATCGCAAGGTGGCTCGTTTTTGTTACCCTTCTGCTCGTCGAACTACAACCTAATATTCTCATTTGATCAAACGAGGCAATGAGAAATGTTGCAAGCTGAAGTCCAAAACAGTATTGGTAGGAAAGTTGTACGGGCGAGCCGGTGGCTCGCCCACTCTTGCGGCGCAACGCCAATCAGACTTCGCGCGACTAAGGTAGCACGGCTACTGTTGTGCCGCTCATGCCTGACACGCCACCGGCTTCACACCCCAGTGCACAGCCATCGTGCCGAACATAAAGCGTCTGAATCGCACATCGCTGAAACCGGCCGCCGCCACTAGGGCTTCTAATTCTTCCGGCGTCTTGAAGGCTTGGGTCGATTCCGGCAGGTAGCGATAGGCGTCGCCAACGGCCTTGCCTCCAACCAGTCTTCCCAGCGTTGGCACGCCGAACTTGAGATGCAGCAGAATCAATGGCTTTAGTAAATTGTCCGGCGGCGGCGATGTATCGAGAATCACGATGCGCCCGCCCGGCTTCAAAACGCGCCATTGCTCCGCAAGCGCCCGCGGAATATCGACAACGTTGCGCATGAGGAAACCGGAAGCGACCGCGTCAAAGCTCGCTTCGGCATAAGGCAGCGCCAAGGCGTCTGCGCCCGTCCAGTCGACGTGTCGCCCGTAGGGATCACGGCGCTTGCCGACGCGCATCATGCCCAGCGCGAAATCGGCGCCGACCGCCTGCGCGTCCGGCATCCGCTTCAGCGCCTCGAAGGCGATGTCGCCCGTGCCCGTAGCGATATCCAGCAGCACCCCCTCGGGCGGCAGCGCCGCTACCTCAACCACGAAGCGCCGCCACTTCATATCTTGGCCGCCGCTGATGATGCGATTGAGCAAGTCGTAGCGCCCGGCGATGCGATCAAACATTGACCGCACGTAATCCGAGCGTTCTTTGCCTTTGAGATCCGCCATTTGAAATCGCTAGCCCGCCGGTCGTCTCGCTTCGACCAGGACCCAATCGCCCCGTTGGTGGCGGGCGTAGGGCTGCAAACCCGTTTGCCGCAGCGCCGCTTCCACTTCAGCCAGCTGTGAATCGATGATGCCGCTGAGTATCGCCGCGCCACCGGGTCGCACAATCTGGCCCAAGCCCGCCTGCGACAGCTCCATGATGACCCGCGCCAGGATATTGACGACTGCCAGGTCGAAGCGCCGCGCGGAAGGCAAGACTGTTTCCAGACCGCCGCATTCGGCGATGATCTTGTCGCTCACGCCGTTGGCTCGCGCGTTTTCCGCGGTCGCCGTTACTGCGACCGGGTCGATATCCAGCGCCAGCACTTTGCGCGCCCCCAGTTTCGCCGCCGCGATCGCCAGGATGCCGCTGCCACAGCCCAGGTCAAGCACATCAAGCGCAGGCTTGCTAAGCCGTTCCAGCGCTTCCAGGCAGAGCTGCGTCGTCGGGTGCGTGCCCGTGCCGAATGCCATGCCCGGATCCAGCGCGATCTCGATAACGCCCGGCGCCGGCACGACATCGATCCAGCGCGGCCGGATCAGTAATCGCTGACCGATCCGCAAGGGCTGATAATACGCTTTCCAAGCCTCGGCCCAGTCCTCTGCGTTCAGCGTCTGATACGACGGCTGCGGCATCGGGTACATCAGCCGCATATGCCCCAATGCCGCTTCCAGTTCGGCTTTGGTCGCCTCAATTCGCTCATCATCGGGGAAATAGGCGCGCAGGATCACTTGCTGCGGCGGCGGGATTTCGCTCTCGTCCCAGGTATCGGGCGGGATGCCCGTCTGCTCAATGGAGACGCCTTGATGCCCATAACGCGCCATCACCTCAGCGATGGCTTCGGCGCTCTCGCCGTCCGCGCTTAAGCTGACTTCGATCCAGCGGCTCATCGCGGCGGCGTATTATTCATCGCCGGAGAGGAAGTCCGCCATCTTGGACCATAATCCGCGACCGCCCGTCCGAGGGACGTTCTCGCGTCCCAGCGTCTGCGCCAATTCCTCAAACAGCTTGCGCTGCTGTTCCGTGAGGTCGATCGGCGTTTCCACCTGCACATAGACCATTTGATCGCCCCGGCCCGAATTGCTGCCATCGGAGCGCAAACGCGGGATTCCCTTGCCGCGGAGACGAAAGACCTTGCCCGTCTGCGTGCCCGGCGGAATATTGAGCTCGACCGGACCGTCAACGGTATCCACCGTGATCCGGTCGCCCAAGGTCGCCTGCGCGACATTGACGCCAATATCAAGGATGATGTCATTTTCCTGGCGCTTGAAGTAGGCGTGGTCCTTGACGTGCACCACAACAAACAGGTTACCGGGCGGCGCGCCATGTTCGCCGGCATCGCCATCGCCGCGCACTTGTATCTGAATGCCTTCGCTGACGCCCGCGGGAATCTTGACGTTGAGCACTGCGCGCTTGCGCCGCCGCCCGGAGCCATCGCAGTTGCGGCAGGGATTGCTGATAACTTGCCCCTTGCCGCCGCAGTTGGGGCAGGTCTGCGCCCGCATCATCGAGCCGAGGAAGGTCTGTTGTACCTGGCGCACTTCGCCGCTGCCATTGCAGGTGCCGCAAGTCGACGGTCGCGAGCCGGCCGCCGCGCCCGTCCCGTCGCAGCTATCGCAGCTTTCCAATCGCTGAAATTCGATTTCTTTCTCGATGCCGAAAACTGCTTCGACAAAGTCGATCGTCACATCGACGCGACGATCGCGCCCGGCCGTCGGTCCACGCCGGCGCCCGCTCGCCGAGCCGCCAAAGGCGCTGTTGAAAATATCAAAAATATCGCCGAAGTCTGAAAACCCGGCGCCATAACCGCCGGCCCCGCCATTGACGCCGGCATGCCCGAAGCGGTCATAGCGCGCCCGCTTGTCATCATCGGAAAGCACTTCATAAGCTTCGTTGATCTCTTTGAACTTTTCTTCGGCGTCGACTTCCTGGCTGACGTCCGGGTGATACTGCCGCGCCAAGCGCCGAAACGCGCTCTTGATCTCGCGCTCGTCTGCGCCCCGCGCTACTCCGAGTACATCATAATAATCTCTTGGCATGAATTTAGTCCTGTATCAATTTCTTCTGCGGCGGGAGTCGAACCCCATCCCCCGGCCTAGTTCCCCCTCGGTCCCCCGCTCAACGGGGGGCGGGATTCCCAGCGAGCTAGGGAAGGGGAGTTAGACCTCGACAGCACATGATTTGTCAAACTTCTTGTCCACAGCGAGACGCAAGTTTTTCTGCACGGGCGGCCTACTAGGTCGCCCCTACAGTTTTCGGCTTGGTGCGAGATTCTAAGTCTCGGTGAATTCGGCATCGATGACGTCTTCTTCTTCCGGCTCGGGCGCGGGCTGCCCATCTTGCGCGCCGGCCGCCTCCTGGTGCATCTGCGCGCCCAGCGTCTGCAGCTGCGCCATCAGCGCTTCCGTTGCCGCCTTGATTTCGGCGATATTCTGGCTCGCTTGCGCCGCGCGCAAGGCTTCGATTTTCTCTTCCGTCTGCCGTACCGCCTCTTCCGGCAGTTGGTCCTTATGCTCACGGATGAGCTTCTCAGCCTGGAAGATCGCGCCCTCCGCCTGATTGTCGACCTCAGCCTGCTCTTTGCGCTCGGCATCCTGGCTAGCGAATTTCTCCGCCTCCGCCACCATCGATTCGACTTCGTCGTCCGACAAGCCGCTGCTGGCTGTGATCGTGATCGCCTGCTCGCGCCCGCTCGCCTTGTCCTTGGCGCTGACGTTGAGGATGCCGTTGGCGTCAATATCGAAGGTCACTTCAATCTGCGGCAGGCCGCGCGGCGCCGGCGGGATGCCATCAAGGATGAACTTGCCCAGCGACTTGTTGTCCTCGGCCATCGGGCGCTCGCCCTGCACGATGTGAATCTCCACCTGCGTCTGATTATCGGCCGCGGTCGAGTACACCTGCGATTTCTTGCTGGGGATGGTCGTATTGCGGTCGATCATCGCCGTCGCCACCCGGCCGAGCGTCTCCACGCTGAGCGTCAGCGGCGTCACATCCAGCAGCAGAATGTCCTTGACATCGCCGCCTAAGACGCCCGCCTGAATCGCCGCGCCCAAAGCCACCACCTCATCCGGGTTGACGCCCTTGGTCGGCTCTTTGCCGAAGAAGCTCTTGACCGCTTCCTGAATTGCCGGCATCCGCGTCATGCCGCCAACCAGCAGCACCGCGTCCACATCGCTGGTCGACAAACCGGCGTCCTTCAAAGCTTGCCGGCAGGGCTCGATCGACTTGCGCACCAGCGCATCCACCAGGCTCTCCAGCTTGGCGCGCGAGATGCTCATGTTGAGGTGCTTCGGTCCGCTCGCATCGGCGGTGATGAAGGGCAGGTTAATCTCGGCGTTGAGCGTGGTCGAGAGTTCGATCTTCGCCTTCTCCGCCGCTTCTTTCAGCCGCTGCAGCGCTTGCCGGTCCTGTCGCAGGTCGATGCCGTTCTCCTGCTTGAATTCTTCCGCGATCCAGTTGATGACGCGGTCATCAAAGTTGTCGCCGCCCAAATAGGTATCGCCATTGGTCGACTTCACCTCGAAGACGCCGTCGGCCACCTCCAGTATCGAGATGTCGAAGGTGCCGCCTCCCAGGTCATAGACCGCGATGATGCCCTCGTTACGGTCGCCCAAGCCATAAGACAAGCTCGACGCCGTCGGCTCATTGATGATCCGCAGCACCTCCAGCCCGGCGATCTTGCCGGCATCCTTGGTGGCGTTGCGCTGCGCGTCATTGAAGTAGGCCGGCACGGTTATCACCGCCTGGTCGACCGTCTCGCCCAGATATGCTTCAGCGTCCGCCTTGATCTTCTGCAAGACCATCGCCGAAATCTCCGGCGCGCTGTAATCGCGGTCGTTCATGCGAATCCGCACATCGCCGTTGGAAGCGGCCGATACCTGGTAGGGCACCAGCTTGGCGGCATCGCTCACTTCCGGATCACTGAACTTGCGGCCCATGAAGCGCTTGACCGAAAACACCGTATTCTCCGGATTGACCACCGCCTGATTGCGCGCCACCCGTCCCACCAGCCGTTCGCCGGTCTTGGTGTTGATGGCGACCACCGACGGGATCAGATTGCCGCCCTCGGACGATGGAATCACGGTGGGTTCGCCGGCTTCCATCACCGCGACGACCGAATTGGTTGTGCCCAAGTCAATTCCGATTATTCTTCCCATGTCCGTTTCTCCTGTCTCTTCCCGGTCATCTCCAGGATGTCGTGTTCTCAGGTGGCGACTTTCACCAGCGCCAGCCGCAAAATCTGCTCGCCGGCGCGGTAACCCTTTTGCAGCGTCTCGATCACGTGACCGCTCTCCACCTCGTCGCTGTCTTCGGCGCCGATCGCCTGATGCAAATTGGGATCGAAGGGTCCGCCAGTCGGGTCTATCGCTTCAATCTCGTAATGCTCCAGCAAACTCGTGAACTTGCGCTGGATCATCGAAACGCCGCCGATCCAGGGATCTTCGCTGATTGCTTCCGGCACGCTCTCAAAGGCGCGGTCGAAGTCATCGATGATATTGAGCAGCGAAACCAAGGCATCGAGTTGGCCCCTCTGAAATGCCGAGCTCTGTTCTTTGGCCGTGCGCTTCTTGTAGTTGGCGAATTCGGCGCGGGCGCGCTGCCAGCCATCTTCGTTGGTCTTGGCTTCCTTCTGCGCCTCGATCAACAACCGCAGCAGATTCGCGCCTTCGGGCAACTCAAGCTCTTCTTCCGGCGCCTCTGCCGGCTCAGCGTCTGGCGCAGCGGCCGGTTCATCCGCCGGCTCCGCCGCGTCCGCGGGCAGCGTCCCCTCGCGCTCCAACTCCTCCGCCGGATCCTTGACATCGCTCATTGATTATCCCTGCAACAGCTCAGCCTGAAGATTCTTGATTCGTCACCATTATGCCCGCTCACTGTATGACGAGCGTCAGAATGGGACGGATTATATTAGGGATGATTTGCTATTTCGAGGACAACAAGCAAAGTCTTATGAAGATATAATGTTTGCTATTTGAACGCAATTCCAGCCGGCGAATGAGTGGCGGGAATTCATACTATCAATCTCGGTGCCCTCTGAATCCTCGGTGTCCTCAGTGGTAAAACTACAGGCATAGTCAATCAACTTAGGCCGGGCTGCCCCGCGTCTTCCACGCCATCCTGATACAAGGTCGCCAGCACATTCGTCATCAAATTCGAAACATAGCGCACGGTGCTGATGGCGCGCCCATAATTGATATGCGTCGGACCCAAAACGCCAACGGCGCCGCTCATCTTCTCCGGATCGCCATAGCGGCTCAGCACCATGCTCAAGCGGCTGAGATCATCATAGCGGCCCTCGCCCGCGATCAGCACTTGCACATTGACCTGCTCGCTCGATTCGGCCGGCAGGCGGTCCAGCATATCGCTGAGCAGGGCATTGAGTACGGTGTGTTCCTCCAAAATGCGTATCGCTTGCTGCGCCCCTTCTTCATCGGCGAAGCTCTCGATGACCTGGCTCAAGCCATCGCGGTAGATGAAACCAGCTCGATTGTTGTCCACATTCTCGATGAGCTCAGCGGTCAGTTCCGCCACTTCGCGCTCCAGCATCGGCAGGCTGTTGCTGCGCAGGCGCAAGGGTTGGGCGCCCAAGCCAGCGCAAGTCTCGTTGACGCGCTTGGCCGCCTCGCCCAGCTTGCTCTGCGGCACCGGCTCCGCCAGGGTCAGCATGCGCTGGTGCACGCTGCCGCTATTCAAGACCAGCACCATCAGCGCCAGCCGCCCCTGTATCGCGATCAACTCCAGATGCTTGAAGGAATTCGTCTGCGAGATCGGCGGGGTTACAATCGATGCGGTCCGCACCGA
The DNA here is from genome assembly GCA_011523705.1 of Chloroflexota bacterium. Classification (GTDB taxonomy): domain Bacteria; phylum Chloroflexota; class Anaerolineae; order Aggregatilineales; family Phototrophicaceae; genus UBA6055. The sequence goes on along the minus strand of WTGC01000186.1, from coordinate 44,841 downwards.
GCGCGCCAGCAGGGCGGCCGTCCGCCGCATCCATTGCTCCATGCCCGCCTGCAATGTGCCGACCCGCTCAGAGATATGGCTCTGTTCGCCACGGGTCAGGCTGCGCGTCTGCAAGAGCCGCCGCACAAAATAGCGGAAGCCGGCCGCCGTCGGCACGCGCCCGGCCGAGGTATGCGGCGCCGCGATATAACCCATCTCTTCCAGCCGCGCCATCTCGTTACGCACGGTCGCCGAGCTGATGTTGAGCTCGTAATTCTCCACCAAATAGCGCGAGCCGACCGGCTCCGGCTTTTCCGAATAAGCTTGCACGATGCAGGTGAGGATATCCTCCTGCCGGCTGCTGAGATTGGGCAAGCGCCGATCGTCGTTCATTTCGCCAGAGACGCCTATTTCGCTTGGTACGGCTGCGCATAAGATGCTATCACGCGCGGCAACCTTTGACAAACCGGCATATCCGCCCGCCCGTGAGTAGTGCTGCCGCGCAATGTCCACCCCATCCCCCCAACCCCATTCGGGGGTGAGGGGTTCGCCACTCCCTCAATCGCGTTTCTGATGTAAGATGTGCGCCGTGCCTATCGTCTGAAAGGCAGAGATTCAAGAAGCGAAGTTGCGGTCCGCCGCAATAGCCAAGAACACAGGAGAGATGCAGAGATGGGCGCGAAGACATTTGACGTCAACACAGACGAATTCCAGAGCGAAGTGCTCGATAGCAGTACGCCGGTGCTGGTCGACTTTTGGGCGGAGTGGTGCGGTCCCTGCAAGATGATCGCCCCAATTGTCGACGAAATCGCCGATGAATACGAAGGCAAACTGCGCGTCGCCAAGGTCGACGCCGACGAGAACCAGGATATCCTGATGAACTTCGGCATCATGGGCATCCCCACCTTGATCCTCTTCAAAGACGGCGAAGCGGTGGAGCGCATCACCGGCTTCAAGCCCAAAGGCAAAATCGTCAGCAAAATCGCGACGCACATCTAGTCGCGTCAAGCGATGCAATGGAAACGCCCGTCTATCACAGATGGGCGTTCTTTGTTTCTGGTACCGACCGCCGGGCTGCGGGCAGCACCCCGGGATTCTCCGCCTCAAGCGCAGTTGCCACTATCCCGCCGCCTTGGCTTGCTGGTATCATCAGGCGCGTCACAGCCGCCCGGCGGCAACGAAAAGCATCAACCGCGCTCACACATAGAACAAGCCCACTCCTTGCGTGAGCAAGGGGGTTTAACAAAAATGAGGGCGAAATCGATCCGCAGACTGCTGCCGTCCGACACCTGCCCGGGTTCGGCTTTTGCCGCATAAAGTAGTCGAATGGAATGATTGTGAAACAGATGCAGATGACCGACATCGTCAAGGTGCCAGGCGCCAAGTTCCACCCGGAGCCAGCGAGCACGGACGAACAGGAAGAGCTCGAGCAGTCGTCCACCATGCGTTTCGGCTCGATGAAAATCTTCTCCGGCAGCGCATCTCAGGACCTTGGCGGAGAGATCATCGATTACATCTGTGCCGTGTCCGAATACAACATCAAGCCAGGCGCCTATTTCCGGACCGTCTTCTCCAACGAGAACATCTTCATCAAGCTGGAGGAGAGCGTCCGCGGCAAAGACGTCTACTTGGTGCAGACGATGGCATCTCCAGTGCACGAAAACTTCATGGAAATGCTGATCATGATTGATGCCCTCAAGCGGGATTCCGCCTGGCGCATCAACCTGGTCGTGCCTTATATGAGCTATACCCGCTCCGACAAAAAAGATCAGCCGCGCGTGCCGATAACCGCCCGGCTGATTGCCAATATGATGGAGACCGCCGGCATCGACCGTTATATGACGATCGACCTGCACGCCGGCCAGATTCAGGGCTTCTTTGATGTCCCGGGCGATGCGCTTACCGCCTTTCACCTGTTGAGCGATTACATTGTCAGCCAGATGCGCAGTGGTGAGCTGGACGACCTGGTCGTGGTCACCACCGATTTGGGCTTCGCCAAGCAAGGGCGGAATTGGGCGGAATCCCTGGGCGTGCCGCTGGCTTTCGTCGAGAAACGCCGCAGCGGCGATGCCGAAAGCCCGCGAGCGCTCTCGCTGATCGGCAATGTCGAAGGCAAGAATGTCTTGCTCGTCGACGATGAGGTCAACACCGCGGGCAGCGTCGTGGGCGCGGTCAATGTCGCGCGCGATTACGGCGCTAAAGATGTGCTCTTGGCCTTCACCCATCCCTTCTTGACCGACAAAGCCGTCGAAAGACTGGCGTCGCTCAATCTGCGCGAAATCGTCTTCACCAATACCTTGCCCATCGCCGCAGACAAAATGCTGCCCAACATGACCGTGCTATCCATCGCGCCGCTGCTGGGCGAGGTGATCCTGCGCGCGCATGAGGGCAGGAGCGTTGGCGCCCTTTTCAATGAGTAAATCGAATCCGCCCGATTCCAGCAACTCCGCAAAGTCCGTAACCGAATTCTCGACGCGCTCGCTGGTGGTCGGCGGGCTCGGCTTCCTCGCGCTGCTGACTGCGCTCTATCTGCTGGTTCAATCCATCGGCGGCGCGGAACTGGCGCAGATGGTCGAAGGCGCCGGCATTTGGGGACCGGTCGTCTACATCGCCATCAAAGCGCTGACCTTCACCTTCGCGCCGCTTTCCGCGGGTCCAATTCAATTCGCTTCCGGCATCCTCTTCGGCGTCATACCCGGCACGCTCTATTCGGTCCTGGGCGAGGTCATCGGCGGCGTGGTCAATGTGTTGATCGCGCGTCAGCTCGGCCGGCGCATCGTCAAGCGCTTTGTTGGCGAGGCTGCCCTGGCGCGTATTGATGATTTTTATGAGCGACACCTGGACGACTGGAAGTCGCTGCTGGCCGCGCGCCTGCTTCTCTTTTCGGTTTACGATTTCATCAGCTACGCCGTCGGCTTGGGTCACATCCGCCTGACCGTTTACATCGCCGTCTCATTCATCGGCGGCTTGGTCCCGACTTATATCTTTGTGGCAATCGGCAGCGAAGCGGCGCAAAATCAGGACATTCTGCTTTTCTTCTATGTCGCCGCGGCCGCGCTCTTCGTCCTTTGGCTCCTCTTCCGCCGTCAGATCAATCGCTTGTGGTCGAAGATACAATCCAAGTTGAATCCTTAATTCTCGTGCTTCTCGTTATGATGCGCCGAACGAGCAGTAGAATCCGCGGGCGTAGTCTCATGCTTAACTCGCTGTTTCGCGAAAATACTCCCCTTTCTTTGCTCGCTGCTGAGGCCGGAACAAGTTTGATCCGACCGCAAATGAAAGCGGCGAATTAGCAATTGCAGGTCTCTTATCTGGCGCAAACTGTAGGGGCGTCCCAGTGGGTCGCCCGAAAAAGCCCAAGAATTTACAGGTTTCGCGACAATGTTTTGCTCGCTGAATACTGACCTATTCTCTGTTGCTCGCCGGGGAAGGGATAGGATTTCGCCATCATGCTCCCCCAAGAACTGACTTAATCCGTATGCTATAATCGCTTGTAGCCGTCAATTCATCACAGTCTGAGGATTCATGTTCCGAAACATCGTCAAGAAGGTATTCGGCGACCCGATGGAGAAAGCGCTCTCCGGCTATCAGGAGTCGGTCGACCAGATCAACGCGCTGGAACCGGCCATGCAGAAGCTCAGCGATGAGCAGATGAATGCGAAAACAGCCGAATTCAAGGCGCAACTGTCGAATGGCGCCAATTTCGAAGACATCATGATCGAAGCCTTTGCCCTCGTGCGCGAAGCCTCCGTCCGCACCATCGGCCTGCGCCACTACGATGTGCAGTTGATCGGCGGCATCGTCTTGCACGAAGGGCGCATCGCCGAGATGAAAACGGGCGAGGGCAAGACGCTGGTCGCCACGCTGCCGCTCTATCTAAACGCCTTGGAAGGGCGGGGCGCTCATCTCGTCACGCCCAATGACTACCTGAGCAAGCACGGCTTGCAATTCATGGGGCCGATCTATCATCTGCTCGGGCTCTCCGCCGCCGTCATTCAGAACACGGGCGGCATGCCCGATAGCGGCTCCTTCCTCTTCGATCCCGACTTCGTTTCCGATGACGCCCGCTACCAAAATCTGCGCCCGATCAGCCGCCGCGATGCCTACCAAGCCGATATCCTCTACGGCACCAACAACGAATTCGGCTTTGATTACCTGCGCGACAATATGGTGCTCGCCCATGAGAGCCTGGTGCAGCGCGAGTTGCGCTACGCCATCGTTGACGAGGTCGATAACATCCTCATCGACGAAGCGCGCACGCCGCTCATCATTTCTGGACCATCCGACGAACCATCCGACTTCTATCGCCGCTTCGCTTCTATCGTCAAGCGGCTCAGAATAAGCAGCGAGGACAGCGTCGAAGACGAGGAACCGGATGGCGACTTCGTGCTCGATATCGGCGACCGCATCGTCTACCTCACCGAGCAGGGCGTGGAGAAGGTGGAAAGGGCGCTGGGCGTGCATCAGCTCTACCATCCTGACAACGCCGAAATGCTGCCCTATCTCGATAATTGCCTGCGCGCCCAGACGCTCTATGACAACGACAAAGAATACATCGTCCAGAATGGCGAAGTGGTCATCGTCGATGATTTCACCGGCCGTCTGATGCCCGGGCGCCGTTTCTCCGAGGGGCTGCATCAGGCGATTGAAGCCAAAGAAGGCTTGCAGATCCGCCGCGAAAACATCACGATGGCGACCATCACCTTCCAGAATTTCTTCCGCATGTACGACAAGCTGGCCGGCATGACTGGCACCGCCCTCACCGAAGCGGAAGAGTTCGAGAAGACTTACGAGCTCGATGTCGTGCCAATTCCCACGCATCAGCCAGTCATCCGCGCCGATGACAACGACTTGATCTACGTCAACGAGACCTCAAAGTGGAACGCCATCGTCGGCGCCATCCAGGAGCGCAACGAGCGCAATCAGCCCATCCTGGTCGGCACCGTCGCTGTCGAAACTTCCGAGCGCCTCAGCAACTACCTGAATAAAGCCGGCATCAAACACGCAGTGCTCAACGCCAAGCAGCACGAGAAAGAAGCCGAGATCATCACCCAGGCCGGTCGACCGGGCGCCGTCACTATCGCCACCAATATGGCTGGCCGCGGCGTCGACATCTTGCTCGGCGGCAATCCCGAAGGCTTGGCGCGCGGGGCGCTGCGCCGGCAGGGCATCGACCTCACCGCCGCCAGCGACGCGCAATGGGCGAAGGCGCTGGCTGAAGCGGAGAAGCAGGTCGCGCGCGATCGCGAGGTGGTGCTGGAGGCTGGCGGCTTGTTCGTGCTCGGCACCGAACGTCATGAAGCGCGCCGCATCGACAATCAGTTGCGCGGCCGCTCGGGCCGTCAAGGCGATCCCGGCGAATCCCGCTTTTACCTCAGCCTCGATGATGATCTGATGCGGCGCTTCGCCAACGACAATGTCAAGCGCCTGATGAAAACAGCCGGCTTCCCCGAAGACGAGGCGATCCAGCACGGCATGATCAGCAAGTCCATTGAGCAGGCGCAAGTCCGCGTCGAAGGGCACAACTTCGATATTCGCAAGCGCGTCGTCGAATACGATGACGTCGTCAATCGCCAGCGCGAAATCATCTATGGGCAGCGCCTGGATTGGTTGAAGAAAGACGCAGAACTGCTGCACGCCGATTACCTCGCTATGATTGAAGATCAAATTGCCGCCGCTGTCGAGGAGGCTTTCGCCGCGGATCACGAAGGCGAGCATCTTGAAGCCGGCGCCATGTACCAGCAGCTCGCCAGCACCGGCTTGCCCCTGCCCGAGTCGATTACGGCGGAGGCTCTGGAAACGCTCGAGCCAGACGATGTCACCGCCGAAATCAGCGCCAAGGCCGCCCAGCTGCTCGAAGCCAAGGCGGCGCAGTTGGAAGAAGCGCGCGAGGGACTGACCGAAATGGCCGAGCGCCAAACGGTGATCCGCTCGCTCGATCATTTCTGGCAGCGCCACTTGACCGACCTCGATATCCTGCGCGAGGGGATTGGCTTGCAAGCCATCGCCCAGAAAGACCCGCTGGTCGAATATCAGCGGCAGGGCTTCCAGATGTTCCGCGTGGTCGAGGATACTTACCGACAGATCGCCGCGCGCCAAATCTTCCTGGTCCAGCCGGCCATCGTCCAGACTCCGCAGCGCCGCCGCGAAATGCGCGAGTATCGGCCCGAGCTGCAATTGGGCGGCAGCGACCGTCCTACTCAGCAGACCGTTCGCAAAAGCGGGGGGCGCCCGGGTCGCAACAAACCCTGCTGGTGCGGCAGCGGCAAGAAATACAAGCACTGCCACATGCGCGAAGACAATCTCTCGGGCAAGTTCCAGCAAGCCGGCTGACGCACGCGTGTGATGTTCCAAATCGGCGATATTGAGGTCTATCTCTTCAATGACGCGACCACTTATATGGACCCGGGTGGTCTCTTTGGCTTGGTGCCGCGCGTTCTCTGGTCGCGCCGCTACAGTGCCGACGAACGCCACCTGATCCGCTGCGCTACGCACAACCTGCTCATCCGCGCCGCCGGGGTGAATATCATCGTCGATACCGGCTTTGGCAACAGTCTCAGCGACTCGCAGCGCCGCTTCCTGCACATTGACGAATTCGATGGCACGCACCGCGGACTCGCAGCCTTGAACCTGGCGGCGGCTGATATCGACATCGTCGTCAATACACATCTGCACGACGACCACTGTACCGGCAACTTCCGCATCCATGACGACGGATCGCGCGCGCCCGCCTTCCCCAATGCCGAATACTTGGTCCAGCGCCGCGAATACGATGACGCGACCCATCTCAACGAACGGACGCGGGGCACATATCGCCCGGACAATTACGTCCCCCTCCATGAATTCGGTCAGCTGCGTCTGCTCAATGGCGACGAGGAGATCGCGCCGGGCGTATCGGCAATCGTGACGCCGGGCCACACGCCGGGTCACATGAGCGTCCGCATCGAAAGCGGGGACGAGCGCGCCGCTTTCATTTGCGATATGGCTTCGCTGGCGGTGCACTTCGAGCGCCTCGCCTGGATGACCGCTTTTGATGTCGAGCCCCTGGTCACCCTGGAAAGCAAACGCCGCTGGCACCAGTGGGCGCTGGAGACGAACGCGCTGCTGATATTTCCGCACGATGCCAAGATGCCCGCGGGTCGCCTGACCCAAGACGAACGCGGTCGCCTGTCCGTGCAGCCGCATAAGCTGGATTACGACAATCCGTAATACCCTTTTTGCGTTGCACGTTGCAAGAGGGCGTTACAGCGCCGCGCGTAGACACTGCGGTTCAAACGCCCCTACACGTTTGCGCTTTGATTAAGATCCGTAGGGGCGAGGTCGCGTAGACACTGACCGCCGGCGGTGACTCGCCCACAGTATTCCATCTGCACAACAACACGCAAGGTATTTGGCGTGGGCGGCGGCATTGTCGCGCGTGTCTACACATTCTTTTCTCGCGGGTCGTCCGCCGTCGATTCTGTTCCTCAGTGTCTCTGTGCCTCTGTGGCAAGAAATCAAACCCGCTCCGGCTGACATGCCGGGCAAAAATGCGTCCCCCGCTGCGCCACCCGAATCTTGTTGATCGCTGTCCCACAAGCCCGGCAGGGCAGGTCCGTCCGCCCGTAAACGTAAAAGTGATCCTGCGAACTTCCCTTGCCGCCGTCCGGCTTGCGATACCAATTGATGCTCGCGCCTTCGTGCTTGATGCCCGCCTCCACCGCCGCGCGTATCGTCTGATGCAGCAGCGCCGTATCGTCCTCTGTCAATAAATCCACGGGCGTCGCCGGGTGAATGCCGGCGCGGAACAAAGCTTCGTCGGCGTAGATATTGCCCACGCCGGCAAGGAATTCCTGCTCCATCAGCAGCGACTTGATCGCCCGCCTCCGCCCGCGCATCCCTTCGCGAAATCCCTCCAGAGCGAAGTCTTCGCTTAGCGGCTCCGGACCTAGATGGCTCAGCAGGCGCTCGACATCGTCGGTTAAATAAACACGCCCGAATTTTCGCAGGTCCGAAAAGCGCAGCTGCCGCCCGCCATCCAAATCGAAGCGCACATGCACCCAGCGATCCGCTTCATGCTTTTCATCGGCGGCGGCCACATAGAGCCGACCGGACATCTTCAAGTGGATGACCAAGGTATCATGATCGAGCTCGATCAAGATGTACTTGCCTCGCCGATTTATCCCCCGCACCCGCTGGCTCGCAATCCGCGCGGCAAATTCCGCCGGCGCTGGCGAGTGGATCGTCGGCGCCCAGTCCTGCCACATACGCTCGATCCGCCGCCCGATCAGTGGCTTGCGCAGATCCCGCACTACCGTCTCAACTTCTGGCAATTCCGGCATGGTCTATCAGCGTTCCACCAACAGGAAGTCTTCTAAGCGGTCTCAAACAAGGCATAATACGGTCTCACATAAGAGCGCATATACCAATATGATGGACAAGCTGTACGGGCGAGCCGGTGGCTCGCCCACGCCTGCTGACGGTTTCCAATTGCTTTTCGCAATTATGAATTGATTCTATCTACCAACGCGCAACATACCCGCGCACATCAACGTCCGTCGAGTGCTATAATACGGTTACTCTTCGCCATTTGAAACCCGTATCGACGCCGGCGCCCATCGACATCATGACAAGCGATTTCGTTCATCTCCACGTCCATAGCGAGTTCTCCCTGCTCGATGGCCAGAGCAAGATCGACGCGCTGGTTGCGCGCGCGCGGCAGTTGGAAATGCCCGCTCTCGCCATCACCGATCACGGCGTCATGTATGGCGTCCTGGACTTCTACCGCGCCTGCCGCGAGGCCGACATCAAACCCATCATCGGCATGGAGGGCTACCTGGCGCGCCGCGGCATGACCGATCGCGATCCGCGCCTCGACCGCAGCCCCTATCACATGCTGCTACTGGCGAAGAATTTGACCGGCTATCAGAACCTGCTGAAAATCGCCTCCGCCTCCCAGCTGGAAGGCTTCTATTACAACCCGCGCGTCGACAAAGAATTCCTGGCGGCGCACGCCAAGGGCCTCATCGCCACCAGCGGCTGCCTGGCGGCGGAGATTCCGCGCTTGGTGTCGAATGGCAAAGACAAGCTCGCGCGCGAGCAAATTGGCTGGTATCAAGATGTCTTCGGCGCGGAAAACTTCTACCTGGAATTGCAGGGCCACGACATCGCAGCGCTGGACGGGCTGAATCGCTGGCTCTGTGAATATCGCCGCAGCGGCCACAGCCAGGTGCAATTGGTCGCCACCAATGATGTGCACTATGTCAATCACGACGATGCCGATGCGCACGACACCCTCCTCTGCATCCAAACCAGCTCCCTCAAGTCCGAGCCCGACAGGATGAAGATGGAGCCTTTCAACAGCTACTATCTCAAGTCGGCTGCTGAAATGCGGAAAGGCTTTGAGGGTCTGCCGCAAGAGCTGGTCGATGAAGCCTTCGCCAACTCGCTGACAATCGCCGAAATGACCGAAATTGACCTGGCGCCAAAGGGTTACCACTTGCCGGCTTTCCCCGTGCCGGCCGGCTTCGACGAGCACAGCTACCTGCGCCACCTGATCGACATCGGCATGGTATGGCGCTTCGATGCCGATTGGCGGGGAAACGACGTCTTCACTGAGCGCATTGAACGCGAGCTCAACATCATCCACAGCATGGGTTTCGACGCCTATTTCCTGATTGTGTGGGACCTTTGTGAATTCGCGCGCCAAGCCGATATTTGGTGGAACGTCCGCGGATCGGGCGCCGCCAGCCTGGTCGCCTACAGCCTCGGCATCACCAATATCGATCCGATACAGAACGGCCTGCTCTTCGAGCGCTTTCTCAACCCGGGTCGCATCACCATGCCCGATATCGATCTCGATTATCCCGATGATCGCCGCGGCGAGATGATCGCTTACGCCGCCCAGAAATACGGCGAAGACAAGGTCGCCGCCATCATTACCTTCGGCACTTTGGGCGCCAAAGCGGCCGTCCGCGATGTCGGGCGCGCCCTCGATGTCGATCTCAGCTTGATCAACCGCGCCGCCGCCATGATTCCCCAAGAAGCCCGCCAAAAGAAAATCCGCGAATATGTCGATGGCAATCCGGAGTTGCTTGATCTTTACAACAGCGATGCCGATTTGCAGCGCGTGATCGACACCGCCATTGAATTGCAAGGCATGACCCGCCACGCCTCCACCCATGCCGCCGGCGTCATCATCGCTGATCGCCCCCTGGTCGACCTCGTGCCACTGCATCGAATCACCGGCAAAGATCCATCGGGCGGCGCGCTGAGCGCAGTGACGCAATTCCCTATGGAGACGGCCGAATACATCGGCTTGCTCAAGGTCGATTTCCTGGGCTTGTCGACGCTCACCATCCTGCGCAAAGCCTGCGAGCTGATCGCGCGGCATCGCGGCATCCACTACAGCATCGACAGCATTCCCTATCGGCATGAAGAGGCTGAGGGCGATGAACAGCGCGCGCGGCTTGATGACGCCTTTCGCATGATCAGCGAGGGCGAAACGATCGGCGTCTTCCAGGTGGAATCCGGCGGCATGCAGCAAATGCTGCGGCAAATGCGCCCGCGCGTCTTTGAAAACATCGTCGCCGCCATCTCGCTTTATCGCCCCGGCCCCATGGAATTCATCCCCCAATATTGCCGGCGCCTGCATGGCGATGAGGAAATCACCACGCTGCATCCGAAGCTCGAACCGATCTTGGCCGAAACCTACGGCATCTGCGTCTATCAAGAGCAGATCATGGAGATCGCCGGCGCGCTCTTCGGCTATGAATTGGGCGAAGCCGATCTTATGCGCAAAGCCGTCTCCAAGAAATTGCCAGCCGAGCTCAGCAAACATCGGGCGATCTTCATGGAGCGCGGTCCACAAAACGGCGTCGATGAAGAGACCGCCGAAGAAATCTTCGAAATGATCGAATTCTTCGCCGATTACGGCTTCAATAAAGCCCACGCCGCCGATTACGCCGTCATCACTATGCAGACGGCCTACCTCAAATGCCACTATCCCGAAGAATATATGACCGCTCTGCTCAGCGTGCAGCGCGACGACCTCACCAAAGTCTCGACCTTTTTGGAAGAATGCCGCCGCTTGAACATTCCGATCACCCCGCCCGATGTCAATCGCAGTCAGTTGGACTTCGACATCGAGTCAACTGCTGACGGCCGCCGCGCGATTCGCTTCGGGCTGGGCGCGGTCAAGAACGCCGGCGCGCGCGCACTCCAAGACTTGATCGTGGCTCGCGGCGAAGCGCCATTCAGCAGCCTGGCAGATTTCTGCAAGCGGGTTGATATGCGCAAGTTGGGCAAGCGGACGCTTGAGAGCTTGATCAAGGTCGGCGCCTTTGCTGATTTTGGCGCCCGCGCCGCGCTAATGGCGGCATTGGACGGTATTGTGAGCTACAGCAGCAATTATCATCGCGACCAGGAAGTGGGCCAGATGATTATGTTTGGCGAGGCGACCGCGGACGAAGATAATCTGCTCAGAGATTTCAAGCACGTGCAGGAGCTGAACGCCCGCGAACTGTTGAGATGGGAAAAGGAACTGCTGGGCCTCTATCTCAGCGGGCGCCCGGTCGACCGGTATCGGCATCTGCTCGAAAAGCAGAATCTGCAAAAGATTGCCGAGCTGAAAAGCCCGTCGCTATCGAAGCCGGAAACGGTGCGCGTCGCCGGCGAAGTGACCGCCCTGCGCAAAATCACCACCCGCAACGGCGACATGATGGCGGTGCTCAGCCTGGAGGATTGGCACGACAGCGCCGGCGTCATCGAAGTGGTGCTCTTCCCCCGAACCTACGCCAAAGCCATGGACAAATTTGCCGATCGCAATGCGGATGCGGCTTCCGGCGCCCGCAGCCTGGAAGAGGGCGAGATCGTTCTGATCCTGGGCCGCTACGACGAAAGCCGCGGCGATCCGCAGATCATCGCTGACGAACTCAGACTTGATTTCGACATCGCCTTGCCCGATGACCACCCGTCCGAACCTAATCTTGAACCCGAATCGGCTTGGGCTGGCGCCGATGATGAGCCGCCCGACGCCGTTATGGAGGCGCTGGAAAGTGCCCCGCCGGGCTTCGACGAGCTGCCGCCAGAAGCGCCGCCCCCGCCCGAATTTGACGCCCCGCCGAGTGGCGCGCCTCTCGACTCCGGCTCGGTCGACGCCAATCAAGAACCGGAAGACGAGCCCGAATGGGTGAATGGCGCGGGTCACCTGGCGCTGCCTGGCGAAGAGAATGCGCCGGAACGGGCGCCGCGCTTGATCTCCGTCATTCTGGCGGCATCGGAAGACGCGGAAAGAGATCGGCGGAAACTGCGGCATATCCACAACACCTTGGTCTCCTATCCCGGCATCGATCGCTTTCGCATCATCGTCTTGCGTGGGGGCGAGTCGACGCCCTTGGACTTCCCCAACCAAACGACAGACATCTGCGAGGCGCTCCATCAGGAGCTGGTCGGGATCGTCGGCAGCGCCGACCTCATCGAAATCGACGATGAGGATTAACTCCGCATTTCCCAATGTGCCAGCGCGCTTTGATGCCTCTTGACGCATTCCTATTTGAAGACGCAAGCAAATCTGTTTAGAATACTCAGTATGGGAGACATTGGCGCCGCAACTATCGCGTTGATGTCGCGGAACGGCTTGTGTGGAGACAGCCCAGATGAAACGCATCGCCGTTATGACCAGCGGTGGCGACGCGCCCGGAATGAACGCGGCCGTCCGCGCAGTGGTTCGCGCCGGGCTGGACCATGACGTCGAAGTCTATGGCATCCGCCAAGCCTACCAAGGTTTGCTGGCTGGCGACATGGCGCTCTTGAGCAGCCGCGAGGTCAGCGGCATCCTTCAGCGCGGCGGGACCGTCCTGCAGACCGCCCGCAATGAAGAATTCAAGACCGCTCAAGGCCAAATGAAGGGGCAGCGCCGGCTCAACGAAAACGGAATCGAGGGCGTTATCGTCATCGGCGGCGATGGCAGCCTGCGTGGCGCGCTCGCGCTGCACAAGGTGGGCGTGCCGGTCATCGGCATCCCGGCCAGCATCGACAACGACATCTGGGGCACCGATACCAGCATCGGCGTTGACACCGCGCTGAATACGATCCTGGACGCCGTTGACCGCTTGCGCGATACCGCCACCTCGCATAACCGCGCCTTTGTGGTGGAAGTGATGGGGCGCGACTGCGGCTATCTCGCCGTAATGGCCGGCATCCTCGGCGGCGCCGAAATTGTCGTCACGCCGGAGAATGGCGTCACCATGAATGAAATCGCCGTCTCACTGGAAGACGCCTATATCCGCGGCAAAACTCACGCCATTGCCGTACTGGCTGAAGGCGCCCCTTATCAAGGACCGGAGCTGGCGCACTACCTCGAACAGAAGCACATTGGCTTTGAAATCCGGCTGACGATCCTGGGGCATACGCAGCGCGGTGGCAGCCCAACCGCCTTTGATCGGCTTCTGGCGACGCGGATGGGCGTCTACGCGATTGAATTGCTGCTCGGCGGCGAAAGCGGCAAAATGGTCGCCCGCATCGGACGCGAGCAAACGCCGATTCCCCTGGCCGAAGCGACCGCGCGCACGCGGCAGATCACGCCCGAATACTTCGATCTCGCCCGCATCTTGTCGCGCTGATCAACGGCGCTCACGGGTCCGCTACATCAACCAACTCGCAGCCGAGCAGCTTGATCAAGCCCGCAGTCTCAACGCGCAGTTGCAGGCCCCGCTGCCCGGCGCTGATGACGATTTGCTCCAGCGCCGCCGCCCGCCGGTCGAGATAAACTTTCCAGTTCTTCCTCGTCAAAGCCAGCGCGCTGATGCCGCCCACCTGTAAGCCGGTCCATTTCTCGGCATCGGCATGCGATGCCAGCGCCAGCTTCTTTTCGCCCAGCGCTTTCGCCAGCCGCTTGAGATTCAGCGTACGATTCGACGGCAGCATCACCAGAGCCGGTTTTCGCGCTGAAGGCGCCTCCACCACTAGCGTTTTGAAAACTTCGTCCGCCTTAAATCCGACCGCTTCCGCCACCTGCCGCGCATCGCGGATCGACTTGTCATAGACATGCACGTCGTAGCGAATCGAGCCGGCATCCAGCAGCCGCATCGAATTGAGCTTCTTGACTTTCGCCATCGTCAGCGCCTTTCGCGCTAATCGCCCGGTTCCGGCTTGTATTGCCGCTTCGCCAGACGCGCCATGATGCCCGGCGCCGCGACTCCACCGGCCAGGATCAGCCGATCGAAGAGACTCATGATCAGCCGCCTCGGTTTGCGCTCAGCCGCCCGCACCAGAGCGAGCGCGACCTCCTCGGCGCTCATCGTCGGCAGCCCCCCGCGCGCCGCCTCCCCTGAGCCCAGCCGGTTCTGGTTGAATTCAGTGTGCGTGCGCCCCACGAGCACATCGGTCACGGCGATGTTTCCATCTTCCAGCTCCAGCCGCAGCGAGCCAGCCAGGCTGGAAACGAAGGCTTTGCTGGCGGCGTAGATGGCGGTGTAGGGACAGTGCAGGCCCGCCACCACCGATGTGACGATGAGGATGTGACCGCCGCCCGATTCGCGCATCGCCGGCACAGCAGCGCGCACACTGTGCAGCACGCCGTCGATGTTGGTACGCAGTACCGTCTCGATATGGTCCCAGTCCGCTTCGGCGATGGCCCCATGCTGCCCGACGCCAGCATTGGCGACCAAGACATCCAGCCGCCCAAAGCGCTCCAGCGCCCGCGCCACCGCCGCCTCCTGCGCCGCCAAATCGCTTACATCGCCGGCGAGGGCGAGGAACTCGCCATGTGAAACCGGCAGGGCAGCAATCTCTTCTCGCAAAGCCTCCAGCCGTACCGCCCGCCGCGCCAGCCCGCAGACCTGATAGCCAGCGCGCGCGAAGGCAAGCGCCGCCGCCCTACCAATCCCGCTCGAGGCGCCGGTGATGAAGACGACCCTTGCGGTCATGTTAAGTCCATCTTCGCAACAATGACGGCGCCGCTTCCCATCATGGCTCTTTCGCCTCGGTCATCTCTGTCGACTCGGTGTGCTCGGTGGTTTAAGATAACCGTCCCGAAATCATTTGACATCCAGGCACAGTATATCACTGCTGGGTCAATGATTGCGCCAGCCTTTCTTCAGCACCGAATGTTAAGGATATATTCGAGCATAAGTCGATTTGTTAATGTAAACTTAAAGAACTGTATGCAATTGCCGAAGCTTGTCCGTAACCGTGACATCAAAGCAACATCACGACTCGATAGCGCGAAGAGACGAACATGGCTGCCGATAGCAAATCGCCCAGGAAAAAGAAGAGGGACATCCAAGCCACCGATCCCATGGCCGAAGCCGGGCGGAAGATCTTCGCCCGCCAGCTCCGCCGGATGAAGAGCCACGAAGCCGGCAGCCGCACCGGCGAAGATATCGAATCCGTGCATCAGATGCGCGTGGCCATCCGCCGCATGCGCAGCCTCTTCAATCTCATCGGCGCCCATTATCGCCGCAAGACGGTAATGGAATACGAGCGAGGCTTGCGGGAAATCGCGCGCGCTTTGGGCGCCATCCGTGACCTTGATGTCTTGATTCTGGATCTGCAAGATTTCCGGGAGGATTTGCCGCCGGCCTCTCAAGAAGCGCTGGAACCGGTGATCGCCCTGCTCGAGGATCGCCGACGTGCCTTTCGCGTCCGTCTGAATCGGCTCTTCGATTCCAAGCGCTACTCGCGTTTTCTCCGCCGGTTTCAGCGGCTGACCAAACGCCGCGGGCGGGGCGCGCGTAAACTGAAACGGCGTGAGACGCCGCATCAGCTGCGCCATGTGCTGCCCTCGTTATTGCACGAACGCCTGGCCCGCGTCAGAGCCTACGACAGCGTGCTGCCGGCGGCGGACGATACCGTCCTGCATGCCTTGCGCGTCGAGTACAAGCAGTTGCGCTATGCCCTGGAATTCTTCCAGCCGATCCTGGGCCGCTCCGCCGGGGCATTCCTGCTGCAGGTGAAGGCGATGCAGGAGATCCTTGGACGCATCAATGATATCGCCGTCTTCAGCGAAACTGTCGCGGGCATTGATGATCTGCCGGCCGAGCAGACCGCGATCTTGCAATGCTATATCAGCGCCCGCGACGCCGAGTTGGCGGGCTTGCGCACGCAATTCGAGGTCGCCTGGGCGCGCTTCAACAACCGGGCCACGCAGCGTCTCTTTTCCGATTCTCTTCTGGTCTTGCGATAATTCAAGGCGGCAATCGCTAAGAGCCCGCCACTTTATAGAATGCGCCCGCCGGCTCGCCATCAACTTCGACGGGCAGGTATCGCTCGGTCGCCGGATCCCAAACGCCCAGCAGAAAAACATACGGATGGCCGCGCTTGTATCCGGCTTCTGGATCCAACCGCAAGACTTGCCGGTCTCTCACGATTTCATCAACTTCCCAAAGCAGCGGCGAATAATAGCCGTGGCGATGCTCGCCGGGCTTCAGTCGCCACTCTTGCCTCAGCGTGCCCTCTTCAGGATGCCGGTGCTGCAGTACAAACTGATATTCGCGCTCAAGCGTCCGCAGCGCGCGCCAACTCGGCTCGAAGGTTACTGGCGTCTCCCGGTGAATGATCGCCGGATACAAGCCATCCAAATAAACTTGCAGCCGACCGCCAAAGATGACCACCTGGCGCTCCGGCGGCTGCGATCGATGTCGCTTGGGAACAGTCCAGCGGTCTTTCCAATCCAGCGCCTCGTACAACTCGTAGCTGAAAGTGGCGTCCCGGTGTTCTTTCGTCATTCGGAATAAATCGACTCGTCCCAGAGCCGAAACAAGCTGCGTTGATCGTGGCTCCAGCCCGGCCTCCAGATAAGCCTCCCGCGCCTTGGCGCCGTAAATGAAATGCGTTGCGCCCGACAATTCGAATTCCGCCAGACTCGACGCCGGCTGGTCCAAGACCCGCATCTGCGGGAAGAAAAAAGGCAAACGCTCTTCCCCCGGCGCCAATACAACCGGCCGATTCCCGGAATTTGTCATGTAGTCTTCCAGCCCGAACACGACTTCCAGCAGCGATGGATTGAAGACTTGATATTTCCTGGCGTCGCTGTCCAGCCCATCGTCTCCTAACCAGACCAACGACCAGTTGACATTCAGCGCCGGCGCCGCTATACCGGGCAGGCTCAGACAGAAAAGAGCAAAGTAGTAGCCGCGCCGCATTCGCTTGCTCCAGCCGCTGATTCGCTCGCTTGCGAGCAGCGTCGACAGCGCGACCGCGATCGGCAGGCACAACAAGGGTAAAATTGCGAATCCCAGCCGATAGTGATAACTGTAGGAATAATAGAACGTAACGAAGTAAGGCAGCGCCAACAGCAGCGCCCAGCCGCCAGTGCTGATCATGCGCTTGACCTGCTTCTCGGATGCCATCCCAATCACGCGGCGCAGGCTGAATCCGCCAAGAGCCAGACCGCCAGCGATGAGAGCGATTTCCATTAGCTGGATATAGCTCGCCGGTGGATCGACCCGCCCGGGGAACAGCTTCGGATTTGAAGCCAACGCTCCCGCCAGCAGCAGCGCGATGCCAAGGGCGCCGAGCATGAATTCGCGCCTTTTCAATCTGAAGCGAATAGACAGCGCCAGCCAGGCGGCGACAGCGGCAATCACAAGCGGCGCCAGATAATCGCCACTGCGCAGCGCCCGCGTCAGCCAGACCGCCTTCGGTAAAGTGATGACCTCATGTCCCAGCACCAGGTTTCTTAAGTACCAAATCGCGCCGAGTGGGACGCAAGCCAGCCCGGTCCAGAGCGCGACTTTAAATCGAAGCCTCCAGCGGCGAAAACGAAATCGCTTGGAGAGCAGATCGACGGCGAGCAGCAGCAATACCCCCCATACGAAGGCGCCCGCGGTTGGCTTGGTGAACAGCGCGATGCCCAGCATTAAGCCGGCCAGCAGCGCCTCATTCCGCCGATCGCGCGGGTCCTGATCGTCGCTCCAGGCGCGCAGAAAAAAGACCGCCGCCAAGGTGAAGCTGAAAGTCAGCGGAATCTCAAGATCGCCGATTACCGCCCAGCGACCGACCTGCGGGTGCAAGCTCCATAGCGCGGCGACGATCAGCCCGACGCGCCGATTCAGCAGGCGCTCGCCCAGCAGATAAGCGGCCATGATGCTGCCGATATGCAGCATCGGAATCACCATGCGCGCCGCATGATCGTTGATGCCGCCGATCAAGGTCTGTACATAGGTGAATTGGATCGACAGGAAGGGCGGGTAGTAGTCGATCGCGTGCGGGATATTGCCTTCGAGAAAAAAATGCCTGCCCTGATAGGCGAATACCCATAAGGCATCGTATGCCGTGAAGGGCCAGAAAGCGGTGTGAATCCAACGCAAGACAACGGCGACCGCGATCAACGCGACAATCATCTTTTCATCAAAGGCGAGGGGTGGCGCCGAGCTTGCGCAAGGTGCGGACTTCTTCTGTTTGCGCCAGGCAATTAGGACGCCGACCGCGGAGATGACGACGCTGCTGAGCAAGATCCATTCGGACCGAAGCAGACGGGCCTCAAGTTGGGCGCCGGCAAGGCCCAGGATGAGCATCCAAGCCGTCATCCAGGCGGGTCCCAGTGCCAGAGCGGTCGCGCCGATTAAAGCTTTCGAAGTCCAGAATCGCGTCGATATGACGGCGTATGCCCAAGGCAAACCGACGCCGACGAACATCCACAGGGTCGGGAGAATGCCAGCCAGCGATGCTTCTATCCAATATGTTGACGCCATCGACACTTATCTAATAGACACGCTTGCCTGCGCACGGAGCGGGCTTGTTATTCTGTGTTTGCGCGCTGGATTGTTTCCGCCGCCGAGCGACTCTTGCTATTGCGATTCCGCAGCGATGAAGCCAGCGCGACCACAGCCAATGACACCAAAATAGCCATCGCGGGCGCCAGCGGCAGGTAATAGCGCGCCCAGGGCAGCGGCGTCACCGCCAGCGTGATCAGCGCCGAACCCAAAATCCAGACCAGCAATAGAATCCGACTACTTGCCTGGATCGCCGCGCTGCGAACGAGATGAAAAATGCCAATCAGCGCCAGCAGCAGGCTCAACCAGCCGGTCAAAGCCGTCCCGCCGATTAAGCTGCCCGCTTGCCCCGATCTTTCGTAGTGCTGGATCTGCGCCGTGATCACGTCGTATCCGGACCAGCGCGCCACTTCAAAATACTGGTGTTCGGCCGCGAAGACGTATCGGAAGAAGCCTTGCATCTGTTCGGCAAAGGAGTTGTAACCGCCGAATTGTTGTACTTGACCTTTCAAAAGCGCTGAGCGCAAGTCTATGATGACGGGCGGCAGCTCCAATGGCGCCGACCACCAAGCTGGATTCAGCAGCAGAAACACCAGGGCGGCGACGAATGGCGATATGATGAAAACGGCGCGCTCTCTCCAAACAGTTTTCTTGTGCTGGTCGCGCTCCCGTCGCCGCTGCCGGCGCATCGCCAACAGCAAAGCCAGATAAACCAAGGCGCAGACGATGATGTTCGGGTGTTTGGCTGCTACCGCGAATCCCATGCAGACGCCAAGCAGCACATAGGCATACCATCTCCGCTCACGCAGCAACCAGGCGCCAGCCAGCAGCACCAGCATCAACCCCAGCAGGTGTGAGCCTTCCATCATCGCTCGTCGCCCGTTGATCAAGACGTTGGGATGCAATACGAAGAGCGCGCTCGCCAAATAAGCCGTCGGTCGATTCAGCGAAATCTGTACGAATTGGAAGAATACAATGGCAGCCAGCGCCAATTGAACCGCCGATGCCATCCGCGCCGCCGCGAGCAGCCGCGCGTCCGGCACGCGATTGTCCGTGTAGTTAAAGTCGTAATTGAAATCCCAGCGCCAGAACCCGTTCAGGTCCTCTGGACGATAGCCCTTGTGCGCGGCGAGCCAGCCATATATCAGCTTGGAAATAGTGCCATCAATGAGGCGCGAGCGCTGGTGCGCCCTACGATCCGACCAATCGCGGTCATAGAGGATCTTGGACATATCGACTTCCACGAACAGGAAGTGATAATCCTGGCTCATGTGAATCAGCGTCGATTCATCACCGTGGAACGGCACGATCGCCGTTCCCGCCAAGATGTAGGCAGAAAGCAGCGCAAACCAAATTGCATCCGCCCAGCGCGGGATTCGTTTAGGAACCGGCGTCATTTGCTCTCGTTCTATCCAAAGACCGATGGAATAACTCAAATTATAGTGTCAGTCGCGCTACGACAAAAATCGAGGGGAACTAGTTTTCAGTATCGGGCGCCTTGATTTCCACCAGCAGTTCGTTCTTGTCCACCGCTTGCCCCGCTTCCGCGTGTATCGCGCGCACAACGCCATCAATTGGCGACTTCAATTCGTTCTGCATTTTCATGGATTCCAGGATGATTACGGTCTGTCCCTTAGCCACTTCGCCGCCCAGCGCCGCGGTCACTTCAACGATGAGCCCCGGCATCGGCGCGTTTACTTCTCCGGAGGCGCTCGCCACGCCCCCGCGCCGCTGCATGAGGAGCATCGCGCGCTCATCGAGCACCTGCGCTTCAAAGAGGCGGCCCCGCATCATCACATCAATCCGGCCCTCGTCATCATCTATAACCGCTTCAAAAGATTTATTCTCAGTGATCAGCGAGAAGAGCGAACCGCCCAGATTCAGGAAATCCACATCGCGCTCTTCGCCATCGATCAGCACGCGCCCCTCATTGTCGACCTCGATCTCGAAGCGCCGCTCGTTGATGATGGTGACGTACTTCATCGGTGCATCCTCTCGAAGCGCCCCATCCATTTCCAGTTGCTGGCGTCGCGCTTGGCTGGCGCCACCACCTGGGACGCCAACTGTCGCTGACGATGCGCGTAAAGCGTCGCCGCGATTGCCACGGTCTCCAAGTCGCCCGCTGTCGGATCTTGCTCATAAGTGTTCATATTGAAGCGCCGCTCGACAAAGGTGGTGTCAAATTGCCCGGCGATGAAACTGATGCTGTTCAACAAGTTAATATGGAAGGGAATATTGTGCTTCAAGCCCATGATGCGATATTCGGCAAGCGCTCGCCGCATCCGCAGCATCGCCTCGGAACGCGTCTCGCCCCAGGTGATCAGCTTGGCGATCAGGCTGTCGTAATAGGGTGTGATTTCGGAGCCGGAATACACGCCGCCGTCGACGCGCACGCCGGGACCGGTCGGCAGAATTTGCGTGGTGATCGTCCCGGTAGAGGGCATGAAGTTGTTGTAGGGATCTTCGGCGTTGATGCGGCATTCGATCGCCCAACCCGTCGGCTCCAGCAGGCTCTCGGTAGGACCCATTCGCCGGCCGCGCGCGATGCGGATCTGCTCTTTCGCCAGGTCAATGCCGGTCACCAGCTCGGTCACCGGATGCTCGACCTGCAGCCGCGTGTTCATCTCGAGAAAGTAATAATTCTTGTCGCGGTCGACCATGCATTCAATGGTACCGGCGTTGATATAACCGACCGACTCCGCCGCCGCGATCGCCATCGCCCCCATCTTCTCGCGCAGCTCGCGGTCAACGAAGACGCTCGGCGCTTCTTCCACCAGTTTCTGATGTCGGCGCTGGATGGAACACTCGCGCTCGCCCAGGTGGATCGTGTTGCCATGGGCGTCGGCCAAGATTTGAAACTCGATATGACGCGCCCCTAGCAGCAGCTTCTCAACGTAGACATCGCCATTGCCGAAGGCGCTCTCGGCTTCGCGGCGCGCCGTCGCCAGCGATTCGGCGAAGTCTTCTTCCCGCTCCACCGGGCGCATGCCGGTGCCGCCCCCGCCAGCCACCGCCTTGATCAGCACCGGGAAGCCGATGCGTCTGGCGGCATGGATGAGCTCGTCATCGGGCATGCCCGCTTCCGTGCCGGGGATCAGAGGCACGCCATTGCGCCTGACCGCCGTGCGCGCCGCCTGCTTGTCGCCCATGGTAGCGATGGCGCTCGGCGAGGGACCGATCCAGACGATGCCTTCGTCCATCACCTGCTGGGCGAAATCGGCGTTCTCCGCCAGAAAACCATACCCCGGATGGATGGCCTCGGCGCCTGTTTTGCGCGCCACTTCAATCAGCTTGTCCTTGCGCAGGTAACTTTCCGCCGGCCGCGGACCGCCGATCGGCACCGCCTCATCGGCATAGCGCACATGCAGCGCAGTTCGATCGACATCGGAGTAGACCGCCACCGTCGGGATGCCGAGGTCGCGGGCCGCGCGGATGATCCGCACCGCAATCTCGCCGCGATTGGCGATTAAGATTTTGTTGAAGGGACCGGTTTGCAAGTTAGAATCCTTATAAGCGCGTAGCCGTAAATCCAAGCAAGTGATGAAACTTTATCACCGAGTACACCGAGATTATCGAGACCATCGAGAGCCAAGAAATGATGCACACCAAACCAAACAAACTTGCTGACGGGCTTGCCAAGGCAAGCCCCGACAAAGTTCTGGAACGGCTGGTTTCAATACAATGTAATGCCCTCTGTTCCTTAGGGCTGTGTCGGCGGTCAGTGTCTACGCGACCTACGCGCCCCTCTCTGATTCCTCGTTTCCTCTGTGGTGAAAAACGAATAGTATGCAATTAGTTGCTCCTGCTACAGCGGGATATTGCCGTGCTTCTTGGGCAGATTCTCATCGCGTTTGTTGGTGAAGACCTGCAAGGCGTTAATCAAGCGCGGGCGCGTATTATGCGGCTCGATGATGTCATCGATAAATCCGCGACTGGCGGCGATATAGGGGTTGGCGAAGGTCTCGCGATATTCCTCTGCGAGCTCCCGCTTGCGCGCTGCCGGGTCCTCCGCTTCCTGCAGCTCGCGCCGATAAATGATCTCGACCGCGCCTTCCGGTCCCATCACGGCGATCTCGGCGGTGGGCCAGGCGATATTGAGATCAGCCCGGATATGCTTGCTGTTCATGACGCAGTACGCGCCGCCATAAGACTTGCGCGTGGTCACCGTCAGCTTGGGCACGGTCGCCTCGCAATAAGCGAAGAGAAGCTTCGCCCCGCTCATGA
Source organism: Chloroflexota bacterium (assembly GCA_011523705.1). Lineage (GTDB taxonomy): Bacteria > Chloroflexota > Anaerolineae > Aggregatilineales > Phototrophicaceae > UBA6055. The sequence continues at coordinate 21,943 of WTGC01000186.1, read as the reverse complement.
TAATGCCGTTATGCTCTTGATCGGCGCCGGGCAGATAACCGGGCACATCGACGAAAGTAATCAGCGGCACATTAAAAGCATCGCAGGTGCGCACGAAACGCGCCGCCTTGACGCTGGCTTTGATATCCAACACGCCCGCCAGCACCATCGGCTGATTGGCGACAATGCCGACCGCCGTGCCGCCCAAGCGCGCGTAGCCAACCACGATATTGGCGGCGAAGTCCTCGTGCACCTCGAAGAAATGCCCGTCATCAACGATCAACTCGATGACCTTCTTGATGTCATAGGGCTGGTTGGGGTTCTCCGGCACGATGCTATCCAGCGCCGATTCGGTGCGCAGCGGGTCGTCGGTGGACGGCAGGGCGGGCGGGTCTTCCATGTTGTTTTGCGGCAAATAGCTGAGAAGCTCGCGCGCCAGCGTCAGCGCCTGCGTCTCGTCATCGGCGACGAAGTGACAGACGCCGCTCACGCTGCCATGCACCGATGCGCCGCCCAGCCCCTCAAAGGTCACGTCCTCATTGAGCACTTGCTTGACCACATCGGGACCGGTGATGAACATATAACTGCTGTCCTGCACCATGATGATGAAATCGGTCAGCGCCGGGCTATAAACGGCGCCGCCGGCGCAGGGTCCCATAATGACGCTGATCTGGGGGATGACGCCGCTGGCGAGCGTATTCTGCAAGAAGATATCGGCGTAACCGCCCAGGCTCTCGACGCCTTCCTGAATGCGGGCGCCGCCGCTGTCGTTCAAGCCGATGACGGGCGCGCCCACCTTAACCGCCATATCCATAATCTTGATGATCTTGGCCGCGTGCGCCTCGCTCAGGCTGCCGCCCATCACCGTGAAGTCTTGCGAATAGACGTAAACCAGCCGCCCGTCAACTGTGCCCCAGCCGGTGACGACGCTGTCGCTGAGTGGCTTGTTGCGCTCGAGCCCGAATTTATTGTTGTGATGATGCACGAAGGCGTCCACTTCGCGGAAGGTGCCCGGATCAAGCAAGATATCCAGCCGTTCGCGCGCGGTCTTCTTGCCCTTGTCGTGCTGCCGCTGGATGCGGGCTTCGCCGCCGCCCTGTTGGCTCTCGCGGCGTTTGGCGCGCAGCTGCTCAATCTTGGGGCTGGTGGTCATGCGCGGTCTCCCTGCGCTCTGGGCAAGGTCTGGTATTCAATCGGCAAATCTTACCACAGAGGACACAGAGGACACAGAGCTAGAACAGGGGCGAGCGTATCGCCAATTCCGGCGCCATTTCACTTGCGACGCATCCTACAACTTCCGGCTGTAGGGGCGACCTACCAGGTCGCCCGCTTTCTGCCTTAGCTAGGTCGTCACTCCAAAGCACTTGAGCAACTAGACAACGGCGCTGTTGTTGCCGCTGGCACTTTTTTGCCACAGAGGCACAGAGGGCACAGAGATTTTCTGAATCGTGGTCGACGCGGGACGCACGTTCTCTGTCGAAAGCTGTAGGGGCGACCCTTGGGTCGCCCGCCCCGTCCCCGCCTTTTCCGGCTGTAGGGGCGATTCTGTGAATCGCCCGCACGTTGTGATTACTACGGCGTCACGCCGAAACGATTGAGCAACTCGACGATGGCAGTATTGTAGCCGCTGGCGGATTCGTCTTGGACAATGATTGCGTTTGTCTGCTGGACAGCATCCCGTACAGGTGGGGGTATGTCGGGCCACTCTTCTTCTTGCAGAACGAAGCCGCTATGCCAGAGCGGAATGATGGTCTTCTCGTATTGAAGTGCCCACTGAATCTCCTTGACCGTCATCGGCGATGACAGTGTTTCTTTGCCAAGCAAAATGATGAAATAATCGCAGCCCTTGATGCGCTCTTCCAAGTCGGCGTGCCAGTTGCCACCGGCTTCAAGCGCCATGTCGACGAAGGGGAAGAGTTCGTGTTCTTTCAGGCGAGCAAGAACTAGTAAAGCGAGCGCGCTGCTGTCGAGACGGCGGTATGAGATGAAGATGTTGTAGGGCTGCGTTTCTTGTATAAGATCGAATGCGGCTTTAGTGAGTAAGAAGTATCTGTGTCCTCTGTCTGTTCGTTTTTCTTCGACATACCCGTGACCTCGTAAGAGCGGTAAATTCTTACCTGGGATCAGTTTTCCCCATCTATTCTTGACATAGCGATCCATGTCGTCTCTGAAGAGGATACTTTCTCCTCGAAATGAACCAAATGAAGAAAACCAGAGGTCGCGATGTACGCCCAAAGCTAATTCCTGAGCCAGGAGCCTAATGCGCGCCACGTCACCACTAGGAATCGGAATCTTCGACCGTTCTTCAATAAACTTGTCCAATTCGCTAGTCACAGAATTCCTCCGATCAGAATATGTGCGAAGTCAGGACAGCGGGCGACTCACAGAGTCGCCCCTACAAATTTCGCCGTGGAAGGCGCTCGAAAGCTCTCGCCAAATCAAGTAAAGCTCTGCGCTCTCTGCGTCCTCTGTGTTCAGAAAAACGAATCTCCCATTTCCACATTCTCGAAAGCCTCAAAGGTACAATCCCTGGCCACCAGCCCCAACCTCGCCTTCACATCCCAGAAGACATCGACATAACTCCCCGTCATCCGCCGGCACGCGCCCAAACCCAGCTTTTCAACCACCCGTTCGATCGTCGCCGCATCGCCCTCGATCTCGGTGAAATTCCCAAAGGGCAGCTCGTCCAGCACAATCTCGGCGCCGTCCAGCGTGTAGGTCGTCCGATACTTCTCATAAACCAGCGCGACCTCATAACCCAGCCGCCGCAGAATGACATCCATCGTCTCGAAGTCGCTCAGCTCAACCTCCGCTTCAAAGCGGCTGACGATGCCGCGCTCCATGCTCGCGTCGGCTTTGTAGGTCAGCTTCACCACTTCGTCCTGCCGCAGCCGCAGCACGATCCCCGCCGCCGTCAGCGAGCCATCGGCGCTATCGTAGCGGACGTTCCGCTCGAAGACGCGGGGCTTCAGCAAGGTCGCGCCCGCCGCCTCCAGCGCTCGCTTGACCGCGTCCAAATCCGGCGTATGCAGCTTGACCTCGACCTCTTGCATTTCGTCCTTCATCGGGCATACCTCAAGGGAACTTCGCGGATCGCTTCCGGCAGGTAGCCGTCGATCGCATTGACGATCGTCGCGTAGGGCAGTTCGGGCCGATCGGGCGCCACCATGACACCGTGAATATGCGCGCCAGCCGCCTGTTGAATCAACCAGAGGCTGCGCTCGTCATAGGACAGGCCCGGCTGATCGCCCAGCGATTGAAACTTGGCAGTTAGCAAGACGGCGTTCAGCTTTTCGATCCGCGATGCTTCCAGCGCAATCCGCGGTATCGTCTCCAGCCGCACACCCTCGTAAGCGACTTGCAGCTCGACCTCGCCCAGTTGATATTCGATGACCCGCGCGACCGAATGCCGCAGGCGCCGCTCCACATAAAAGGCGGATATTTCCAGAATGCTCATCACGCCGGCCGCGCGCGCCGCCCGCTCCAGGCTCGGCAAACCCAAACTGCTCGCCAGCTGGTAAATGTCTGATCCGTCAAATGGCATTCGCTACAAACCTATCCGACGATGCGGCGTTTTCTTACCACCGAGGACACCGAGAAGAGGGAGGTCACCGAGATATGATTGGACTTCGGTCGCTGCATAGATTTGCTGTACCTGAATCGCTTTCGACAATGCCCGCAGAAGGTACGGCGTGCGTAATCAATTACAGTCTGCCGTCGCGCCGATTTCGTCTCTCGAAGTGAGCAACAGATTGGCATTGACGGGTCATGAGCTTCGGCGCCCTCGAAATCCTCGGAGTCCTCGGTGGTGAAAAATTGTCAAACTCGTGACTGGCGAATGCCACTATAATTCCAGCACCACTTTCCCAAAGACCTCATTGTTTTCCAGAATGCCCTGCGCCCGCCGCGCCTCGCTCAATGGCAGCCGCGCGCCGATGACCGCCTTGATCCGCCCGGCAAAGACCTGCTCCATGAAGGCGACATAATCGCGATGCGGCCCCATCGTGCTGCCGATCAACGAGATATGGCGCGCGAAGAGCTGGGCCACATTCAGTTCAAAGCCGTATCCGCTGGTGCCGCCCACGATCAGAATCCGCCCGCCGATGCGGCAAGCGCGCATGCTCTGCCCCAGCGTCGCCGCGCCCACATTATCCACCACCACATCGACGCCGCGCCGATTCGTGAGCTTGTAGAGCGCCCGCGACCACTGCGGCTCGTCTTCGCGGTTGATTGTCACATCAGCGCCGATCGCTGCCGCCGCCGCACATTTCTCGCTGTCGCTGCCGACCACGTAAACGGTCGCGCCGGCCAACTTGGCGATCTGGATGCTGATGCTATTGACGCCGCCGCCCGCGCCCACAATCAGAACCGATTCGCCCGCTTTCAGCCCGCCGCGAGTGATCAGCGAATGCCAGGCAGTGACGCCGACCAGCCCGACCGCCGCTGCCTCGCCGAAGTCGAAGTCCGCCGGCATCTTCATCAAATTGCGTTGAGGCAAGACGATGTGCTCAGCCGCCGTGCCGCTGTGATGCTCGCCCAGGATGGCGATCCGCGTTTGATTCTCCAGCCCGCTGTAGAGCGCCGGATCATCGGGCGCCACGACGGTCGGATCAATGCAGACGCGGTCGCCGGGAGCGAAAGCCCTCACGCCGTTGCCGACAGCATCGACCGTGCCCGCGCCATCCGCACAGATGACGTGGGGAAAGTCCAGCTCCAAGCCCCGCCAGCCGGCGCGCACCCACAGGTCTAGCCGATTGAGTGCCGCCGCCGCGATCTTGATTCGTACTTCGCCAGGCCCCGGCTCAGGAACAGGTATGTCCTCTACGTATTCGACGACTTCGGCGCCGCCGTGTCCACTTAGAACTGCTGCTCTCATCGCAACCCCAATTCGTTTCGCGCGATCACCATGCGCTGGATCTCGCTTGTGCCTTCGTAAATCCGCGTGATGCGCGCATCGCGGAAATAGCGCTCCAGCGACATCTCTTTGCTGTAGCCCATGCCGCCATGGATCTGCAGCGCCTCATCAGTGACGAAGGCGGCCGCCTCGCTGCAGAAGAGTTTCGCCATACTCGCTTCGGTGGTGTAGCGCCCGCCAGTCGCCAGCGCCCGCTCTTTGGCGATGATCGCCTGGTAAATCAGCCCGCGGCCCGCTTCAATCCGCGTTTTCATATCGGCGATTTTCTGCTGGATCATCTGGTAGCTGCCGATTGGCGCGCCGAAAGCCTGGCGCTCGCGGGCGTAATCCAGCGCCGCTTCATAAGCCGCTTCGGCGATACCCAGCGACTGCGCCGCGATGCCGATGCGCCCGGCGTCCAAAACGGTCATGGCGATCTTGAAACCACCCCCGACCTCGCCCAGCACATTCTCCACCGGGCAGGCGTAATTCTCGAAGATGATTTCGCTGGTGGCGCTGGCGCGGATGCCGAGCTTGGGTTCGGTCTTGCCGCGGCTGAATCCAGGTTGGCTGGTGTCGATGAGGAAGCAGGTGATGCCGCGATGTTTCTCTGCGGCGGCCGTCATGGTGAAGAGCACGAGGCGATCGGCGAAGGGCGCGCTGGTCACCCAGCTCTTGCGCCCGTTGATGAGGTAATGGGTGCCCGCCTCATTTAACACGGCGCGGCTGGACATATTGCCGGCGTCGCTGCCGGACATCGGCTCGGTCAAGCTGTAGGCGCCGATCTCCTCGCCGCTGGCCACGGGCGTGATCCACTCGCGTTTCTGCGCCTCGGTGCCGAACCAGAGGATGCCATTGCAATAAAGCGAGTTGTTGACGCTGAGGATGGTGCTGTGGCTGGCGTCGGCTTTGGCGATCTCGATCATGGTCAAGACATGTGCCAGCGTGTCCATGCCGGCGCCGCCGTATGCTTCCGGCATTTCAATGCCCATTAAGCCCATCTCGCCCATCTTGCGCACGCTGTTTATCGGGAAGTCGCCCGATTCGTCGTACTCGGCGGCGACAGGAGCGATCTCGCGCCCGGCGAAATCGCGCACAGCCGTCAGCAGCATCTCGTGCTCTTCCGTCAGCGCCGGGCTCAGCGGGCGCGTCATTTCCTTTAGGACCATACTGACCTTCCTCGACGATTGCCGCCGATTCGCTTTCCGCAATCAGACTCTCATTATAACATTCAACGAGAGGTAATCGTCGCGCCGCGTCTCAAATGGGAATGGTAAATTGCCAACACATAATGTCTCTTTGCGGTCAACTAGGCAGTCCCAGTGTTCTCTATGTTTCCTCTTTTCCCTCTGTGATGAAGAGAAATATACAACGCTCGCCAAAGGCGAAATCGCGCCAAATCTTCCAATCCCGTCTCGAATAAGTACGCGCCGAAAGATATGTGCATGACCGACATCAAGCTCAATCACCTCGCCATAGTCGTAGATGATATGGAGGCCGCGCTCGATTTCTGGCGCGAGAGCCTCGGCCTAGAGCAGTCGGGCGAGATCGATTCAGTCCCCGCTGAGGAGGTTGACGTCGCCTTCCTCTCGCTCGGCGACGCGCGCATTGAGCTGATTCAGCCGACCACAGACGACAGTGGCGTCGCCAAATATCTGGCCAAGCGCGGACCCGGCATGCACCATCTCTGCCTCGAAGTGGCCGATCTGGAGGCCAAGCTGAAAGCACTCAGCGCGCGCGGTTACGAGCTCATCAACGAGACCGCGCGAGAGCGCGACGGCCGGCGCTACGCCTTCATCCATCCCAGGAGCACGGGCGGCGTTTTGCTCGAGTTGTATGAGGCTGCTCAGGTAGATCGCGGGGCCGACGGCAAATGAAGAGATTGGCTGCAACCGCGTTCATCTTGCTGTGCCTTTCCCAGGCTTTCGCGCAGGAATCTTCCTGCCCGGCGCTTCAAACAGCCGCGTTTAACAACATCATTGAGCATTGCGCGGAGCAAGAAGCGGGAACCCTGTGCCTGGGGCAGGCGACGGTAAGTCCGGTCTATCGTGAGTCATTGCCGCCCGCCGGCCTCATGGACGAACCCGGCGACGCCATCTCCATCGCCGATATCGACTGGCTTAGCGTCAGCAGCGAAGACAGAACCTGGGGCGTGGCGCGCGCGCTCTTCCCCGCCTACGCCGATGGCGATCTTGAGGCGCTCGACGCTGCCCTGCTGGCTTTCGGCAATGTCGCCATCTCCCTGGCCGAGCCGGCGCCGCAGCCACCTGTTCTCGCCGATGTCAAAGTCACTGCCGCGCAAGGGGCGAATCTGCGGGCGCTGCCCAATACTGACGCGCGCGTCATCGCCAAGTTGGCGGTCAGCCGCGAATTGAAAGCGATCGCGCGTGATCGCAGCGGCGGCTGGCTGCTGATTTACGCCACGCCCGAACTGCGCGGCTGGATCAGCCGGTTGGTCGTCTCCGCGCCAATCGAGCGCATGCCCATGCTCGACGCCGAGGCCGATACGGCGCCGCTTTGGCTGCCCTGGCAGCGATTCGACTTTCGCAGCGGCCTGGATGACGCGCCCTGCGATGGCGCGCCCGAAAGCGGCATCCTGCTGCAAACGGCCGAGATCGCCGCGCCCCGCCACTTCGTCATCAACGGCGCGCGTCTTCTGTTGAGCGGCGCCGCCTGGCTGCAAGCGCAAGTCAGTGGCGGCATGTGGGTCCACCTCCTGGACGGGCGCGGCTTGCTGTCCGTCGCCGGCGGTGAAGTCGCCCTGAGCGGTGGCAAATTCAGCCACATCGCGCTGGAACAGAGGGCTGACGGCGCGCTGAAACCCGCCGGCGCTCCAACTGGGCCCGCGGCTTACCCTTATCAGGAATTAACTGGCTTGCCGATCCAGGCTTTGCCACACGTGACGCGCGTCAGTTTGGATCGTTTCCTGGTCGTCTCGCCGGCGCCGTCCGACGGCGGCAGCCCTCTGGAGGCTTTGGAGGCTGACGTGCCCTGCAAGTTTTCCGCGGCGAGTGCTGGCGCTAATATTCGCTCCCGACCCGATCCCAAAGCGCCGATCATCGCCGTGATGGCTTACCGAGAAAGCGCCGAGCCGATCGCCCGCGGCATCGGCGTCGATAGCCGGCCCTGGTGGAAGCTGGCGGATCAGATCTGGGTCCGCGTCGACGCCACCGTCTCCGGCGGCAACTGCAACGACCTCCCTCTGCTGCGCGGCGCCAACTGAGCGCATTCCAGCCGATTTCTTGACAACAGTCGATGATCCGTGATACTATACCTATAGGGGTATATGTATAGGAGCGATGCTATGGCAACTGAGATCTTAAGCCATGATCACATCCAGCGCGGCGAATACAATCGCAAGACCATCAATCGCATCCGCCGGATCCAGGGCCAGCTCAGAGCGCTCGAAGCGATGATCAGCGCCGATGACGGCAGCTGCGAGGAACGCGTCCTGCGCGCCCGCACCATCGAAAAGGGCATGTCCAGCCTGATCAACCATCTCTTCGATTGCTATATCGAAAACACCCTGGGCCAGGACCTGGGCGCCGACCCGCAAGCTGCCCTCAGCGACATGCAGCGAATCCTCAAGCTAATTAACAGTTGAAAGGAGAGCGCACAATGACGACAAAGGAAATCACGCTGCCGGTCACCGGCATGACCTGCGCCATGTGCCAGAAAAATGTCGAGCGCAGCCTCAAACGCGCTGACGGCGTCGCTGAAGTCAGTGTCAATCTGGCCACCGAGAAAGCCCATGTTCAGTACGACGGCGACAAGCTCGAAGCTTCCGACCTGGTCGCTAAAGTGGAACAGGCCGGCTACGGCGTCGCCGCTGCCAGCATCGACCTGCCCATCACCGGCATGACCTGCGCCATGTGCGAGAAAAATGTGGCGCGCGCGCTCAATCGCAGCGACGGCGTCATTCAAGCATCGGTCAACCTGGCCAGCGAAAAGGCGAGCGTGTCGTATCTGCCGGGCGTGACGGACCGCCGCGAACTGACCCACGCGGTCGAGCGGGCCGGCTATGGCGTCATCGACACGTCCGACCACGACGGGCATGAAGATCACGAGGCACAGGCCCGCCAAGCCGAGATTGACCGCCAGGCGCGCCTGGTCAAAATCGGCGCCATCTTCACCATCCCGTTGACCATCCTCAGCATGGCGCGCCACTTCTTGCATCGGGTCCCCTTCCTGATGGACAACTTCGCGTTCCTGGCCGACGACATCTGGCTCTTCGTCTTCGGCGCCCTGGCGACGCCCGTCATGCTGCTGCTGGGGAGGCAATACATCAGCGGCGGCAGCCGATCAATGCATCACGGCCACGCCAACATGGATGTGCTGGTGGCCATGGGTTCAATCGCGGCTTACGTCTATGGCATCATTGTCCTCCTCGGCATCGTCTTCGGCTTCTCCGATGTGGTCGGCAAGTCCGATTATTTCGAATCCGGCGCCGTCATCCTCACGCTGATCACCTTGGGCAAGCTGCTGGAAGCGCGCGCAAAGAGCCGCACCAGCGCCGCCATCAAGAAGCTGATCGGGCTGGCGCCGAAGACGGCGACGCTCCTCAGCGGCGACAAAGAAAAGTCCATCCCCATCGACGAAGTCGCGCCCGGTGACGTGCTGCTGGTCAAGCCGGGCGAGCGCATCCCGGTTGACGCCATCGTAACTGAAGGGCGCTCAGCCATCGATGAATCCATGCTCACCGGCGAGAGCCTTCCAGTCGACAAAGCGGCCGGCGCCGATGTCTTCGGCGGGACCATCAATCAGCAGGGCAGGCTAATTGTCGAAGCGCAGCGGGTCGGCCGCGACACCGTCCTGGCGCAGATCATCCGCTTGGTCGAGCAGGCGCAGGGCAGCAAAGCGCCCATCCAGGCAATCGCCGATCGCGTCGCCTCGGTCTTCGTGCCCGTCGTTATCGTGCTGGCTATCATCACGCTGGTCGGCTGGCTGACAATTGGCGGCGCCGACCTGCCAACCGCCATTCTCAACATGATCGCCGTGCTCGTCATCGCCTGCCCCTGCGCGTTGGGCTTGGCAACGCCGACCGCCATCATGGTCGGCAGCGGACGCGGCGCCGAAGCCGGCATCCTCTTCCGCAGCAGCGAGGCCTTGGAGCGCGCCGCCGCCCTGACGACCATCCTGCTCGATAAAACCGGCACCATCACCCGCGGCGAGCCAGCGCTGGCAAAGGTGATCGCCATGCCCGGCCTGGCCGAGCGCGATGTCCTGCAATACAGCGCCTCGGCCGAAGCCGCCAGCGAACACCCCCTCGCCCTGGCCGTGCTGGACGCAGCCAAGTCCCAAGGCATCAACCCCCTTCCCCTGAGCGAATTCGAGGCGGTCCCCGGTCAAGGCGTCAGCGCTGCAGTAGCGGACGCGGAAATTTTCGTCGGCAGCCCGCGTTTCATCAGCGAGCGCGGCATCGACATCGCCCCGCTCTCCGCCGATATCGCCCGCCAGCAAAGCCAGGGGCATTCGGTCATCTTGCTGGCGGTGGACGGGCAGCTGATGGGCGCGCTGGCCATCGGCGATGCGGTCAAGCCAAGCTCGAAAGCAGCCATAAGCGCGCTGCAATCGCGTGGCCTGACGGTCGCCATGATCACCGGCGACAACCAAGCCACCGCCGATGTCATCGCCCGCGAAGTCGGCATCGAGCGCGTGCTGGCGCAGGTCTTGCCAGCCGACAAAGCGGGCGCGGTCGCCCAGCTGCAAGAGGAAGGCGCGGTCGTCGCCATGGTCGGCGATGGCATCAATGACGCGCCGGCGCTGGCCCAGGCTGATGTTGGTTTCGCCATCGGCGGCGGGACCGATATCGCCATCGAAGCCGGCGATATCACCCTGGTCGGCGGCGACCTGCAGGCGCTGGTCTCCGCGCACGCGCTAAGCAAAGCGACCCTGCGCACGATTCACCAGAACCTCTTCTGGGCTTTCATCTACAACATCGTGCTGATTCCGGTGGCGATGCTGGGTGGGTTGATTCCCATGTTCGCGGCCGCGGCGATGGCTTTCTCTAGCGTGTTTGTTGTGAGTAACTCGCTGCGGTTGCGGGGACGGGGGATCGCATAGAATTCCACCGATACTTGACGTAGAATACGTCTGTCTGTGTTTCGCCCTATATCTCATTAAGAGGCATGTCCATGCCGTCAGGCGCAAAGTTTGCCATTCAAGGCTTCCTATACCAGTTCAACAAAACCTTACTGGAAATCCTGAATTCAGATGATGCTACATCTGTAACAATCGAAGGAATCGTCGAAGACATTGACCTGAAGTTCGAAGATGGCTCAGTTGAAGCAATTCAATGCAAGTATCACGAAAGCCGCGAAAGCTATTCGCCGAGCTTGGTCTACAAGCCCTTGCTGCAAATGATCGAGCATTTCGTCTCTTCCGAATTATCAAATGTCAAATACAAGCTATTCGTGCATGTTTCCGGTGATAGATCTGAAACTCGGAATATCCATGAATGCGAAATCAGAAGCGCGTTAACATCTGCTAAGTCGAGGAGACTGAAAAAGAATACCGACCTGACAGACTTTGACGAGCAGGCATTTGCAGGGGTGTGCGTACTAGAGTTTGGTCCATCACTTGATGAATTACGGATTGACATCCTAGAGGCATTTAAGTCAACGTCCTTGCCGTCGGATAGCGTAGACACGCTCTTCTATCCCAATGCGATCAACTTGATTGCAAACAGGAGCATTCTTCAAAATGATTCGTGTCGAACTCTCACAAAAGCCGAACTGTTGCGAGTTTTGGAGAAAATACGTAAAACAGCCATATCAAGATGGACACTAGCGCTCAAAACACGTCAAGCAGTTTTGCGCGCGAGACGGCCACAGCTAAAAACAAACCTGTCCAAAAACTCCAGAAATAGATGCCTCGTGCTTTCACAAGACTTACTGGCTGAGTTTGAGAATGAAATTGTACTATTCATCCAAGACTTTGTTGCGAAATACCACTTCAAACCTATACATGACAAACCGCCCTCATTCTACTTGGATTGTTCGCCTGATCTTTATGTGGAAATTTGCGAACGGCTCCATCAGAAGGGAATAAGGTTCACCACCGGCTTGGAAATCACTGGAAAATTTGACAAGAGTTTTTTCTTTCGAGAACCTATCACCCGTATCTTCAACAATAGAGAGGTGCAGACAGACATTCAGATTCGAATTACGTGTCATTGCGATACACATACTGCGCTGCAACATAGGGGATTCGACGACATATACGTCGTTTGCGAACGACGACTTGAAATTTGGAAACAAGATGTTGAAGTCGAATATATGCCTGTCACATCTTTTGGCCAATGTAAGTTCCTGATGGGATTGTCAAATGCAATCGAATAGACTGCAGGTCGGTTATGTACTCAAGAGTACGTCCGGAATAATCACAGTTGAGGTGTCCGACACCACTGACAAAACAGCGCAAAACCTGTTTGAGGCAAACAAGAATCAATTGAGAGTCGGAGATTACTTGAAAATCGAACAAGGCAACCGTGATTTTGTAGTTGCGACTATAGTAAACATCACCGGTCTAAAGTCTGGCGATGAAATGCCAAAGTGGAATTTTCTGATCGATTGCCAACCGATCGGAACTCTAGACGACAATGGGCATTTCAGTCGTGGAAGTGCATTGCTGCCTGTTCCAACCGAGCCAGCTTACATACTCGACAGAATTGTCATTGATAGAATCTTTGCGGAAAACCCTGAATACGATTTCACAATGGGATATCTTTCGAGAAACCAGTCCGCCGAGGTTCGGCTCGACGGAAACAAGTTCTTCGCCAAGCACATAGCTGTCGTAGGTTCTACTGGAAGCGGCAAGTCGTGCACAGTTACAAAACTGTTACACCGTATAGTAGGAATCGATGAGAAAGCCAAATACACTAGATCCAAAGGTCCAAATAATTCTCACATCATAGTTTTCGACCTTCACTCGGAATATGCAGCCGCATTCTCGCTTGGCTCTAACCAGAGTTATTCATTGAACATTCTGTCGGTGGATAAGTTAAAGCTACCATACTGGTTGATGAACTCCGAGGAATTGGAATCTCTGTTCATTGAAAGTAATGAGGCCAATTCTCACAATCAGGTCTCTCAGTTCAAGAGAGCTGTCGTCTTGAACAAACAGCGCCACAACCCGAATTTGAAAGACGCAATTACGTATGATTCTCCTGTCTACTTTTCCATCAGGCAGGTCTGCAACTACATTGAAAACCTCAACAGGGAGGTCATAGGAAGAAAACCGGGAGAGGGTGTACCAAAGCTCGCAACAGGCGATCTTGTACATGATACGGATATCTATTTTGATAATGTTTACGAATTTGTCCCGAACTCCACTGCGAAAGATACGAAAGCCACCAACGGTGCATTTCACGGAGAGTTCAATCGATTCGTTTCGAGGCTCGAGACACGCCTTGCAGACAAGAGGTTAGAATTCCTTCTGGCTCCCCGTGCAAAGGACGGACGAATATATAAGACTGAAGACTTTCTTGAGTTTCTTCGCCAGTATTTGGGATATGTCAGCCGTTCCAACGTTACGATTATAGACTTAAGCGGTGTACCCTTCGAAGTCTTGAGCATAACTGTAAGTCTTGTTTCTAGGATAGTCTTTGACTTTTGCTTTCATTACACCAAACTCCGGCATAAGGACAAAGAAGAGAATGACGTTCCGGTTATGATCGTGTGTGAGGAAGCACACAATTACGTGCCACAATCTGATAGCGTCGCATACCGACCTTCAAGAAAGTCTATCGAGCGGATAGCAAAAGAAGGACGCAAATACGGACTTAGCCTGATGGTAGTAAGTCAACGGCCGTCCGAAGTATCTGAGACAATCTTTGCCCAATGCAGTAATTTTATTGCCTTACGGCTGACCAACGTGCACGATCAAACATATGTCAGAAAATTGCTACCCGATAATCTGAGTTCAGTCACAGACTCATTGCCGACTTTGGCTGTGGGGGAATGCATTGTAATCGGAGACGCTGTCGTTTTGCCGTCTATCGTCCAAATGGGAAAACCAAATCCTGAGCCCAAGTCTCGGAGTGTCGCCTTCCATACCGAGTGGCAAAAGGACTGGCGCGATGTGGAATTTGCTGAAGTACTACGACGTTGGCAGGAACAAAATGATGATAAAACCGAACCCGAAGAGTAATTTTCAGATCCGTGCCAATTAAGTCTCTAGTACAAGGTTTAGCTGAATAGGCAACCCTAAGCGCAACCATCCACTCACCCTGCCACACCCCGCCCATGCTACACTCCGCCTAAAACCCGCCGAGGTAACAATCCCATATCTCTCTGTGCCCTCAAAAAAACTCGGTGCCCTCGGTGGTAAAGAAAAAGATCCTAACCGCGCCCATCCATTCACCCCGCCACAACCAACCTGTGCTAGCCTGTCCCTGAAAGCCGCCGCTTAACAATCCCATATCCCGCGACCGCGCCCGCCAATATTTGCAGGATTTTCTACGCCCCTGCAAATGCAAATAACCCCCGATTTACCTCTCTGACCCGCGCCAACGCTGCGATTCCGCTTTGCAGAAAGCCAAATTTCTCTTGCAGAATCGCTTGCCAACGCGCCAATCTTCGCCACTGATGTGCTAAACTGCGCCAAACCCGCACAAGCCACGAGGAACCCACCCATGCCCGACCAAGAACCCGCCATCACCGCCGAGCAGATCGCCGCCGCCGAAACCCTGCTCGGCTTGAGCTTCACCCCGGCCCAGCGCGAGCAGATGCGCGAGATCATCAGCGGCCGCCGCGAACAATACGAAAACCTGCGCGCCGCCGACCTCGACAAAAGCGTGCCGCTCTCGCTCAACTTCAACGTCAACGCCGCCGATCCCGCGCCCGCCGCCGTCCCCCGCGCCTACCCCATGAGCGCTCAACCGCAGGTGACGCGCCCGGACCATCTCGAAGACGCCGCTTTCCTGCCGGTGACTCAGCTCGCCGAGCTCATCCGTACGCGCCAGGTCACATCGCTTGAGTTGACCAAGATGTACCTGCGCCGGCTCAAGCGCTACGATGCTGCGCTGCAGTGCGTCGCCGCCTACACCGAGGAGCTCGCCTACGAGCAGGCGAAGCGCGCCGATGAGGAGATCGCCCGCGGGCTTTATCGCGGTCCGCTGCATGGCGTACCCTGGGGCGCCAAGGACCTGCTGGCGACGCGCGGCTATCCCACGCAATGGGGCGCGGCGCCTTATGTGGGGCAGCAGCTCGATGTCGACGCGACTGTCGTAGAGCGCCTTGAGGAAGCCGGCGCCGTGCTCATCGCCAAGCTGACCCTGGGCGCGCTCGCCAATGGCGATGTCTGGTACGGCGGCACGACCAAGAATCCCTGGGATACGTCCGAGGGCAGCAGCGGCTCATCGGCGGGCTCGGGCGCGGCCGTTGCGGCCGGGCTGGTTGGCTTCGCCATCGGCACCGAGACCATGGGCAGCATCGTCTCGCCCTCTACGCGCTGCGGCGTCTCCGGCTTGCGGCCCACCTACGGGCGCGTCAGCCGCTACGGCGCTATGGCGCTCAGCTGGAGCATGGACAAGATCGGTCCGATGTGCCGCTCGGTCGAGGATTGCGCCCTCGTCTTCAGCGCCATCTACGGGCCCGATGGCAGGGACATGACGATTGGGTCCGAGCCATTTCATTGGGATCCGGCGCTGGACCCGAAAGCGCTGCGCATTGGTTATGTCGAGAGCGCCTTTGAGCCCGAGGCGGCTGACACGGATGATCCCGAAAAGCAGGAGCTCTATCGCGATCATCTCGAAAACAGCGTGACGGTGCTGGAGCGGATGCGCGGACTTGGCTTCGAGCCGATCCCGATCGCGCTGCCGGATCGAGAGATCGGCGGCATGTGGACGATTCTGGCTGCCGAGGCGGCGGCCGCCTTCGATCAGATCACGCGCGACGGCTCGGTGGATCAGATGAAGCGCCAAGACGATAGCGCCTGGCCCAACGTCTTCCGCGCCGCCCGCTTCATCCCGGCGGTCGAGTACATCAACGCCAACCGCCTCCGGTCGCGGCTGATGCAGGACATGGCGCGCGTCATGAGCGAAGTGGATGTCTTCATCGTGCCCAGCCACGGCGGGAATGCGATGTTGATCACCAATTACACCGGGCATCCCACGGTCGTCGTGCCCAACGGCTTCACCCGTAAGGGCAGCCCAACCAGCATCTCCTTCATCGGCGGGCTGTTCAAAGAAGCCGAGACCCTAGCCGCCGCCAAATCCTACCAAGACGCAACCGACTGGCATCGGCAGCATCCCGACCTGGAGGCGGCGCTTGCGCAGCGTGACGACTTATAGGGGCGACACTTGGGTCGCGCGCTTGGTCTACCCCCTGGGTCCCCCGTAGCGCAGCGTCTACGCGCGCCATTTCAATGGGGGGAGGCTAATGTCTTGCGAGCCCGCGCTTTTGTTTCCCGTGCCCCGCCACCAACATGCTGTAGGGGCGAGCCTTTGGGTCGCCCGCAAATGGGAGAATCCGCGCAATCGCCTACCCCAACAGCGCCTCGACCTCAGCCCGCACCCGCTCATCATCGTCGCGCCGGTGGAGGTCGCTGAGCAGCTTGCTGGCGTCCAGCTCCATCGTCCGCCAGAGCGCCCAAGCCGCATGCCCACGGACCAACGCGCTCGTGTCATAGAGCAGCTGAATCAGGTGGGGGATGGCGCGCTCGTTGCGCCAGTTGCCGGCGGCGATGCAGGCATTGCGCACCATTTGTTCGCGCTTGATCCGCTCGATGGGGCTGCGCCGGAACATCGCCCGATAGGTCTCATCGGTCGACATCAAGATATTGGTCAGCAATGGCGCCACCCGGTCGATTTCAAATGGCAGAAAGGCCACCTCATCGGTCTCTTCGCTGAAGCGCTGAAAAGGGCAGACATCCATGCAGATATCGCAGCCGAAGATCCAGTTGCCGAAGCCGGGGCGCAGCTCGCGCTCGATCCAGCCCTTGTTTTCGATGGTGTGGTAGCTGATGCAGCGCCGCGCGTCCAGCACGTAGGGCTTGGGGAAGGCATCGGTGGGGCAGGCGGCGAGGCAGCGCGTACAGGTGCCGCACATGGTTTCGCGATGCGGCTCATCGTAGTCAGCGAATGATAGCGATGTGATGATCTCTCCGATGAAGAAGCTGCTGCCGCGCCGCGGATGGATGAGCATGGTGTTCTTGCCGATGAAGCCCAGACCGGCTTGCTGCGCATGGCTGCGCTCCAGCAGGGCGCCGGTATCGACGTAGACCCTTTGCTGAATCGCCTTTCCGCTCGCATCCGCCAGCCAGCCCGCGAATTGCTCCAGCCGCAGCTGCATCACCTTATGATAATCCAGCCCCCAGGCATAGGCGGCGATTCGCCCACGGGAGGGGTCGCTCAGCGTCCGCTCGTCAGCAAAGCGCGCGAAGTAATCCAGGCCGACAAGAATGAGCGACTTGGCGCCCGGCATGATCTCGCGCAAGTTCTGGCGGCGGCGCACGCGGTCGAGCCGCGCAAGATAGCCCATCGCGCCATGCATCCCGCGCTCGATCCAGCGCAGGTAGGCGCGCAGGGTGGGCGAAGGCTCAGCCGGCGTGATTCCGCAAAGATTGAAACCCAGCTCGCGGGCTTTGTCCTTAATCGCGGCTGTTGTCAGGGGCATGGTCTACGGGCGTACGGCTTGTACGGCACCTTCTTGAGCCAAGGCGCTTATGTGACGAGACCAATGCCTAGCTCGCGGCCGGCGGGTATTCGATCTCTGTCAGGGCGGCGACGATGGCTTCCCAGGTGGCGGGCGCTTCAAAGTCGATTTCGATGGTCTGCTTGCTAGCATCGCCGGCGACGCTGGCGACGCCATCCAGTTCGCGCAGTTCGTTTTTGATCGCCTGCACGCAGCCCATGCAGTGAATGTTGGGCACTTCAAATGTCTTGCTGGTCATGCTGTTGTCTCCCTTTTGTCTTACCACCGAGTACGCCGAGTACACCGAGGGCACTGAGAATTATAGTCGCTATGATGAGGTACATGCCATTTTGCGGCGGGCGACATGATATGTCACCCCTACAGAATTCTGCATAGTCGACGAAAGCTCGTGGATGGCAGTTGGTCACATAAAAGCCTGTATGCCCGTTTGCGCCCGGCCCAGGATAAGCGCGTGGATGTCGCTGGTGCCTTCATAGGTGTTGACCGCTTCCAGGTTCATGACGTGGCGGATGACGTGGAATTCGTCGGCGATGCCGTTGCCACCGTGCATGTCGCGCGACATGCGGGCGATATCCAGCGCGGCACCGCAGGAATTGCGCTTGACCAGCGAGATCATCTCCGGCGTCGCCTTGCCTTGGTCGAAAAGGCGTCCGACGCGCAGCGCGCCCTGCAAGCCGAAGGCGATATCGCCCATCATGTTCGCCAACTTGAATTGGATCAGCTGATTGGCTGCCAGCGGACGCCCAAACTGATGGCGGTCGAGCGTATATTGGCGGGCGGCATGCCAGCAGAATTCGGCCGCGCCCAGAGCGCCCCAGGCAATGCCGTAACGGGCGCGATTCAAGCAACCGAAGGGACCTTTCAAACCGAGAGCATTCGGCAGCAGGTTTTCATCGGGCGCGAAAACTTCGTCCATGACGATCTCACCGGTGCTGCTGGCTCGCAGGCTGAATTTGCCTTCGATGGGTGGCGCCGACAAGCCAGCCATGTCTTGCTCCAAAATGAAACCGCGTATGACGCCGGCATTGCCGTCAGCTTCGCCATAAGCCTTCGCCCAGACGATGAAAACATCGGCGATCGGCGAATTGGTGATCCACATTTTGCTCCCATGCAGGATCCAGCCGCCGTCTGTTTTCGTCGCGCGCGTCTCCATCCCCCCGGGGTCGCTGCCGTGATTCGGTTCGGTCAAGCCGAAGCAGCCGACCCATTCGCCGCCCGCCAGCTTGGGCAGGTACTTCCGGCGCTGTTCCTCGGTTCCGTATGCGTAGATGGGGTACATGGTCAGCGCGCTCTGCACGCTCATGGCGCTGCGATAACCGCTGTCGACGCGCTCGACCTCGCGGGCTATTAAGCCGTAGCTGACGTAATTGAGGCCGGCGCCGCCATATTCTTCCGGCAGGGTCGCGCCCAGCATGCCAAGCTCCGCCATTTCGTAGTAGATATCGCGATCAAAAGACTCGTGCCGGTTCGCTTCGAGGATGCGCGGCATGAGCTTGCCCTGGCAGTAATCGCGAGCGACATCGCGCACCATGCGTTCTTCGTCGTCCAGTTGGTCTTCGAGCAGAAAGGGATCGTCCCATTGAAAGTGACTGGCCATAGCCGCCCCGTCGAATTCGCCTTGCCCTTTGATCCAATCATACCGATTTCGCGCGACAAATTGAACGTGGAATCAATGCAGGGCAATCGCTTCAAAATGAGTGTCTATTACAATGAAGCTAAATCAAACTGAAAATGAACGACAGAGGACAAAGAGAGCGCAGAGGAAAGGTATTTGTCTGAAAAGCACAAGCCTCTGCACCATAGTTCGTTGAACTGCAAGCGATCGTATCGACAGAATAGAGCGCAGATATTCTATTTGAACAGCAGATTTCGGAAAAGACCGTCGAAAGAACTTAAACTCTGTGCCCTCTGCGCTCTCTGTAGTTTACAAAAAATTCGAAGCAATTGCCCTGGGATTCGACGCTTGCGGCGTGGCTCTCCATTGATTTGTCCGTTCTCGCTCTGGGGACCTGCGGTTATAATCAAGTCTTGGATTTGAAGCTTTCCAGCGGACACAATCAACATGAGGGACGGGACGGCTGCGGCGCGAATCCCGTCCGTCGGCGATGGAAGCGGGCATGACGCAAGATAAGATCATCGTGCGTGGCGCGCGCGAACACAATCTGAAGAACATCAATGTCGAGATCCCGCGGAATCGGCTGGTGGTCATCACCGGCTTGTCCGGCTCCGGCAAGTCATCGCTGGCTTTTGATACGATCTTCGCCGAGGGCCAGCGGCGCTATGTCGAAAGCTTGAGCAGCTACGCCCGTCAGTTCCTGGGGTTGATGGAAAAGCCGGATGTCGATCAGATCGAGGGATTGAGCCCGGCGGTGTCGATTGATCAGAAGAGCGTCAGCCACAATCCGCGCTCGACTGTCGGCACGGTCACCGAGATTTATGACTACCTGCGCCTCTTGTACGCGCGGGTGGGCATCCCGCATTGCCCGAAATGCGGCGCAGAAGTATCGGCGCAGAGCGCGCAGCAGATTGTTGATCAGATACAGAATATGCGAGCCGATTGCCGTATACAGGTGCTGGCGCCTGTCATCCACCGGCAGAAGGGCAACCACGTCAAGGTCTTGGAGGATATCGGCAAGCAAGGCTTCGCGCGCGTCCGGGTAGACGGCGTCGTGCGCGATCTCGATGAAAAGATTGAGCTCGATCGCTATGTCATTCACGATATTGAAATCGTGGTTGATCGTCTGGTGGTGCGGCATTATAACGCGGAACAGTCAGAAGCCGCGACCAACTTTGAAACGCGGCTGACCGACGCGGTGGAAACGGCGCTGGAGCTGGGCGAAGGTCGGATGATTGTGCAGGATGTGACGGATCGCGACCAATCGATTGATTATCTTTTCAGCGAGGACTTGGCTTGCCCGGAGGGCCACGGCAGCGTCCCGGAGCCGGAACCGCGGCTCTTCAGCTTCAACACGCCGAGCGGCGCTTGCCCGACTTGCCAGGGCTTGGGCTTCAGCCAGGAGATTGATCCGGACATGGTCGTGCCGGACAAGAGCAAGTCCATCGCCGATGGCGCTATCAGTGCAAACGGCCACAGCGTCGAAGACAAGCGCGGCTGGAACTGGAACGTCTATTGCAGCTTGGCGCGCAGCTACGGATTCCGTCTCGATGTGCCCTGGCGCCAGCTGAGCGAGCAGCATCAGGAATTGATGCTTTACGGGTCTGGCGACCGTCGATTTGATGTGACCTATTATCATTCCAACGGGGCCGAACGCACCTGGTCGACGCGCTTTGAAGGCGTCATACCCAATTTGCAGCGGCGCTATCAGCAAACGGAATCGGACTGGATTCGCAGCAAGATACAGGAGTATATGCGTGAAATTCCCTGCCGATCTTGCGGGGGACAGCGACTGCGGCCCGAAGCGCTCTCGGTGACCATCGGGGGCGATACGATTCATGACGTCACCCATTTGCCCATCGACGATTTGGAAGTTTGGGTGGATTCGCTGCGGGGATCCGATGCCATCTTGACCGACCGCGAACAGCAGATCGCGCATCAGATTCTGCGCGAGCTGGATTCCCGCGTTGGTTTCCTCAGCAATGTGGGGCTGAATTATCTGTCCTTGTCGCGCAGCGCGGCGACATTAAGCGGCGGGGAATCGCAGCGGATTCGATTGGCGACGCAGGTCGGCAGTCAGCTCACCGGCGTGCTCTACGTATTGGACGAGCCGTCGATCGGATTGCATCAGCGGGACAACAAACGGCTGATTCGTACTTTGACGGGCTTGCGCGATATCGGCAATACAGTGCTGGTCGTTGAGCATGATGAAGATACGATGCGTTCGTCCGACTGGTTGATTGACCTGGGTCCCGGCGCGGGCGAGCACGGCGGTGAAGTCGTCGCCGCGGGCACGCCGGACCAGGTGACGCTGGTGGACGAAAGCTGCACCGGCGCATTCCTTGCCGGGCGCTTTCAGATTCCGCTGCCGGAAACGCGGCGGACGGGCTCGGGCGAGTTTCTATCGCTGCGGGGCGCGCGCGCAAACAATCTGAAGAGCATCAACATCGATTTCCCGCTTTGCCAGCTGATCTGCGTGACCGGCGTCAGCGGCAGCGGCAAGTCTTCGTTGGTGGTGGAAACATTGTATCGGCGGCTGGCGCAGCTGATCAATCGCAGCCGTGAACGCGCCGGCGAGCACGATGAAATCATCGGCGCCGACAAGATCGACAAGATCATCAATATCGACCAGAGCCCGATCGGGCGGACGCCGCGCAGCAATCCCGGCACCTATACGAAGATGTTTGATGATATCCGCAGCCTCTTCGCCGAGTTGCCGGAGAGCAAGATCCGCGGTTATAAGGCGGGGCGCTTCAGCTTCAATGTCAAAGGCGGGCGCTGCGAGAATTGCGAGGGCCA
>WTGC01000201.1 GCA_011523705.1 Chloroflexota bacterium | reverse complement strand
AAGCTCCAGTAGCTCAGGGGATAGAGCATTGGTTTCCTAAACCAAGTGTCGCAGGTTCGAATCCTGCCTGGAGCGATTACATTGAGAACTGGTATTGTCCGAGTACTTTGACTTTGTCAGCATGAAGCGTTATTCATGATATATAGGGGAGGCGCAGATGACAGCAGTGGAAAAGTCTAAAGGAAGCGTTAGACCGTCTGACAGCGAACAAGTTTTGGACACAGATATTGACGTCATACCATCCAAAGAAGAGATACTGGAAGAGCTCCGTGACGGATACGTCTACGTTAAGTCCGGCGGGGTAGGTCAGCCGATTGACGACGTGCATCGTGAAATAGCGGAAGCACTCGCTCGCGAAGAATTAGCGGAAAATGTCGATATCCGTCTATAGCCTTCAACGCTATAAGCGGCAACTGAAACGGCTGGAAAAGAAGTACAGGACTGCTTTGGAGCAGCCCGTTTTACTTACCGAGGCAATCAAGCAAGGCGACAAGCCCGGCGATGCGATACCGGGCTAGGACGGCGTTCTTTTCAAGGCAAGAAGAAACAATCGCGCAGTACGCGGCGGAGAAAGAAAAGGACTTCGCTTCATTTACTGTGTACATCCCCAAGATCAAGCTACGATGCTGTCCATCTATTCCGAGACAGAACAAGAGAATATCAGCGACGGAGGAATTGCGACGCTGCTAAGTGATGCGGAAGATCAACTTTCCCGCAACTGAGGAATCCTGCGCTGACACTTGAAGTCAATCAGCTTTCGCGCAGAGAGGCGAGATTTCTAAAACCCAATCTCCTGCGACTTCGCCTTGATGTTCGCGGCAGCGGCATCGGCGAAGGCATCTAGCGGCATGGCGCCCAGGTCCTCATCCGTCCTCAGCCGGACGCTGACTGTGCGATTCTCCACATCGCGGTCGCCGACGATCAGCAGCCAGGGGATGTTCATCCGCCGGTGTTGCTTAATCTTTGAACGCATGTTGCGGTCCTGCAAGTCCGCCTTGACTCGCATGCCCCGTTCTTGCAGCAGGCTCGCCACCTCGCTGGCGTAGGGATTGTGGCTCTCGCGGATGGGGACGACGATCGCCTGCGTCGGCGCCAGCCAGGGCGGGAAGGCGCCGGCGAAATGCTCGATCAGGATGCCGATGAAGCGCTCCAGGCTGCCGAAGGGCGCGCGGTGGATCATGACTGGGACTTTGCGCTCATTGTCGCGATCGACATATTCCAACTGGAAGCGCTGCGGCAGATTGTAATCGACCTGCACCGTGCCCAATTGCCACTCGCGTTTCAGCACATCGCGCACGATGAAATCCAGCTTCGGTCCATAGAAAGCCGCTTCGCCCGGCTCGATGTGGTAATCCAGTCCCAGCGCATCGCAGGCGTCGACTATGGCGACGGTGGCCTCCTCCCAGAGGGCGTTATCGCCGACGTACTTGTCGCTTTCGGCTTCGCGCGTGCCCAGGCGAGCGCGGAAGTCGGTCATGCCCAGCGAGCCGAATACATGCTGAATCAACTGCACCACGCCTTTGAATTCGTCCAGCAATTGATCGCGACGGACGAAGAGATGGGCGTCATCGACGGTGAAGCCGCGCACGCGCGTCAATCCGCGCAGCTCTCCCGACTGCTCGTAGCGATAGACCGTGCCGAATTCAGCGTAACGCAGCGGCAAATCGCGGTAGGAGCGCGGCTGGCTGGTATAAATCCGGCAATGATGCGGGCAATTCATCGGCCGCAGCAGGAATTCATCGCCATCGACATTGATGGGGCTGTATTGGCTGTCGGCGTAATACGGATAGTGGCCCGAGGTTTTGTACAGCTCGATATTGCCCAGGTGCGGCGTCACCACCGGCAGGTAGCCACGCTCAATCTGGATATCGCGCAGCCAGCGCTCCAGCGTATCGCGCAGCGTCGCGCCGTCGGGCAACCAGAGCGGCAAGCCCTTGCCCACCATCGAGTCATTGATGAAGAGATCAAGCTTTTCGCCCAAGACGCGATGATCGCGTTTGATCGCTTCTTCCAGCCGGGCGCGGTGGTCGCGCAGTTCCTCCGGCGTCTCCCAGGCGGTACCGTAGATGCGCGTGAGCTGCTGGCGTTTTTCATCACCCCGCCAATAAGCCCCGGCCGGTGGTCGCAGCGTAATACTGACCGCCTTGGGATTGATGTCGCGCGTGCTTTGGACGTGTGGTCCGCGGCAAAGGTCGGTGAAATGGTTTTGCGTGTAGACGGTCAGGCTTTCGGCCGGGTCCGCGATTGGCGCGCCATTGACATCGAGGCGGCCATTGACTAGGTCGTCGATGAGCTCCAGCTTGTAGGGCTGATCATGGAAGAGCTCGCGCGCTTCAGTTGCCGATACCTCGCGCCTGGTGAATTCGTGGCGCTGCGAGAGGATCTTCTTCATCCGCTTCTCGACCCACTTGATGTCGTCATCGCTGATCGTCTTCGGCAACTCAAAGTCGTAATAGAAGCCGTCTTCAATCGGGGGACCGATGGCGATCTTGGCTTCCGGGAAGCGTTCCAGCATCGCCTCAGCCATCACGTGGGCGGCCGAATGTCGAATCTTGTAGAGTTGACTCTCTTCGTAGTTTTCCTCTTGCATCCGAATCCCTCTTTGTGACTTATAATCAGGCGTAGATTCGCCCATAGCTTCTCAAAGGCTATGGAAATGGAGCGGCGACGTAGAGGCGCGTCCGCTTTGATTGAAGGGCTAACCAGAGCCGATTATAGGGGATACTTCGGTATTCGATAAGGGGCGGCGCTCAGTCGTCGAGGAGCACCAGCACTTCTTCAATGACGGCTTGCGCGATTTCTTGCGTGGTGTGCCCGCTAGTCTTGATGCGGCGATCGCCATCGGCGATTTCGTCTTCGGTCACGCGCGTGAACAGGCTCTCGAAGACATCCTGGGCGACCATATTGTCGATCGTGTCTTCAATCGTATTCAATTGCAACTCTTCCACGATGATATGCGGGGTATCGAGGACGGCGTAACGCACTGGCGGCGTATGCGCAATCGACTCGGTGACCATCCAGGTCAGCGACAATTGGCGATGAATATACGACAGCGTGGCGAACAGGGCGGTATACACCGTCCCGTCATCCATGCGCACGATGACATCGCAGGCGTCGCCTTCTTCATGCATCTCACAAAGAATCTCGTCGGGGACGATCAACAATTGGGCAATTGACTGGACGGACATCAGCAGGCATATCCTTGCAATCGACCTTGCAATGATTCTATTATATGCAAATTTCTATGAATCTTGAATAAGCATATCATGAATTGTCGCTGCTTTGTAAAATGATTCACAATGTTTGCGCCAGCCAGGCGGGCATTCGCCGACTTGCAGGATGAACAATTGACCGTCGTCTACTATCATGGCGCCGCGGAGATGGAGTTGACAAAGAAATGATGCATAGCCAGGAAGAACCAGATCATCCCTTGAGCCGGAAACCGGATTCCGAAGCCAGGCAGAGCGCCTTTATCTTGAGGCGCCGCAAGCCGCCGCCGCGCCCCCTGGAAGATCGGCCCTGGCTGACCTATGCGCTGATGGCCGCCAACGCGCTGATTTTTCTGGCGGGCTTCTTGTCGCAAAATCTGAAGCTGGAGCTCCTGCAAGGCGGCGCGCTTAGCCCCTTTTTGGTCGTTGTCCAGGGTGAATACTATCGGCTGCTGACGGCGATGTTCCTGCATGCCAGCCTGGGGCATATTTTCTTCAATGTCTACGCGCTTTTTATCGTCGGGCGAAATCTGGAGCCGATCTTTGGGCGCGCGCGCTATCTGCTGATTTACTTTCTCGGCGGCTTGACCGGGGCGGCGGCCAGCTTGGCGCTCGGTCGCTTCGATGGCTGGTCGGTGGGCGCCTCGGGGGCGGTATTCGCTATATTCGCCGCAGAAGCCGTGCATCTCTATCTGCATCGCGGACTCTACCCCAATGTGAAAGCGCGGCTGCAGCATATGCTCTTCCTGATCGTGATTAATCTGGTGATCGGTTTCGCACCCGGCTCCAACATCGACAATTGGGGGCATATCGGCGGCATGGTAGGTGGTCTCATTCTCGCCTGGCGGATTGGACCGCGCCTGGCCCGTCCGACAGCGCCCGTGCGCAGCATGCGCGAATTCGCCAAGTCGGATAGCAATCCGCTGTCGCTGCGTTTGCCGGAGCTGGTGATTTACATCGGCGCCTTAATCGGCGCTGTCGTCCTCGCGGTCAATCTGCTGTCCACGCAATTGTGATATTTCATGACGCAGCAGCGCAATCTGTTGCGCGGCTTCTTTGCTTTCGCGCGTGAGCCGCGTGATGACCATGGAAAAATAGAGTTGAATGAAGAGCAGAAACAGTGCCGCCAGCAAAAAGAGCAGATTGGGCGGATGGTGAATATTGACCAGCGCCGCCAGGCTGTGGAGGAGATCGCGCCACGCGCCCACTACCAGCATCACCAGCGCCGTGCCCAGCCAGAGCAGCGAATACTCTTCGCTCAGGCGCCGCCGCCGTACGAGCTCGAGCACAACCAGCAAGGCGACAATTGAGGCGGCCACCATGAAGATTGTGGAGCGATCAATCATGTCTGTTCTCCTCAATAGCCCTCTATTGATACAGGCGGCTAAGATCAAGTCCTTCCCTAAAATAGCACGGATTCCCCTTGCGCATGCCGCCGCCCTTGATTGAACTTGCCGGGGAGTCTTGCGCGCCGCTCCTTCATTTGGCGCCGGCCAATGGATTCCCGCCGCGGACCTACCTGCCGCTGCTGAATGCGCTGAGCGCTTATCGCTCCGTATGTCTGCCGCCGCGCGCCTTGTGGGGTGACCAAGCGCCGCCGACAGATTATCGCGATTGGCAAGCCGACGCCGATGACTTGCTCGCCGGTTTCCAGGTGCATGATCTGCCGGATGTGGTTGCGCTGGGGCATTCGCTCGGCGGCGTCGTGTCCATGCTGGCGCTGCTGAAAGCGCCCGCGCGTTTCAAAGCGCTGATCATGCTGGATCCGCCGATTCTGCTGCCCGACATGCTTAACGTGATTCGCGGCGCCTGGGACGGCGGCTATGTTGATCAGATGCCGCTGGTTCAAGGGGCGCTCCGCCGCCGCCAGGTTTTCGCCAGCCGCCAGGAGGCATTCGAGCGATTCCGTCAGAAGCTGCTATTCGCCGATTGGTCCGACGAATCGCTTTGGCTCTACATCGAGCATGGCACGAGAAAGCGCTCAATTGAAGGCGATTATGAATTGATTTGGTCTACTGACTGGGAAGCCCATTATTTCTCGACCGTCTATCTGCAAATCTGGGATGTGTTGCCGCGTTTGACGGAGTCTCCACCGGCGCTTCTCGTTCGCGGCGGCGCGAGCGACACGCTCGTCGCCGAGGCCTTCGAGCGCGTTCAATCTCTGGCGCCGGCGCTGGATTGCATCGAGATGGAAGGGCAGGGGCACCTGTTTCCGCTGGCGGCGCCCGTGGAGACGGCGAAGCTGATCATGGACTGGCTGGATTCGAAAGGGATTCGGGCGTGACATTTGTTTCGCCTGTTGCCAAATGCTGTCGCAGGCGGGCGACCCAAGCCGAGCGTAGACACTACAGTTCGGTCGCCCGTGTTTACGTTTCGCGTTGCAAGAGGGCGTTACAGCGCCGCGCGTAGGTCGCGTAGACACTGACCGCCGACACTGCGGTTCAAACGCCCCTACACGTTTGCGTTTTGATTAAGATTCGTAGGGGCGAGGTCGCGTAGACACTGACCGCCGGCGGTGACTCGCCCACAGTATTCCATCTGCACAACAACACGCAAGGTATTTTGCGTGGGCAGCGGCAATGTCGGGCGTGTGTCTACGGGTGACCCGCTTGGTAATTGACAATATTAGATCTAGTTCCGTTTTGACTGGGCCAGAAACGAGATCATTCTTGACATCCTCCATCTGCCGCTCTACACTCGCTTTGCCTTAGCCAAGGTAGCTCAGTTGGTAGAGCGTCGCACTGAAAATGCGGGTGTCCCCAGTTCAAGTCTGGGCCTTGGCACAGCGAAGACTCGCCGGTCCGGCGGGTCTTTTTTCTTTCGCAACTTGCCACAGTCTTACCTCGCTCAAATTCCGCTGGTAGTATGACGCGGATACGCCTGCGACCGGCTCGCCATGAAGACTGTCCTGCTTATATCACGCTGCCCGCCATATCCGATCCATCTTGGAGACCGCCTGATCCTCTGGCACCTGGCGCGTGAATTGTCGCGGCGCGGCTATGCAATCGACCTGCTGGCGCTTTATGATCGCGAGGACGATCCGTCTCTGGTCGCCGAATACAAGGCTTTCTTCCGCCACGTTGAACTCGTACCCGAAGCGCGGCGTGGCGCTGGCGACTATTTCCGCCGGCTCTTGTTTTCCTCGGCGCGCTTCCCAGCCAGCTCGGAAAGAAGCTTCTGCCCGGCGCTGTGGCGAACGATAAACGATTATCTCAGCCGCCACGACTTCGACTTGGTCCACTGTTTCGGCAGTGTAAGTGTCTATGAGTTTCATCCGCTCTTCGCCCGGCTGCCGAATGTCATAACGCCTTACGAATCACACGCGCTCTATCTTGAATCGGCCGCCCGCCAAGGTCAACTGCACGCGCGATTGCAGCTGCCTATCGCGCGCCGCTTCGAAAGCTTCATGTTCACGCCCTACGATCGTACCGTGGTCATCTCCGAAGCCGACCGGGCGATGCTGCGCCAGTTGCAGCCGGCGCTGAATATAGATGTGATCCCGAACGGCATCGAGCTTGAGCACTTTCAGCCCAGCCATAGCGGGCGCGACGCCAGCACGCTGCTCTTCGTCGGGAATTACGAATACAAGCCAAACCAGGACGCCGTCCGCGTATTAGTCGAGCAAGTGCTGCCACCGCTGCGTGAGGCGCTGCCACAAGCGAGGCTGCAATTGGTGGGGCTGAATCCGCCGGATTGGATGCGCGCGCTGGCGAATGACCACATCGAAGTCACCGGATCAGTGCCTGATGTTAGGCCATACCTGGCGCAGGCGACCGTCTTCGTGTGTCCGCTGCGGATCGGCGCCGGGCTGAAAAACAAATTGCTTGAGGGGTTGGCGATGGGCATTCCCGTTGTCGCGACGCCGCTCAGCGTCGACGGCATCCATGTGCGCCATGGCGAATCGGCCATTGTGGCGCCAGTCGACCAGATTGCGGCGGAGACCGCTCGCCTGCTGCGAGACGACGCCTTGCGCGAGCGCCTCTCGCGGAAGGGAAGGGCGCTTATCGAAGCCGAATACAGTTGGGAACGGACGGCTGACAGCTACGAGCGGCTCTATGATGAGATCTGCCAGCCTCCGCCCCGGCGCATTATGTAGGGGCGAGCCTTGGATCGCCCAAAAATAAGCATACACGCGCCGGCGGGCGTTACAGCGTAACGCCCCTACGACGAATTGTGTCGCCTCAGATGACCTGCAGTTGATCGCGCTCGGGCAGGGGCGGGAAGGGCGCGGCCGGCAGCGTCTGATACCAGTACGCCACCGAAGCGATGTCATCCTGCAAGGGCAGATAGCGCCGATTATAGCCCCAGCCCAGCGCTTGCATGGTGACGCTTAAGTCGGTCTCGAAGCGGACTGGATCCATGATATGCCAACGGTACATGCCCATGCGGAGTTGCGATCGATAATCGTTATCCGGGCGAATCACCTGATGGAAGCCGGCGTAGGGCGTGGTGAAGGTGACATAGCCCTGGTCGTGCCGCGGGCTGGGGTCGAAATTGTAGGAGCCACAGAAGTAATCTTCGGTGCCGGTGCCGCAGATCGTCGGATACGCATCGCCATCCATATAGAATTTGATCTCGCCCTCTCCCCACCAGCCCTTGTTGTTGCTGCCCCAAGCCATGTAAGTGCCGACATAATGCCCGCGCCCCTGGATGCCGTCGACGATGGTGTAAACGTCTTTGTAGGGCAGCGGATTGGTGCGGCGAAACTGGGCGTGAAAATAGGCGGCGTCGGCCGGCACATCGGTCAGCGTGTAATTGACCTGGTAGTAGAGCGTCATTTCTTCTTCGGCGATATTGCTCATCGTGATGCGGCAATGCTGGCGAAAGGGCATCTCCCAGTAGGAGTTGAAGGCGCTGCCCGGGTTGACGCAAATCGGCAGCGAGGTCAACTGCGCGTATTCGCCCCAGCCGACGCCGAAGAAGTCGCCCACCGGGCATTCGACCGCCGGCTGCTCGCTCCCGTCCCAATAGATGCGCAAGATGGAGAAGCGCCAATTGCCGGTCGGCGTCAGCCAGATCTGCTGGATGGCGCCCGGACCGTCAATATCGGCGACGGTGAAGGATTCGCCGGCGGCGATGCGCACCGAAGGCGATACCTTCCAGCCATGCCCGAGATCGCGCGCCGGAATGCTGCCCGTGCCTTCGCCCGCCATGCCGCCCGCGCCCTTCGCGCCATCATAATTCTCGGCGCTGATCGAACGCGATTTGGCGTCTGACAAGCGCGACAAGTTGCCGAGATGCATGCCCAATCCGTTGAAGCTCTTCATTTGTTTTTCCTTGAAAAACTAATCTCGATTGATTGGAAAATCCTATGCGGGCGAGCTACTATGTCGCCGCTTTTTGCGTTTCGGGCAGCCAACCCCTCCCCCCGGCCCCCTCCCCGAAGCATCAGGGAGGGGGAGC
>WTGC01000063.1 GCA_011523705.1 Chloroflexota bacterium | reverse complement strand
GCATGCTGGCGCCGGCCGCGATCATGACATCGGGTTCGTCGCCGTAGAGCTCGGTCCCGACTTGCAGCGATTTGTGCATGTCGAAATCGGGCAGGAGCGCGTTGTAGAGATGCAGGATAGACTGACGCAGTTGGTCGAAGTCGACGATGTCGCCGAATTGCGGGTCGTTTATGTACATGCTTGCCGGTCCAATAGGTCAGCGCGCGACTCAAGCAGGGTAGTATACGCGAACAATCGCAGTCGCTCAATAGGGCGCTTGCCGGGCGACCTGCTTTGGAAATGACCCCTCACCCCCCGGCCCCCTCTCCCACAAGGAGAGAGGGGGAGACGTAGCGTTCCAATTGAGGGAGATAAACGCCTCTCCAGCCGCCTGCGGTTGCGAAAATCTTCACAAACTGACAATTGTTGAAACACCATTGGTCGGCGAAAGCTACGACGTGGCTCAGGCGTCGCGCACTTGCTGGACGATCTCGCGCAGTTGCCGGTCGAAGTTGGGATCGGCCGCTTTGAATTCTTTTCCGCTGATGACCAGGGGCGCGCCGAAGACGACGATCTCCGCGCCCAAAGCCAGCGTCTCAATCGCTTGCGGCACGCTCAAGCCGCCGACCGCTTGCACCGGGATATCGACGGCGGCCAGCACATCTTCGAGATCATCAAGCGGGCTGAGCCCCGGGATCATATTGCGCTCGTCGAAGCCTGTGTGCACGATGATGTAATCGACGCCCATGTCTTGCGCCTGGCGGGCGCGGCCCGGTTTATCGGGGCAGAGCATGACATCGCACATCACTTGCTTGCCATAGTGCGCCGCCATTTTGACCTGCTCGATGATGCTGGCGTCGTGCGCTTGCCCCATGACGACGACCATATCGCCGCCGGCTTTGAACATCATCTCGGCTTCCAGCCCGGCGCCGTCCATCGTTTTGAGGTCGACGATGATGGGCGTGTCGGGGAAGGCGGAGCGGAAGGCGCGCACGGCGTGCAGGCCTTCGGCGAGCAGCAGCGGCGTGCCGACTTCGAGCCAGTCGACGCCGGCATTGACCGAGGCGCTGGCCAGGTCGAGCGCTTCGTCAAGGTTGATGACATCAATTGAGATTTGGATTTTGGCGTCCATTTTCTACCCCTCCCCCCGGCCCCCTCCCCGAAGCATCAGGGAGGGGGAGCGCTCAGCGCAAACATGAGGCCTTGTGCGAGCCTGATTAGCGTTTACCTTTCCTGATTTGTTGCTTACATATGGCAGGTTTAAGATTTCGAGTCTCGGTAAGATCACGTACTTGCGAATCTGCTTGAGCGTAGCAATTTCAGTTTCGAAGATTTACTTGGTATCTGATGTGTGGATAGACCTGGCGTGTCACGCGACGCAATCATGAAGCCAATTTTCAGTCTTGCGATCGTAGAAGTACAAGTATGGGCTTTGTAAAGGCTCGCCCCACATCTTCTTCCATCGATAAAACTCATGTAGCTCTGGCACGAAACGGTTGTTTATCCACATTTCCCCTTCGGGCAGGGCGTTCCTGGCCTCTAGCCGTTTGAGATAGCCAACATATAAGTTTACGACTTCAGCCGGTGACAGCATTTCTCTATAACCATATGAAATTGCCGTTTGCCATGCAATGAGGTTTTTCCCATCAATAAACTCTATGTCTTCGACCGTCTCTACATTACGTACAAGTTTTTCATATTTGCGTATTTGGGCAAATGATTTTTTCCACTTCTTCTTATTGGCCTTCGCCCAAGCGGCAAGGTCAACGCGCTCCTTGTTTGCCAATATTCGGGCGAAGGCAGGTTCTCTAACATGCTCAATGAGAAACTGGCAATACGAATCTGGCTTCAGTTGTGTCTTGCGGTTACGACGATATAAGTCGGTATTCTCGGCTTGCCTGCACTGACACCAGGCGCTATACACGGGATCAAATCGACCTACCGATTGCAGTAAGTTGAACTGCCGTCTTTCTCTCGCAGTCAATGGTACCGTGGGCGAACAGGACATTCGCCATGTTGCCTGCCAGCGCACAACACGAAAAATAATGTTTACAACTTTGAAGCCAGTTGACTTTAACAGTCCGTAGGAATTCTGTGAAAACAGATCAATTATTGCGTCCAAGTTACTCCCCGTCCTTCAGCAGTTTCTGAGATAGCAAACTTGCCGTTTTCTCCAACGCGCCTTTGATACATCAGCCTTGATTGTACCACCGTGACCTTGGTATTCGGGCGAAGTATCAAGGCGTGTCTTCGATAAATCTCTTATCCCGCATTCTTCTTCAAGGGTCGCCATTGTGCGGCGACGCAAGTCCCCCAAGCCTTCTGACGGATTGCCGCTGGCTTGGAGAATCTTTGGTCGGTGGATAGTACAAACCTAAACCGGCAGCAGAACCGACTTCACATTGACCCCGGCTTCCATTTCTTCGAAGGCCTCTTCCCAGTCGCCGAGCCCGTAGACGCCGCCGATGATGGGCGTGAGGTCGATCTGGCCGCTGGAGAGCAGCGCCAGGGCCCGCTCCCAAGTATCGTACAAGTGGCTGAAGCAACCTTGCAGCGTGACCGCTTTTTGCACCAACAGATCCAGGTTGAAGTCCATGGGCTGCGGTCCCCAGCCGATTTTGGTGATGATGCCATTGGGGCGGACCATTTCCATGGCCGATTTCAGGGCGATGCTGGCGCCGCTGCAGTCGACGATCAGGTCGGCGCCATAGCCATCGCCCAGCGAGCGTACAAGTTCCAGCGGGTCGTCTTCGTCGATATTGAGCGTTTGGGTCGCGCCGATGTCGGCGGCGACGGATAGGCGCTGCTGGTCGACATTGGTGCCGAGCATGATGATCTCGCCGGCGCCGCGCAGCTTGGCCATGAAGAGCGCCATCATGCCGATGGGACCGGGACCCTGGATGACGACAGTATCGCCGGGGCGTACGACCGGCGTCTTCTCCACCAGGGCGTTGTAGGCGACGCAGATCGGCTCGGTCAGCGAGGCTTGCTCGAAGGACACATTATCCGGAATGTGATGCAAGATCGCCTGACGCGCGGTCACGAATTGGGTGAAGGCGCCGTCGATGAGCGCGCCATAACCGAGCCGATGCGGGCACTGATTGTAATCGCCGGAATGGCAATAGGAGCAGCTGCCGCAGACTTCAGCCGCCGTCTCGACAGCGACGCGATCGCCGACTTTGAAGTGCTCCACGCCTGCGCCGACGGCGGCGATAGTGCCACAGAATTCATGACCCAAAACCAGCGGCAGTGTGATCGCCCAGCTTTGGTGATCGCGCCACATGTGGATGTCGCTGCCGCAGACGCCGGCCGCGCGCACTTCTACGACGACATCGCCCGGGGCTGGGTCGGGCGGCTGTGGGATATCGCGCAATTCGACATTTTTGTCTTCGCGTCCGTATTTGATGAGAGCGTCCATTATGTTGTCCTTGCCGTTTTGAGGGCGAGCCACCGGGTAGCGTAGGTCGCGTAGGCACTGACCGCCGACAATAACCTTCGGTCGCCCGTACAGGATTTTCGATTTTGCGATGGGCGAGTCACCGCCTCGCCCCTACAGT
Organism: Chloroflexota bacterium; assembly: GCA_011523705.1. Lineage (GTDB taxonomy): Bacteria > Chloroflexota > Anaerolineae > Aggregatilineales > Phototrophicaceae > UBA6055. The sequence continues at coordinate 5,128 of WTGC01000063.1, read as the reverse complement.
TCGGCTTCGTCGGGAAAGTATTTGTCGCGCATGCGATGCAGGAATTCGAGCGAGGCTTGCATCTCCTCCATGCCATTCATGCCGTCTTCGATACTGACCCAGCCGTCATAACCGACATCGCGCAGGATCTGGAATATCGAATCATAGTCATTCATGCCCCGGCCGGTCACGCCGTGCTGCAACGCGTCTACATAACCGATCTCACCATCGTTCGCGCGCAGATCGTCGAGCGAATAGCCTTCGCTGAGATAGCGATCGCTGGCGTGCATGCTGACGACGCGCGGCGCAACCGCCCGCAGCAGCTCGACTGGATCATCGCCGGCGACGATGGCGTTGGAGGGGTCGTATTGCACGCCGAAGAATTCACGCTCGGGAATGGCTTCCAGCAATTCTAGGAAGACGTCCATCTTTTGGGCGAATTCGGGATAGCGCCAGAAGCCGTCTTTATAGTGATTCTCGAGTCCCAGGATGATGCCCTCTTCGCGCGCGACCGGCAGCACCTGCTCAATGCATTCGACGACCCACTCGATGCCCTGCTCGCGGTTCACGTCGGGATAGCGCTGGCCGCTCAGGACGCGGCAGACAGCGCCGGCGCCGCCGAGCAGTTTGGTGGCGCGGATCATCTTCGCCTCATGCTCAACCGCGCGCTTCCGCTCGTCGGGGTCGGGGTGGGTGAAGTTGGGTGAGCAGCAAAGCATCGGCATCGCGAAGTCGGCCTCGGCAATGGCATCGCGTACGCTCAAGACGTAGTCGTCATCCAGGCTGGTGAGGAAGCCTTCGTACATTTCCAAGCCGTCGGCGTCGAGGGCGCGCGCCATGTCGATCCAGTCGAAGACGGACATTGTGCGTTTGCCCGCGATGTCTTCAAGGTAGCATTTGGGAAAGGCGGCGATTTTCATGGCTATCTTCTGGCGCGTCAGCTAGAGGCCGCAAGCGCTGTATAAGATTATTTGGCTGCGGTGGCCATCTTCCAATCGTTTCTCAAGGATCTTGAGCCGCGCCAGCGCCTGCGATTTTTCGGTTTCCTGCGCCTGCGGAATCGAATCATTATGATCGCGCGCGGATGCTATGCCGTCTTCCAGCGTAAGCACACGGGAATCGCCAGCGGCAATCCCTTTCGTCTTGTTCTTGAGCGTTTCCAAGCGCGTATCTCGATAGAATTGCTTCACCGTATCGACATCATCTCTTGTGGTCATGATCCAGGTCGTTATGCCCCAGGCGCGGGGACGCAAGAAATCGTACTGCACGTCCACCGTCTCGCCCTTGGGGTAAAGCGGCATCCACCAATCTTCGACATCATAGGCGCATTTGAGGTCTCCGACGAGTATGATGCCGGTGATGAATATGACAGCGACGCCGACCAGGATAAGCGTCGTCTTGAGGCAGCCGGTTTGGTTGCGATTGGCTTCCACAGCTTTTTTCTTTTTCTGTCTTCTGCGAGTCCGTTTTCGGCCGCCAAAACGAAAGGCTCGGTCCCGATCGTTTTGGCGAGCGAATGGTATCGTATCACAGAGCAAGTCGGATTGGGCGCGTGATATTTTGCTGTCGGCGCCAGAAAGCCGGAAAGCCGTGCAAATTCAACTATTGCATTGCGCCAATGCCCGTGATACATTCGCGTATTGTACATACATTTATGTACAATACAAAAATCTTATTCAGCTTGCGCCAGAGTTTATGCCGGAAAAACTCGACAAGATTCGCCTCGACCATAACAGCTACATTTCGCTGCATGTGCAATTGCATAACCAGTTGCGCCGGCTGATCGTTTCGGGTCGGTGGCAATTCGGAGAGCGCATCCCCACCGAGATGCAGTTGGCGCGCCATCTCGATATCAGCCGGACGACTGTGCGCGTCGCCACGCAGCGGCTTGAAGTGGAAGGCTTGATCAAGCGCACCGCCGGCCGCGGCACCTTCGTCGTGTATCAGCCCCAGGAGCGAGCCGCCAATCGCACCATTGGCTACCTCACTTGCAGCTTCCATAACGAAATCCATACCAACATCCTCAGCAGCGCGCAGACTGAGCTGCGTTCGGCTGGTTACCAGGTGATATTCAGCAATTCGCGTGATCGGGATGACGAGGCGCGGATACTGCGGCAGCTGTTGGATGATGAAGTCGCCGGGCTGATGCTCTGGGCGAATGCGGTACCGACTGAAGATACAATGGCTATCCTCGGCGAGTACGAGCGCAGGGCGATTCCCATCGTTTTCATGGACCGTCCCATTGAATCGATCAGCGCCGATTATGTTTCGAGCGACAATTTTGGCGGCGCCTATCAGCTTGTAAGTCATCTGATTGAGTTGGGGCATCGGCGCATTGTGCCCCTGATGCCGAGTATTGATGACCTGCATCCGGTCAACGAACGGCTGCGCGGCTATATGACCGCACTCCATGAGCATGGCATCTTCGCCCTTGAGCCCTGGCGAATTAGCCCGCCTGAGCGTCATGAGTTTCACGAGACCGACATCTACAGCTTGGTTGGCGCCCAGAGCCGTCACGTCATTCAGCAGGTTGAAAGATTCACCGATGCCGCGGGTCCGATGCCGACGGCGCTCGTCTGCATCAACGACATCCTCGCCATCATCGCGATAAACGCCTTGAGAAATATGGGTTACGCCGTGCCCGACGATGTTTCGGTTGTCGGCTTTGACGACATCAGCATGGCTTCTCATATCGGCGTGCCGCTGACAACTGCGTCGCAGGACGCCTACGAATTGGGCAAGGTGGCTTCGCAGATGCTGTTGGAGCGGCTGGACGGCGGCGGTACGGCGTCTCGCAGCTATGCCGTGCCGACGCAACTGCGCATTCGATCATCAACAGCGGCGCCAGTTGTTGGCGTCGATACGGTTGTCGAGACTTAGGGAGAGGAGGCGCTATCGAAAGGCATTGAACGACAGGAGCCTTGAAAATCCTGGGCGCCGCCGACGCGCCCGTCATCCAGTTGGCGAGTATGACTGGATGACAAACCGATTCCGGAGTTGGCGAACGCAAACCCTATTCAATAGTTGTAGGAGTACAACGCATGAAAGCAAGAACCGTACTTTTCGTTCTTCTCGCCGTCATGGTGGCGTCCTTTAGCTTCACGGCTATGGCGCAAGATGTCGCGCGTGAAGACACCGCGATCTTCGACCGCGACGGTCGAGTTGGTCCCCAGCCCGCCTTTGACAACTACAATCCCTACGTGCCGAACAACCTCAGCAACGGTGGTTTGGGTCAAGCCGTTTTCCAGCCTTTGTTCATTTTGAACTACGAAACCGGCGAGATCATCCCCTGGTTGGGCGAGAGCGCTTCCAGCAATGATTCGCTCGATGTCTGGACCTTGAACCTGCGCGAAGGCGCGGCATGGTCGGATGGCGAAGCGCTGGATTCGGACGATGTCGTCTTCACCTTTGAGATGCTGGGGAACCCGGAAAACGCGGGCCTCTGGCGCGCCGGCAACGTCCAGACCTGGGTTGACAGCGTGGAAGCGGTCGATGCCACGACGATTCAGTTCAACTTGAATGCGCCGAACCCGCGCTTCCAGCTGGACTTCCTGACGGTCAAGATCGGCGGTAACATTCTGATCATGCCCGAGCACGTTTGGGCGGACCAAGATCCCTTCACCTTCAAGAACTACCCGCCTGTTGGCTCCGGTCCCTACACGCTGACCCATGCCGATGAGACCAACTGGATCTACGACCGCAACGATGACTGGTGGGGCGCTGCGACTGGCGCCTTGAGCATGCCGGAACCGAAGCGTCTGATCTGGATCATCACCGGCAACGACCAGATCCGCACCACGCTGGCCGTCAACAATGAAGTTGACAGCATCATGGACGTCACCCTGGGCGCCTTTGAAGCGATGCAGGCGCAGAACGACAACATTTTCGCCTGGGTCGATGGCATGCCCTACGTTTGGTTGGATCCCTGCCCGCGGCAGCTCACCTTCCAGACCGATGTTGAACCTTGGGACAACCCCGATATGCGCTGGGCGATCAACCACATCGTCGACCGCGACAACATCATTGAAGTCGCTTACGAAGGCGTCACCATTCCTTCGCGCACGATGTTCGTAGAGTATGGCGCGATGTTCCCCTTCATCGATGCGATTGAAGACGCCGGCATGGGTCTCAGCTCGACCTCGAATCACATGGCGGCGGAAGAATTGCTGACGGCGAACGGCTACTCGCGCGGCGGCGACGGCTTGTGGCAGAACGCCGATGGCCAAGTCTTGAGCCTGGCGATTCAGGTGCACGAAGGCTTCATCGAGAAGCGTCGTATCACTTCGGTTCTGGTTGAGCAGCTGCGCGCCTTTGGCGTCAACGCCAGCGCCGCTGTCATCGCCGGCCCGACCTGGGACGACAACAAGCGCTTTGGCAACTACGAAGCCACGACAGACTGGGACGCTTGCGGTTCGGTCAACGAGCCCTGGGCTTCGCTCGATCGCTACACGTCCCGTCACTATGTGCCGATAGGCGAGCGCTCCTCGGGCAATAACCATGCCCGCTGGTCCGGAATGAACAACGAGGCTTACAGCGAGGTTGTTGCGCAAATCGGTTCGCTCCCGCTGGGCGATCCGGAGGTCATTCCGCTGGTCTTGGAAGCGTACCAGTACTTCTATGAAGACCTGCCGATCCTGCCGCTGAATCAGGCGACTAAGCTGATCCCCTTCAACAGCACCTACTGGGAAGGCTGGCCCACGTCTGATAACAACTTCAACCATCCGGCCACCTGGTGGCATTCGACGCATCAGATCATCTCCGAACTGCGCAAGGCTGGCATGTAAGGATTTGATTCCGTTTGGGGTTCTCCGCTAGCGATTGCCGGCGGGGACCCCGCCTCGCTGAAGCATGCAATCCGGTGCTGAGGCAATGTTTCAAACTACCGTCAAGAGAATGAGATCATTTTTAATATCAACGTTATATTTTTGCTTTACGTCAATGACACAGCGAAGAACGCTTCGTAGAGAAGGGCGCTGATATGGGAAGTTTTTCACTCAATTATCTGCTGCGCCGACTGGCAGTGTTCTTTTTGACGATATGGGTGGCGGCGACCCTGATCTTCATTATCCCGCGTTTGGCGCCGGGCGACCCGATCTCGGCGATGATCGCGCGCATGTCTCAATTTGAGGGCTTTGTTGAAAACGCCGAC
>WTGC01000194.1 GCA_011523705.1 Chloroflexota bacterium | reverse complement strand
TCTCCACCTTGAAAGGGTGGCATCCTAGGCCGCTAGACGAAGGGGCCATCCAGCCAGCGCAGAATACATCGTATGGCGAGCGAAGTCAAGATTTGATTCCCTGGCGCCCAATAATGCGGGCAAAGCGCGCGCGGTCGCCCGGGCGAAGCAATCCAAACTGCTCGCGATAGTCGACCAGCTTCTCAATTTGGTCGGCCGGGATCGCCTTCAAATCGCCGCTCAGCTGCAGGGCGCGATGGATGATCCCGGCGTTGTGCTCAAGCGATTCCAGCATCAGGTAAGCGTCCCACAGCGATTTCGCCACCGTCAGCGAGCCGTGATTGGATAGCATAATGGCGTCGTGCTCCCTGATCAGATTGGTGATGGCGTCGCGATTTTCTTTGCTTGACGGCGTTGAATAGGGCGCGGTTGGCACCAAGCCCAGCAGCACAACCATTTCCGGAATCAGGCATTGTTGAAAGTCGAAGCCGACAAGCGTCAAGGCGACGGCAGTAGGTGGATGGGCGTGCACGACCGCCATGACATCATCTCGCTGCCGATAGCATTCAAGATGCATTGAGCTCTCGGAGGTGGGTCGCAGCGCCGCGTTTGCCTCTGTCGGCTCATCCACTCGCTCGCCCGCCAGATTGACGGCAATCAGCTGCTCCGGCGCCAGGAAACCGGTGGCCAAGCCACTGGGACTAACAATTATGCGGCCGTCATTCAGGCGCGCGCTGATATTGCCGGCCGTTCCATCGACATAGCCTTGCTGGTACATCAGGCGCCCGACGCGGCAAATCAATTCGCGAAGTTCCCGTTCAGCGTTCATCAAGCCTGCTTCTTCCTGAAAATCGAGTGAATCTTCTCGCGGGACCTTAGTTCGATCCTTCGCCATAAGTCGAATCGCGGCGCTGCCCGGCGACGGATTGGAAATCATCTTGCGGCGCTTCGCCATAGAGGTCTACCCAGAGCGCTTCCAACGTTTCCGGGTCGAACTCCGCAAAGTGGCAAACATCACAGACAAAGGCGCTCACATTGGGAACGCTCAGCAGATGCCCGTGGTAAACCTCGGCGAAGGTCGTCTTCCGCGGCGAACAGCGCCCTACCGTGCAGCGCGGGCAGGCGTAACCCTTCGATTTGGCATCGTTCATCGCGCCGCCCTAACTCGGGATAATACCGATCGAATCCAAGGGCCAATAGCGCAGGATGACCCGGCCAACGATGCTCGGCAACGGCACCGGGCCAAATGAGCGAGAATCATTGCTGTTGTTGCGATTGTCTCCCATCATGAAATACTCATTCGCTCCCAGCTCCCAAGTCTGATTATGACACCTTCTGCGACATAGTTCATCCTTGATGTAGTGCTCATCAAGCGCTTCACCGTTGATATGGAGAATTCGATCGCGGATTTCAACGGTGTCGCCTGGGGCGCCAATGACGCGCTTGATAAGCATGACGCCACGCGCCAATTCGCTCTCCCTCAGCGAATTAAAGACGAGAATATCGCCCCGTTGCGGCTGCCCAAGCAAATAGTGCACCCGGCTTACAACCAAGCGATCATTGCCATAAAATGTCGGCTCCATGCTATGCCCGTCAACCAGCGACCGCGGGATCGCGAGATCAAAGAGCACGGTAACGGCAATGATGAAGACAGCCGTGCTAACCAGCTCCACCAGCAAGCCCGGCGTCTTCAGTTTTGGGCGCGGCAATACACCGGTATGGCTGCCAAACATAGTCGTTCCTCCGGCGCCACCAGCTTGAACACAGGGTCATGAATCAGCGCGACTGACAGCAGGTCCGATTATAAGATTGAGCGAAAGCCACCGCAATAGATATTGTCGTCAGAATTGATTCGAGAATGCTGTCGAGCAAGAACATCGCGCAGTCACTCGATCGCCCGGCTTTCATCGCCGGTACGAGCGGGCCTGCTCTCCCGCGCGCGGAAACTCAAGCGAATCGGCGTGCCTTCAAATTCGTAGGCTTCGCGGAATTGGTTCTCCAAATATCGTTTGTAGGTGAAATGCACCTGTGAAGGATCATTGACGTGAAACAAGATTAGGGGCGGGTCGGTACGCACTTGCGCCGCGTACAAGAATTTGAGCCGCTTCGTCCCTTTCGCGTGCGGCGGATGTTTTTCAATCGCCTCGCGCATGAGCCGGTTGACATCGGATGTCGGCATGCGTAAGAAGCGCGCCTCCCAAACGCGATAAGCCACTTCCAGAACCTGGTGGATCCGCTGCCCATCCAAAGCGCTGATAAAAACAATCGGCGCGTAGCGAACGAAATGCAGCCGATCGCGGATATTGTCGCTGAAAGCGTTCATCGTGTGGGCGTCTTTCTCGACCTTGTCCCACTTGTTAACCACGATCACCAGGCTCTTGTATTCGTCGACAATATAACCGGCGATGTGCTCGTCTTGCTCGGTCACGCCCAGGCCCGCGTCAACAACCAGCAGCGCCACATCGGCGCGCCCAATCGCCTTCATCGCCCTGATGACGCTAAACCGCTCCACACCCGCTTCAATGCGGCCCCGGCGGCGGATGCCAGCTGTATCGATCAATGTAACTCTTTCGCCGAAATAGCTGATATCCGTGTCGATGGCGTCTCGCGTCGTGCCAGCTACGGCGCTTACAATCGCGCGGTCTTCGCCAATTAACTTGTTGAGCAGCGTGCTCTTGCCGGCATTTGGGCGCCCGACAATGGCGATCTTCAAGTGATCGTCGTCTTCATCGTCCCAGACTTCAGCGTCCAGAGCGCCGAAGGTCGTCACCAATTCATCCAGCAATTCTCCGACGCCCAAACCGTGAATGGCGCTGATGCCGATCACGTTGTCCAAGCCCAGGCTGTAGAAATCGTAGACTTCATCCTCATGCCGATTGTCGTCCACCTTGTTGGCGGCCACCAGAATCGGCTTGTCAGACCGCCGCAAGATCTCCGCGATCGCTTCATCCGCCGCCGTGACGCCATACTGCGCGTCGACCACCAGAATGATGACATCCGCGTCCGCGATCGCGATCATCGCTTGATCGATGATCTCCTTGACGAAGTCTTTACTCCCCTCCGCCAGGGGCGAATCGTCGCGAGCGCCCGCCGGCTGATAAACTTCAATGCCGCCAGTATCAATGACCTGGAAAGTCAGTCCATTCCAAAACGACTCGCCATGCAAGCGATCGCGCGTCGTGCCGGGTATATCATGCGTGACCGCGACGCGTTCGCCAACGAGTCGGTTGAACAGCGTGCTCTTGCCGACGTTTGGACGCCCTACGAGAGCGACAAATGGTTTGCGCGACATGCCTGCGATTTGCCTCGCCGCTGACGATCAGTCTGGACGAGCATTGTAGTTGCCGGTCGAATGATTTGATAGGGAAAGCGCGACTGCCGCGCCAATATGAAAGTGCCTTACACGCTCGGCAAAGCGCCATTGCTACAGAGTTGCGATGATGACTTTGTCGCGCGCTTATTGGCTATGAGCCCGATGAGGCCTCAGCGCCTTCGGTTTCGTCCTGCGGCGAGCTTATCTCGACATTGACCACATCCGGCAAAAGCGAAACATTCTCTTCGCTTAATTCACCCTGATTGATGGAGATGGATGGTTCCTGGTCATAAACGCCCGGCGCAAGACCGTGCAAGTCGACAACAACCTGGATATTCTCGACCGTCAGCGCGTCGACCGTGACCACCGGTCCTGTGACTATCGCGGAAACTGCCTTCGGCACGATTGACACCGAATATTCGCCGTCCAATCCAATATGTGCGACCTGAATATCGTCGATCTGGCGCGAGTCAATGATTGGTATGATTTCTATAGACACCGTTACATTATTGTCGCCACTCATCACGAACAGGTCATCGCCGGGCAAATGCACCGGCGCCGTTGTGACAAAGCCTTCCTGACGATCCACCAGGCTGATTGGCTCGGTAAAAATCGTATCCGAAATCTGGGCCAATTGCTCCGGCGCGCCGCTGACAAATATAGACTCCGGATCATAACTCTGGTTCTTCAAGGTGAAACCGTCGGGCAAGGTATCGAGCAAGACATTCGGGCGAACCGCGATCTGACGGATGTCATCGCGTCGAGCGATATTGACCGAGACCGTCGCCGTTTGCGGATCCAACTGGACATCGTCAATGCGATTGCCGTCGGCGTCAATCGCTTGCAAACGGAGGTCGACTTCGATCGGATTGCGACTTGCGGACAGGTCAAGGTGTCCGCGCACGGCAACCACCTGCCCGACCCGGCTGGCCGCCCCGCTCACCAGTACTTCTGTGACGTTCGGCGCCGGTTCGTCATGTCGAAAGCCAATCGGCGGCGCCTCCAGCAATTCGATGACGATCTTCTTCTCATGCGATTCCAGCGGCTCCAAGTCAACGATGATCTGCGACGGCTGCACGAGTTTGACGAGCCGACGCAACGAATCGGTATCGGGTTGTCTCACGGTCACTTCCAGGGGAACCGTGTGTGTGCCCGGTCCCAAGCGAGAAAGGTCGGCGCGGACCACGATGTCATCAGACCGCTTGTCTGAGATCGTCGTTTGCAAGCCCTGGATCGTCACAGTAACGGTACGAAGGCGACTGTTCGTCATCTCCGCCGTTTGGCTGGGAACGATCTGCACCGGTATGCTGCGAAAGCTCTTCTTGCCGATGGGATCGGCCGATGTCACGGCAATGTACCAAATGCCGGAAGCCAAAAGCAAAGAAACCGCCAGCCAAAGCAAATTGCCCGCCATGTCCGATTTTGCGAAACGCCGAATCATGGCTGCGCCTGCTGTCCACTGCGCGTCTGAACACGGAGCCGAAGATCGCCAGCCAGCTCGCGCAGCCGGCCCCGCATCGACAGCGCCGCCGCATCCGCCGGTCCATAATAGGCGCTGAGAATCAGCCGCAGCCGCTGTGCATCCAAATCAAGGATCATGCGCCCGCCATTGGTCACCGATATTTTGCCCGTTTCTTCCGACACGATCACGCAGAGAGCATCACCGACTTCGCTGATGCCCACCGCCGCCCGATGACGCGTACCCAGGTTCGGGTTCGGCAAGTTGCGGCTGGCTGTAATCGGCAAGACGCTGGAAGCGGAGGCGATGCGCCCGCTGTTGTCGATGATGACGGCGCCATCATGCAGCTCCGTGCGCGGCCAGAAAAGCGTCGCCAGCAAGTCGGCTGTCACCACGCTGTCCAACGCGATGCCGGTGCGAATGTATTCTTGCAAGCTGCTGTTGCGCTGCAGCACGATCAGCGCGCCGTGCCGTCGATCGGATAGCTTGTCCGAGGCAGCGCAGATCGCGTCGATCACCGACACGCGCACAGCCTCTGGCGCCAGGCGCATCCCCAGAAAAGCGCCGCGCCCCAATCGTTCCAGCACGCGCCGAATCTCCGGCTGAAAGATCACCGGGATGGCGATCACCAGCGCGGTCAAACTATTGGCGAGCAGCCAGCTTAAGGCTTCCAGCCGAAACAAAGCCGCGACCGAAATCAAGCCAATCACCACCAGTGCGATGCCGCGAAAGAGCGCCACCGCCTGTGTGCCGCGGAACATAAAGGTGATGCTGTAGAACAGAGTCGTAACGATGGCGATATCAACGATATCCCGCAATTCGATACTTTCCAGGATTAAGAGGATTTGTTCCACAGCTGACCTTCCGCAAGCCGGCAATCGGCGTACTTTGGCACAGCCGCCGATAGTTTAGTAACTTGTATTAACCCATTGATATGTGCCAAGCTACCATATTCTATCATCTATTACACGATAGCGCCGATGAATTCCCAGCGCAGAATCCAGGGGTGGCCATCGGATCACCTGTGATGCTGTTGCTTCAATTATAGATATGCGCGCCAGTATGCCGCCGTCCACCAAGAATCATCTGCATCCCGATGGGTTCAACTCCCCTACCCGCCTTGTGAGGTGCGCGTAGACACTGCACTACGGCAAGTGGCGGCGGATGGGGGCCCAGACGCCCGCCGCCGCGCTCAGGCGCCTGCTAAGCCAGCAGATGCGCGAGGATCGCCTTTTGCGCGTGCATGCGGTTTTCCGCCTGTTGGAAAACGCGAGACCGGGGACCATCCATGACCGCGTCGGTGATCTCATCGCCGCGGTGAGCGGGCAAGCAGTGCATGACGATGGCATTTGAGTTCGCCTGCCGCAGCAGTTCGTCGTTCACCTGATACGCGCCGAATTCGCCCGCGCGCTCGGCCGCTTCCGCTTCCTGGCCCATGCTTACCCAGGTATCGGTGTATACCACATCGGCCTCAGCCACGGCGACCTGCGGGCGCGTGCACATTTCCAGCGCCGACCCGTTGCGTCCGGCGATGTCATAAGCCTGTTCGCGCACCGGTCGCTGCATTTCATAGCCTTCCGGCGTCGCGATGCTGAAGCTGACGCCGAAGTGGGCGCAAGCCAGCGCCACCGACGCCGCCACATTATTGCCATCGCCGACGAAAGCCAGTCGCAAGCCCTCCAGGGCGCCGAAGTGCTCATGAATCGTCAGCATGTCGCCCAGCGCCTGACAGGGGTGGTAGCCATCGCTCAACCCATTGATCACCGGCACCGTCGCGTATTCGGCCAGTTGAACGACATCGGCATGATCGAAAACGCGCGCCATGATGCCATCGACATAGCCGGAAAGCACGCGCGCCACATCCGGGATGCTCTCGCGCACGCCCAAGCCGATCTCCTGCGGCCCCAACATGATGGCGCCGCCGCCCAAATGCTTCATCGCCATCTCAAAGGAAACGCGCGTCCGCAGCGACGGCTTCAAGAAGATCATGCCGAGCGTCTTGCCCGGCAGAACCGGCTTATTCCCGCCCGCCTTCCATTCCGCTTTCAAGCGAAGCGCAAGCGCAAGCAGCTCGTGAAGCTCGCTGGTCGGGACGCTGGCAAGTTCCAGAAAGTGCTTCATCCGGGTACCGAATCTTTCACAGACGTCTCTAAAACAGATAGGGACAGCAAGTATAACACATGCCGAAAGTCGAACTAAATGATGTCATCCATATCGCGCCAGTTGGGGCCGAAGCTGGCATTGGCGCGCAAGGGAACGCGCAAGGGTTTTCCATCGGGCAGGGCCGCTTCCATCGTCTCCACCACCAGCGCCGTCACCGCTTCGAGTTGCTCTTCTTTCACTTCCAGAACCAGCTCATCGTGCACCTGCAAGATCATCGCCGCGTCATAATTCGTCTGCGCCAATCGCCCGTCCAGGTCAATCATCGACTGCTTTAGAATATCCGCGGCTGTGCCCTGTATCGGCATATTGATGGCGGCGCGCTCTTCTGCGGCCGTGCTGCGTCGATTGCCATTCGCCCGAATCGCCGGATAAATCCGCCGCCGCCCGTAGAGCGTCTCGGTATAGCCATTCGCCCAGACGAAGGCTTTGGTCCGGTCAATATATTCCTTGACCCCGGGCATGCGTTCAAAATAGGTCGAGATGAATTCTTCCGCCTCCGCCAGCGTCAGATCGCTGTCACGCGCCAGGCGGAAGGCGCCCATGCCGTACATCAAGCCGAAATTAACGCGCTTGGCGAAGCTGCGCTGCTCGTAAGTGACCTCTTCCGGCTCAATCCCGTTGACGGTCGCCGCCGTCGCCTGATGAATATCCAGCTCCCGATGAAAGGCGTCGATCAGTGTTTCGTCTTCGCTGATATGCGCCATGACGCGCAACTCGATCTGGCTGTAATCGACCGCCAGCAAGACGTAGCCTTCCGGCGCGATGAAGGCTCGCCGCACTTCCCGCCCCTGCTCGGTGCGAACCGGGATATTCTGTAAGTTGGGATTATTGCTGCTGAATCGGCCTGTCGCCGAGCCCGCTTGATTGTAACTCGTGTGGACGCGCCCGGTGCCGGCATTGACCAGCGTCGGCAGGGCGTCGACATAGGTGCTCTTGAGCTTGGACAATTCGCGATAGTTGACAATCATATTGATAATCGGGTGCTCGTCCTTCAGCGCATCAAGGGTGGCGGCGTCGGTCGAAAAACCGAGCTTGGTCTTCTTCAATCCTTCGGTCGGCAGATTCAACTGTTCAAAGAGAACGCGATTCAACTGCTTCGGGCTGCCGATATTGAACTTGCCAATGCCGCCGGCTTCCGTAATCGACGCGTCCAACGTAGCGATCTCGGACTTCAAGCGCCCGCTCATCTCGCCCAGAAAGTCCACGTCCAGCGTGACGCCCTTGTACTGCATGCGGCTGATAATCGGTATCAGCGGCGCCTCCAGCGAAGAATAAAGCGAGTCGAGATCGGCTTCCCGCAATTGATCGGTCAGCGGCTCGACCAGGCGCAGGGTCATTGTCGCGTCAGCCGCCGCATAGGGAGCGGCTTCGTCGATTTCGACCATTGCCATTGATTTCTGCTGCTTGCCTTTGCCCAGGAGCTCAGAGATTTCCGTCATCTGCACATCGAGCGTCTGCGCCACCAAGCCTTTCAAGCCGAGGAATTTGCTGATCGGGTTGTTCACCCATTCGGCGATCATCGTGTCAAATGTAATCGGCGCCACCTCAATGCCGTAGCGCCGCAAGACCATCAGATCGTAAACCGCGTTATGCGCCGTCTTGGGGATGTCCGCGTTCTCCAGCGGACCGCGCAAGGCATCGACCACCGTAGCCAGCGGCAGCTGATCGCCAACCGGTTGGGCGAACATATCGCTTTGACCATTTTCACCTGCGACGCGGTGCCCCACCGGCACATAAAAACCGCGCTCGCTGTCGACCGCCAGGGCAATCCCGACCAGCTCGGCCGACATCTGGTCAACGCTGGTCGTCTCGGTATCGAAGGCGATCATTTCGGCGCGGTCCAGTTCAGCGACCAGCTCGTTCAGCTGCGCCTCGTCACGCACGATAATGGTCGATACCACCTCGTGCGCCTGGACGATGCCGGTTTCGACCTGTTCGCCATGCAGCCCGCCGTAGACCTTATGCAAGCGCTCGCGCAGCGACCTGAATTCAAGCGCGGAGAAGACATTGTCGACCGGCTTCAGCTCGAAGTCGCCCCCGACGCAAGACTCCAGATCAAGCTCGATATCCAGGTCGCGCATGATCGTCGCCAGTTCGCGACTCAGGAAAGCCATGTCGCGGCCTGCAATCAAGCGGTTGCGAGGTCTCGTTTTGATCGCATCCAGATTCTCGTAAATGGTCTCCAGGTCGCCATACTGCTGCAGCAATTCGGTGGCAGTCTTCTTGCCGACTCCGGCAACGCCCGGGATATTATCGGACGTGTCGCCTTCCAGAGCCTTTAGATCCACCAGCTGGCTCGGCTCGATTCCCCATTTCTCGCGAAAGGCCGGCACATCCCAGACTTTGTCCTCTTCGCCTCGCTGCGGCAATTGCACGCGAACATGCGGCCCCAACAGCTGCAAAATGTCACGGTCGCCGGTGGCGATATGCACGTCCAAGCCCATTTCAACCGCTTGCCGGCTGATCGTGCCCAGCACATCGTCGGCTTCCATGTTCGGCATGGTCAACTGCGGGATATTGAATGCGGCGACCAACTCGCGAATGCGGTCCAATTGGCTGCGCAGGTCGTCCGGCATTCTCTCGCGCGTCGCCTTGTACTCCGGGTAAATCTCCTCGCGCGCGCTCAAGCCCTCGTCGAAGGTGACCGCAAGGTATTTGGGCTGATAATGTTCGTAGACATCCAGCAACGTCCGGCTGAAGCCATAGACGGCGCTGGTGCTCTCGCCGCTTGATGTGTTGAAGCCGGCGCGCTGCAGGGCGAAATAACTGCGATAAGCGAGCGCGTGGCCATCAATCAAATATAGAACGGGACGAGTTTCCATAGCGAATACTCTGCACAATGTCGTTTGAGATTTGTGGGGGCGAGTATAGCCGATTGCCAGCTAATCTGACAGGCAAATCGTCGTGCTGCTTGGCCTCAGGCGCGAGCGAACTGAAGGAAACGCTGCAATTCCCGTTCGCTCATATCGCGTCCCGGCTGCAGCACGAGGTAGGCGTCCGCCCATAGATCGCGCGGCAATGCCTGGTCTTCCGAGCAGGCGATCTGGCGCGCGCGATCCATCACCGTGCGCACCAAGGCTTCGGGCGAGGCGCTTCCCGGCACATCGGCGCGCAAATAAATGAAATCATGATGCACGTCAAGTTGATGAATCTTCCAGTCCAAACTGTTAAGTTGAACCTCCAGCCAGAAAACCACTTGCTCGGCGACGCGCTTCCGCAGCAAGCGCGCCGGATCGTCCACCAGCCAGACGAAGGCGAAGGGCTGCCGCGAATCGGCCTCGCTTGGGGCGGCCGGTTCTTCGATCGCTGCTGACAGTGGCTCGCCATTAGGGGCCGCGTCCAAAGCCCGCAGCATGTGATCGCCCTGTCGCCGGATGTCGCGCAGTTGCCGCCCGCCGCCGAAGACCATCGTTAAGGTATGCTCGGCGACCGATGCGCGCGAATAGAGCATGTAATCCAGTCCACTGTCCGGCAGCTTGACGAAGCGAATGCGCGATTGGCTAATCTCCGCCGTCCAATCGTCGGCGATCACGCGGCGCAAATGGCGAAACTTGTCCAGCGGCATCTCGCCGGAAAAAGCGACGATCTGATTGTCGCGCGTCAAGACCGTCGCGTCCGCGGTCAGGTTGGTCATCATCTGGGTCATCGTCACCGCCAGCTGCGCCAACAACGGATCGTCGTTTCGGCTCCACAGCGGCGCGCGTGACGGATCGGCGGCCGGGGTTGCAGGGCGCTCGTCACCAGATCTGGCCGGCGGGGCGCTGCTCTTCTCGGTTTCGTCGGCGGGCGGGGGGATTGGCTCCATCGCCAAGTCATGGTCAGCGCCCTCCGACGGGATGGTCGTCTCGCCAACATCAGCCCCTGATTCCAGCGGGGGCAGGCTTTCCGCCATCTCGGAGAGGAAACCCGGCTCACGGATGAATTTCTCGGTCTCGCGCAGCCAGGCGGGCACAACGCCGGTGCCAAGCGCGCCGGGCAGTTCGCGCGTGGTGTCAAACAGCGATTCCAGCGTCAGGTTTTCCAACTGTGTGCTTTCATCCAGAACCGCGCTCAGCATGTTTTCAAACGACTCGCTGTAATCAAGAACGGTCTCCTCAGCATCCGGCGCTGGCGCCTCCGCAGGCGCCGCGGATACGCCTTCCTCACCGGATACCGCATTCGCCAGGTCACGCACTGTTTCGCTGCGGACGCCGGCAGAAATAGGCGTCTCGTCGATATCCGCCTCCGTCATTTGCCGGGCGGTATTAGCACCCTCGTCTTTGACTGTGACGACGCGGTAGCGTACCGTGTCGCCCTGGTCGTCGGGCTCAACTAACACTTCATGCGCGCTTCGAACGGTACTATCAGCCGCCACCGTATCGCTGCGCGGGTTCAGCAGCTCATAAGAGGCTTGCAAGCGGCGGCGCGTATAATTCAGCGCCAGGTCTTCCTCGAGCAGGTCATCAACCAGGGACTCGATGTAGATTGTGTCCTCGCCGACGTCGACGGTGGCTGTTTCCTGCGTCTGCTGGAGCGCGTCTTCGGAGTCCTCAAGCGCGGCATTCAGAATCGGAATCAAATCCCGGGCCATCACCGGAATATCCACGAGGCCTTGCGCGCCATAGTCGCGGGCGAGTTCGCGCATCGCCAGGCTGTCCGGCGCCAGAACGATGGCGATTCTTTCCTGCCGAGACCGAACCACATCGATCATCAGCGCCGGGTCAAGCGACAGGCCCGCCGTGTCCAATAACAGCAGGTGCTGCGGATGATCGCGGATCTGCTCGATCGCATTGCGAACATCGGCGGCGGTGGTCACGCTGTATTCGCCCAGCGCTTCCAACGCCCGCTTGACATCAATGGCAAACTGCACATTTCGCGTGACCACGATGATCCGCGTTATCGCCAAAGCCATGTTATTCGCCTATGCGTCGCCCGAGGAATCCACAGTACTGATTTTATCACAGCCGCCCGCCGTCGGCGACAAATCTGTGGCGCGAATCCTGTGGAATCGGGGTAGGCGCCGCCTGTCCGGTTGGCCGCCAAAACGCAAGAGTGTAGGCCTTGTCCGGTACTGGGCCACGCTATCTCGCCGGTTACACACCATCCCACCAAGCCCCTTCCCCAGCAAGCTAAGAAAGGGGGAGCAATGTTGCAGCGCACTCAGTATCAAGGGATTTTGACGATTTCGGCACCCGGATTTCTCGATTCTGCCGTCGAGTCTCCCTCTCCTAGTTCACAGGGGAAGGGCCGGGGATGGGGTAGAATGTATGGAGGACAGGCTTTCTGCAGTAGCGGACAACCCTTGAGGCGGCGACTCGGCGGGACACGTAAACATAGACCTTCGGAGAGGGGGTTGAATACGTTCTGCCGACCAAGCCCTTAGCCCGCAACGACCGGCACTCGACCGCAATCTCCATATTCCGTGGTGTAATCACCACTGACCCAGCCCACGCGATTTTCAACATTCAAGCGCCACCAGCTATGCGCGCTGTTGCGGCCTGTGATCGGCGCCAAAGTGCCGCTGCCTAGCACGGTGATGATTTCGAAGCCGGTGCTCGGTCCGGTGCGGAAATTCAAGCCGACGTTGACCAAGGCGCGGCAGACGCCGTCGTTGGGAATGAAGGGCACATTCGATTGCTGGATAGGCGTGGCGACAACCTGAGAATGCGATTCCCGCACGACAACCGTGATCTCGGCCGGCTCGCTGACGACGGCGCCGCGGTAAGCCACCGCCCGCAAATTGACCGTGCCCAGATCGGCGCGCTGCGGCACATAATTGAGAATCGCCTGCATCGCCAAATCCCCCCCTAGCGACTCGGACGACACCGTGCGCACGATCTGATTGTCGACGAATAGCTGTACTCGATTGACGCCGATGCTATCGGCGGCCAGCACCGATACGAGAATTTCTTCGCCAATGACGTACTCGGCGCCTTCATTCGGCGATCCGATCTGTATCGTTGGCGGACCGGAGGGCAGGTCCGTTGGTTCGCGCCGGCTTGCTGCGGCCGTCCGATCTTGAAGGTTGCAGCCCGCCAGACAGAGGCAGACGACGGCCAAGGGAAAGCACAGGTTGAGACAATTGCCTGCGCTGTAAATGAGCGCCCTCGTCCAAGGGGCGAGTTGTAAGGTTTGTCCGGTACTGCGCTTTGCTTGCCGCCCAATGGGTCTACCCCTCCCCCGGCCCCTCCCCGAATCATCGGGGAGGGGAGCTAACTTCAACAGACTCGGGGATTCTGCCAGAGGATTCGTCAATGAATGCAGATCTCGGCGAAACCTTCCCCCCATTGATATGGGGGGACCGAGGGGGGTAGACCCAATCGGGCGCCGATTCGCTTTAGTAGCGGACAAGCCTTGCAGGCGCGACCAATCTAGTCGCCCGCTTTCCAGGTTTGATATCCAGGCGACTTGATCGGTCATCAACCAGCGAGCACGAGCAGGGGATCGGCCGCCGGCTTTTCCTGCGGCAGGCGCGCTTGCATGCTCCAGGGACCGGTCCAGGTGATTTCGACCTTGGTCAACCTGCCCTTCCAATCACCCTCGGCTTCAAAGAAGACCAGCTTGTTCTGCGGCGTGCGCGCGCGCCAGCGGCCCTTATATTTCTCTTCGACCAGGACTTCCACCTGGCTGCCCAGGTAATGCGCGTTGATCTCTGCCACGACGCGCGCCTGCAAGTCTTCCAGCATTTTATGGCGCGCCCGTTTCTCCGCGTCCGGCACATCGTCTTCCATGCGCCGCGCGCTGACTGTTTGCGGTCTCGGGCTGTAACGCGCCAGATGCGCCTTGTCCAGCTTGAGCTCTTCCAGGATGCGGTAGGTCTCCATGAACTGCGCCCGCGTTTCACCGGGGAAGCCGACGATGATATCGGTGTGAATCGCGACCTGCGGGATTATCTTGCGTATCTTGGCCACCAATTTGCGATATTGGTCGGCGGTGTAGCCGCGCCGCATCCGCGCCAATACCGCGTCGGCGCCGGCTTGAATCGGGACTTCAATATGCGGCATGACGCGCGGAAGCTCAGCGACCGTCCGCAGCAGCTTGTCCGTCATCCAGTTGGGATGGCTGGTGAGAAAGCGAATGCGCTCAATGCCCGCTTCTTCGGCGACTTGATGCACGATGCGCAGCAAATCAGCCAGGTCGGGTCCGTCCTCGATGTCCATTCCGTAGCGATCCACGATCTGACCGAGCAGCGTCACTTCCTTCACGCCTTGCCGCGCCAGGCTGCGAACATGAGCGACGATCTCGCCCACCCGCCGGCTGCGCTCGACGCCACGCCGGAAGGGGATGATGCAAAAGGTACAAGCGTGCGAACAGCCATAGACGATGGGCACCTGCGCGCTCACCAGTTGACCGCGCTCATGCAGCGGCAGAATGAGTTCGCCGTCTTGCAAAGCGTCTCGCCGCGCGCGCGCCTCGTTCTCCATCGTTAGAACATCCGCTTCGTCCTGGCGCTCCTTGAGGAAGCTGACCATCGCAGACGGATCCGATGGCGGCATAAAGACATCGACAAAGGGCAGGCGCTGCCGCATCCATAGCGGATCGCGCACGCCGACCATGCAGCCCATGACGCCGATCACCTTTTCCGGCTGCGCCTCCTTGATCTTGCTCAATATCTGAAGCCGCCCCAAGCCTTTGTCCTCGGCGCTTTGGCGCACGACGCAGGTGTTCACAATCATGATATCGGCGTCATCGCCGTTGCCATTGGCGGCGCTATGCCCCAGTTTTTCCAACTCGGATGCCAGCAATTGTGAATCGGCCACATTCATCTGACAGCCGAGGGTCCAGATATGATATTGCATGGATTCGGTCTTCGCTCGATTGTTGCCTTCGGGCGTATTCTAGTCGATGCTGCCCATTCGGTCAATTCGCGGCGCGCCGCCACTGTACCCCGTCCTGCATAAACGAAAGGTACGGGCGAGCCATTGGGTCGCCCCCGCTCAAGCCCAGACGATCTTATTCGGCACGATCGAAGTATGCAGATACTCGTGATAGGGCAAGACGCGCACCGAGAAACCGACGTGGCCCGTCTTCAGATAGACGTGGTCGGCGGCGTAGGTATAGGCGCCGTTGCCGTTTTCGCCCTCGATTCGCATATTGACCGACTCGCCATCGCGAATGTTGCCAGCGGCATCCAGCATGCCGAAGTAAAGCTGCACACGAACATCTCGCGGGCATAGTTGGCCGAGCGCTACGCGCGCGTGGATTGTCGTTGCGCTGCCGATCTCGACATCGCCATCGCTGATATCCACATCGAGCACGGCTACCTCATTCCAAGCCCGGTCCAGGTGACGCCGCCAATCGACGAAGGCGCAGGCGCCCTCGAAGTTTGAAGAGCGCATCGCCTGGCTCACCCGAAAGCGCGGCATATAAAACTCTTCCGTATATTGCTGCACCATCCGATGGGTGTTGAAACGCGGCGCCAGTTCTTTCATGCTGCGCTTGACACGGCGGATCCATTCGCGCGGCAAACCATCGCGCGCCTGCCGGTAAAACAGCGGCACAACATCTTGCTCGAGCAAATTGTAAAGCGCCTGGCTCTCGACATAATCTTGATGCGCCCATTCGTCTTCGCGGTATTCCTCGCCGTGCCCGATCGACCAGCCGATATCGCCGCGATAAGCCTCCGCCCACCAGCCATCGGGAATGCTGCAATTCAGCCCGCCGTTGTAAATGACTTTCATGCCGCTGGTCCCGCTCGCTTCTTTCGGGCGCCGCGGATTATTCAGCCAAACATCGACGCCCTGCACCATGTAACGCGCGACATTCATATCGTAGTTTTCCAAGAAGACGATTGAATGGCGGAAGTCCGGGTCGCGCGCCACATTGACGATTGTGCGGATCAATTCCTTGCCTTCGTTATCGTGCGGATGGGCTTTGCCGGCGAAGATGAACTGCACGGGCTTCTCGGCATCAGTTACCAGCTTGCGCAGGCGGCCCAGATCGCGGAAGATCAGGGTCGCGCGCTTATAGGTCGCGAAACGCCGGGCGAATCCGATGGTGAGCGCGTCGGGATTCAGCACTTCCTCCGCCTCTTCGATCTCCGTCTGCGAAAGGCCGCGCCGCTGCAACTGCTCGCGTAGGCGGTCCCGCGCGAAAGCCACCAGCCGTTCGCGCCGCCGGACATGCGTGCGCCACAACTCGGCATCGGGAATGCTCGCCACTCCTTCCCAGACTTCGCGTCGCGATTCCTCCGAGCGCCAGCCCGGATCCAGGTAGCGATCGAAGAGCTGCGCCATCTCCTGGCTGACCCAGGTCTGCACGTGCACACCATTGGTGATCGCGCGGACCGGGACTTCATGCACTGGCACGTTGGGATAGACCCATTGCCACATTTCGCGGGAGACATCGCCGTGCAGCTGCGCGACGCCATTGGCGCCCGACGACAGATTCAGCGCCATCACCGACATCGAGAAGAGTTCATAATGTCCCATGCTTTCGCGCCCAAGATCGAGAAACTGGTCGCGCGAAAGCCCCAAGTCGGCCATCAGATCGCTGAAATGCTCGTCGATTAAATCGAATTCGAAGCGCTCCAAGCCCGCCGGTACTGGCGTATGCACGGTAAATACACTGCTGGCGGCGGTTAGCGCCTTCGCTTGCTCAAAAGGTAGCCCATGATCGCGCATGGCGTTGCGGACGCGCTCCAGCAGCAGGAAGGCCGAGTGCCCCTCATTCATGTGGAAGACATCAGCATCAATGCCCAAGGCGATCAACAGGCGAACGCCGCCGATGCCCAGCAGCATCTCCTGCCGGATGCGCGTGCGCCGGTCGCCGCCGTAGAGCCGGTCGGTCAGATTGCGATCTTCTTCCAACGAATTGTCTTCGATATTGCTGTCCAAGAGATAAATGGACGCGCGCCCCACCCGCACCTTCCAAATTTGCGCATAGAGATCGCGCCCGGGCAAGGGCACGGAGATTTTGATCGCCTTGCCCGCATCGTCCGTCTGCAGCTTGACCGGCTGATTGACATAGTCATTAAGCGGATAAGACTCCAACTGGTAGCCATCGGCGTTGAGATACTGCTGAAAATAGCCTTCTTGATAGAGGATGCCCACGCCGACCAGTGGCACGCCCAAATCGCTGGCGCTCTTGAGATGGTCGCCGCTGAGCACCCCCAAGCCGCCGGAGTAATTCTGCAGGCATTCGGTCAAGCCAAATTCCATAGAGAAGTAGGCGATGACCGGCTGCCGCTCAAGCCCGCCGTACTGCCCGGCGAACCAGGTCTGTTCCGCGCTCATATATTCATTGAAGGAACGGCAAACACGGGCGTAATGCGCCATAAACGACGTATCATGAACCAGGGCGTTGAGGCGCCCCTGGCTCATCCGTCCCAGCATCCACTCGGGGTTGTGCCCGGTCGCCTCCCAGAGATCGGGATCGAGCCGGCGAAACAAGGCGATCGTCTCGTGATCCCAAGACCAACGGAGGTTATACGTCAATTCATGCAAACGCCCCAATTGGGGCGGCAGCTTTGGCGCGACATTCACGCGCGCGACCGGTTGCACCATGGACCCTGCTCCCTTGCGGACGACGGAAAGTTCAGGTAGTCAAGCCGCTTATTCTATCGCTGATTCCGCTTAATTCCACCGCGATTCTGCCTGCCATTCGGTGGGCTCCTCCCTTCAACCGCCGCGCAGCATCAGTTATCGGGATTGGCATCGCCAACGGCGCCTGCTGTGCGTTTTTGACAAGAAACTGCGCACGCAAATTAGCGAAAAACAGCATTCTGTTTCATACTGAACGCGACTTATGATAGGATATGCTTGTTGTTGCTTTGCGCTTGATGTTTGCCCAAACGCTGGAGAAAACACATGCTGAAGAAACAGTACCTGAAAAGCAAGGACGTATGCAAAGTGAGCTTCTATACCGCGCCCGAACTGGATGCGGAGAAGGCATCTCTCGTCGGCGACTTCAACCATTGGGACGAATCAGCCACGCCGATGACGCCGCTGAAGGACGGACGCTTCAAGGTGACAGTCAATTTGGCGAAAGACAGCAGCTATCAATTCCGTTATCTCATCAACGACATCGAATGGCACAACGACTGGGATGCGGACCAATACGTCCCCAATCCGTTCAGCGGAGACAATTCAGTTGTTGAGGTCTAGACATGATTACGAAGACGCTGCGCAAAGACGAAACCGTTCAGGTCTGCTTTTATACCGAGGCGCTGCCAGAAGCTAAATCGGTTCACCTCGTCGGCAGTTTTGACGACTGGGACAGCAACGCCCATTCCATGCGGCGGCTCAAGGACGGCCGCTTTATGGCGATGAGACGATTCGAGACGAATTGTCGTTACGAATATCGCTATCTGGTGAACGGCGAAACCTGGATCAACGAAACGGAAGCCGAAAGCTACACGCCAAACCCCTATGGCAGCGACAACTGTGTCGTCACCACCTGAAAGTGAATGCAGCTCTCCGACTTGGAGACCGGCTCCTTTCGCTTAGGCGTTCGCCCGGTCGCGCCAGGCCAGCAGCGCTTCGACCCGCTCGTAATTCGGCGGCGCCGCCGACATCAGGATGAAGTGCGTACAGCCGGCTTCGGCGTAGGCGTCCAGGCTGTCGTCTATGTCATCCTCGCGCGTTAGTGAAATGGTCCGCTCAATGCTAGCGGGGTCCCTTCCCACCTCCGCGCACCAGTTGTCAAGTACGCGATTCTTATGCGCCCAGGTCTCCGGCGGGCCGAAGCCGTTCCACAAGTCGGCATGCATCGCGGTCAGCTTCAGCGTGACCTTCTCGCCACCGCCGCCGATCATGATGGGAATAGGATTGCGAACGGGCGGGGGCAATTCTGCCCTCATGCGCTCCTTGATGATCGGCAGCGCCTCGCCCAGGTCGCGCAAGCGGGTGCCGGCCGTGCCAAACTCATAACCAAACTCGACGTAGTCTTTCTCGAACCAGCCGGCGCCGATGCCGAGAATCAGTCGGCCGCCGCTAATATGATCGACCGTATTGGCCATCTGCGTCAACAGCGCCGGATTGCGATAGCTGTTGCAGGTGACCAGCGTGCCGATCTCGGCGCGGGATGTCAGCATGGCGATCGCCGTCAGCAGCGTCCAGCCTTCGAAGTGTTCGCCAGCGCCATCGCCATAGAGCGGGAAGAAATGATCCCAATTCCAGATCGTGTCGACGCCCAGCGCTTCTGTCGCCTTGACCGCCTCGGCATAGGTCGCGTAGCTGACGCGCTGAGGATGCAATTGTACGCCTACTTTCATTATGCTCATTGATCTACCTTTCTATTCTGATTCAGTGACGATTAAGTCCCGCGCGTTTCCACTTTCACCGCAAACTGAGCGTCGCGCGCTGACATGCCGCTCGTCTCCCTAATGCCTGCTAATCCGCGTGGCGAATTCGATATCGCTGCCTTCCGGCACAGTCATATCGCTGTAGCGGGCGAAACTCTGGTGCGTACAGTCGGAACCGACGACCGTGCCGGCGCCGATGGCAAAACCAGGCGGGATGCGCGCGTTCTTGCCGATGCTGGTGATCTTGAGGTCGCCCATATCCTGCCAGGAGCCGACGCGCGCCTCCTTGCCGATGACAGCGATCTTATCCACCAGAGCCCGTTCGACGCGGGCGCCGGTTTCGATGTAGGCGTCATTCAAAATCACCGACTCGCGAATGACCGCGCCGGGACCGATGAAGACGCCGGGCGAGAGGATCGAACGCTCGATGACCGCGCCGGCGCCAATCACCGAGCCATCGGTGATCATGCTGTCAACGATGTTGGTGTCCGCGCCGATGCGCACCGGCGGCCGTTCTTCGCTGCGCGTGTGGATGACCCAGGTGCGGTCGTTGAGGTTCAATGACGGCGGCCGGGAAAGCAAGTCCATATGCGCTTCCCAATAGGCGTCTACAGTGCCAACGTCAATCCAATAGCCGCCATAGGGATACGCGAAAATATTCATCTTGTCGGCGACCATTTTCGGCAAAATATTCTTGCCGAAGTCATTCTCGGAACTCGGATCGTTCTGGTCTTCCATCAAGACGCGTTCCAGCACATCGTAATCAAAAACGTAAACACCCATGTTCGCCAGATTGCCCGGTGGCGTCACCGGCTTTTCGACGAATCCGGTGACGCGATAATCGCTGTCGGTATCCACGATGCCGAAGCGGCTCGCCTCATCCAGCGGCACGCGTATGGTGCAGACAGTGGCAGCCGCGCCCTTGTCGCGATGATATTGCACCAGCATGTCGTAATCCATCTCGTAGATGTGATCGCCGGAGAGGATGAGCACATACTCGGGCCGGCCCTGCCGCACGAAATTGATATTCTGCGCGACGGCGTCAGCAGTCCCCGCGTACCAGCCAGTATCAAAGCTGCCCTGATAAGGCTGCAGCATGCGCACGCCGCCAGTGAAGGAGCGATCCAGATCCCACGGGCGTCCCTTTCCGATATGATCGTTGAGGCTATGCGGACGATACTGCGTCAAGACCAGCACATCAAAAACATTGGAGTTGACGCAATTGCTGAGCGCGAAGTCAATGATTCGATATTTGCCGCCAAATGGCACGGCCGGCTTGGAACGCTTTATCGTTAATACGCCCAATCGCGTCCCTTTACCGCCCGCCAGGATCACTGCCTTAATCTTCACTGCTCGCTCCTGATATCACTCTGCCCGGCCTGCCGTCAATGGATCTCGTCGCCTGATATAGATGCGTCGATCCCCGTTAATTCGAGCGCGCTCTGACGCGCGCGTCTTCATAGAGCGCAATATATTCACCAGCGCTTTTCGCCCAACTGTAGTCCGCTCGCATAGCGCGCTCTTGCATCCGCCGCCAGGCAGCGGGCCGCTTTTCGTACGTATCCAGCGCCCAATCCAGTGTCCCTTCCACCGCCTCCGTCTCTTGCCAGTGGAAGATGAAACCCGTGCCAACATCGGCATCGGCGTTGTCAAAATTGACGACAGTGTCCGCCAGCCCGCCCGTTTCGCGCGCCAATGGCAGCGCGCCATAACGCATCGCCATCATTTGCCCCATGCCACAAGGCTCAAAGTGGCTCGGCATCAAAAAGATATCACAGCCGGCGTAGATTTGCTGTGCCAGCGCGCCATCGAATTGCAGAAAAGCGCTGGCTTTGTCGCCAAAGTCTTGATCAAGCTGCCAGAAGGCGTATTCCAGGTGCGCTTCCCCGGTGCCCAAGACAACCAACTGCATATTGCGCCGCGCCAGGATATTTCGCAGAGCCGGCAGCGCGAGATCAAAGCCCTTCTGCGCCGTCAACCTGCTCACGATTCCGACCAGCGGAGCGTCCGCGAGCAAAGGCAGGCGAGCGTAAGACTGCAAATGCCGTTTGTTAAGCGGACGTAAACTTTCAAAATTGTCCGCGTTGAACTTGGCCACAAGTGTCGGATCGCGCTCCGGGTCCCATTTTCTCACATCCAGTCCATTGAGGATGCCACGCAAATCATCGGCGCGTTTGTTGATCAAGGGCGCCAGCTCATAACCGGCGTAGGAATATTGTATCTCCACAGCATAGCGCGGGCTGACCGTCGACACCATGTCGCTGTATGCGATGCCGATGCCGAGCAGATTGTCAGTCAAGCCGAACTGGATCAGATCAGGATGATGGCGGCCGTGAATCCCCGCCTGCCACAAGAAGCCGCCGGCGTCTTTGCCTTGGTAGGCGATATTATGAATGCTGATCACCGTCGCCAGCCCGCGCCAGCGTTCGTCGCCATGTTCAAGCGCCATAAAGGGCAGTAAGCTCGTATGCCAGTCGTTGACATGCAGGACATCAGGAAACCAGCCATCGCGCTCGCGCAATTGCGAAAGCGTCGCCATCAGCGCCTGATTGAGATAGATGAAGCGTTCCATATCCCAGTTCCATTGGCTGTAGACATCGCCCTCCAAACCGAAATATGGCGGCGACTGAAGCAGATACACCGGAATGCCATCGTTTTGGCAATGAAAGAGTTTGACCTCGTTGGAACCAAGGCGATGGTGAAAATCAAAACTGAGCAGCGGTTCAATGCCCCATTGGCCGTGGTCGATGAATCCATAACCGGGAATGATGACGCGGGCGTCCGTGCCCACGCCGCGCAAGGCTGCTGGCAGCGAGCCCACGACATCGGCCAAACCGCCAACTTTGGCAAAAGGCGCCGCCTCAGCGCTCGCAAGCAAGACTCGCATCAATCCTCATCAATCTCAATTCACGTCCGCTGAAGCGCGATTGTAGCCTAACATTGGCTCTTTACAAGCAATCACTTGCGCCGAAGAATTGCCAGCCTAGTACGCTTGTGCTAGGATTCCAATGTAGCAGCCCGAACAAATAGGCAGGCTCATGATTGAACGATCCCGCGCGTCACGGCGCAAAAATATTCTCCCCCAGCTCGTATTTCTCGCGCTGACCTTTCTGGCGGCGGCCAGCGGCGCTTACCTCGCGCTGCAGCTTTTCGGCGCGGATTCGGAACAGACGGATGTCCCCCAGATCATCACTGTCGAAATCATCATCACGGTCACGCCGCTGCCGCCCAAGCTCGTCACCGGCTTGCCGACCGGCGCGCGACCGGCGCAGGTGGACCTGCCCCTGAGCCTCGCCGAAGAAGCCGCGACCGAAGCGGCCGCCACTATTGACGCCGATGACCTGGGGGCGCGGCCGGTTGCGCTGAGCACGCCCACCGCTTCACGCGCGGGCGCGCCCATCCAGGCCCAGAACTGCGTCTATCATTCCGTGCTCAGCGGCGATACGCCTTATGGCGTCGCCCTGCGCTATGGCGCCGATTTTCAGGAGCTTCTGGACGTCAACGATTTGACGCTCGAGACATCGCAGAATCTCCAGATCGGCGATATCCTGGTCGTGCCGCTGGAAGGCTGCATTGACGAATCGGCTCAGAGCGGCGCGCCGGCTCAAGACTCGGGCGCGGCGCAGGCGCCACAGCCGGAAGCCACCAGCACGCCGGTGAACGCGCAGTTTGAAATCGTCGCCGTAGAGGGCTTGGGTGATATTACGGCGGAGGGCATTCGCTTGCGCAACGTCGGCGATCGCGTCGACATGAGCAACTGGACATTATCCGACGAAGACGGCAACCGTTTCACCTTTCCCGTGTCGATGCTTTTCCCACAAGGCGAAGTCGTCATCTATACGCGCAGCGGGACCAGCACCGGCGACGCGCGCTTTTGGGGACGCGACGCCAGCGTATGGGAAGCCGGCGAGACGCTCACACTAAGCGACGAAATCGGGCGCGCCTTGCAGACCTTGCAGATTCCCGCCGCTGACGACGAATAGCGCCGAAATTGGAGCATCAATCGAAAGAAGGACGCATGAAAAAGTGGGAACGCATTGCGGACCAGCTAATCAATGAAGCCATCGGTGATGGCGATGTTTCGCATCTGCCCGGCGCCGGCAAGAGACTACCGACAAAAGATGAAAGTCTTACGCCCAGCGAATGGCGCGCGGCCTTCAAGATGATGGAAGATCACAATGTGATGCCGGAGTGGATCGCCAACGGGGCGCGGCTGGAGAAAATGGAAGCGGAGCTGCGTGAACAGATCAACTCTCGCGCCAACGAACATCGCCGCAAGCTCGCACGTGCTAAGGCGAGTATTCAGGATGCGGCAGGCGCCGAATCAGATTGGAATCGCTACCAAGCGCGATTCCTCGAGCGCGTCGAACGATACAATCGCGAGGCGCTGGTTCACAATCTCACGCTGCCCAGCGGCATCCCGCACCGGCATATCCTGATAGGCGAGGCGCTGATCGAGGGGGCTCTGCGGCGCGATGCGTAGAAGAAGGCGCAAGCCGGGCCCTTAGGCGCTTTCCGGCTGGTCAGCCTCTTCGCTCTTGCCCTTGGCGCCTTCCTGCAATCCCTTGCGGAAATTCGCCACTGCCGAGCCCAACTCGCCGCCAATGCGCGAGACGCGGCCCACGCCAAAGAGCAAGACTACGATAATCAAAACGATAAACAGTTCTGTAGGTCCCAGATTCGGCATCGTATTCCCATTCTCCCGCTCTTCAAATTCCAGATCATTATAACACGCTTTGCCAGAATTTCGAGATTCCGCCGCGTCGGGCTGGTCGACGCCCGCCAAGCCGCAGCGTTTTCCCCGATGAAGACGCAAAGTGAGGATTCGCGGACAATGCTATACTCGATAAAAGCGGCGCCGAGAGTAGACCGCAGCTCATGAAGAATAACACCGGCCTGGACAGCATACCGCTATTCGCAAATCTCAGCCCAGCGCAGCTTGAAATGGTAGCTGGAGCGCTGGAGAGACGCGCCTATCGCGCTGGCGAAGACATATTCCTGCAGGGCGCCGCCGCCGATGGCATGCTCATCGTGGAATCCGGCGAAGCGGTGCTTTTTCGTACCGACCCCGATGGCAGCCAGTTGCCATTGGCAACTGTCAGTGCTGGCGAGAGCATCAATCAGGAAGCCTTATTCAACGACGCCGTGCAATCCGCCACCATGCGCGCGGCCCAGCCCCTCACCGCGCTCCAATTGACCCGGACCAGCTTCAAGCGCCTGCTTGAGCAGCAGCCCGAGCTCGCCGCCGCATTCGGCCTGAGCCCGGTCCGGGAACAGGCGCAGATCAGCCCCCAATTCGCCGAACAGCGCGAAGATGAAGAAATCCTGATCCAGACGCATCGGCACTGGTGGTCCTTCCTGCGCAGCGCCTGGCTGCCGCTGCTCTTGACGCTCGCCATGTGGGGCGGCGCCTTCTTGCTCGAGGTTCAAGTTCTATCGCTCGCTCTGCTGGGGCTGTCAGTCCTGCTGCCGGGCGCGGCCTTGGCTTTCTTCTATCTGGAATGGCGCAACGACAGCGTGATCGTGACCGACCAGCGGATCATCCGCATCAACAGAACGATCCTGACGATGCTTCGGCAAGTGACCCAGGTCGGCTTGGAAAGCGTGCACGAGATCAATTTCGAATTTCCCTCTTCCGATCCCTTCGCCCGACTGTTTCGCTATGGCACGGTCGTCGTCAAGACCGCCGGCGCGCAAGGCAATCTGGAACTCGATTTCATGCCCAATCCGGAACAGTTTCAAAAGCTGATTATCGAGGACCGGGCATATTTCGAGAGCCGCCAGGCGCAGCGGCATCACAAAATCGTGCGCGCGGAATTGCAGCGCTTGCAGGCTGGCGAAATTGACGGTGCGATTACTGCCGCCCAATTCGCTGACAGCGATGAAGCGCCGACGCCGGTCCGCGGCACGAATGGTTTTCTCAGTTCACGAATCGAGATGAGCAACGGGGACATCGTCTATCGCAAACACGTGAGCGTCTGGGCGCAGCACACCTTCATCCCGCTGGCCATTATCCTCGTCGCTCTGGCGGCCTTGGCGCTTAGCCTGGCTCTCATCAGTCAGGACTTGCGCATCATCACCATGCCCATCGGTTTCGTCGCGCTGCTGATCGGCTGCCTCGCCTTCTACTGGATGGATTGGGACTGGCGCAACGATCTATACATCATCTCTGATGACACGATCACGCTGGTACACAAGCGTCCCTTCTTCTTGCAGAGCCTGCGCGACCAGATTTTGGTCGAGCGCATCGACAATGTAGAGTCGATGACGCGTGGCATCTTGGCGGCATTGCTGAGATACGGCGATGTGCGCATGTCGCTGGTGGGCGCCGACGAACCCAAGATGTTCCACCGCGTCTCGAATCCACAGGAAATCCAGCAGGAAATCTCTCGCCGGCAACATCAGAAAGCCGAG
This sequence comes from Chloroflexota bacterium, assembly GCA_011523705.1. Classification (GTDB taxonomy): domain Bacteria; phylum Chloroflexota; class Anaerolineae; order Aggregatilineales; family Phototrophicaceae; genus UBA6055. Next base: position 34,049 of record WTGC01000194.1, on the reverse strand, counting down.
CGCCGCGCAAGATACGACGCCATGCAGCAGCGGCAGATTCTGGGCGAGTATCTGAATACGGTCAATGGAGACCGCGAGCCGCGACAAACGAATGCGGCCGAAGCTGCATTGCCCGGCGCCAATTCGTTTTCTAGCGAGCCGCTCTCCCTGGTTGACGGGGCAATACGCCCAGCCAGCAATCCCGACAGAAACCGCCCGCCGCGTCTGCCGCGCAAAATCATGTCAGCGGCGCCCCGCGCCCCGCAAGCCCGCACTACCATCGAGACCCCGACGAGCAGCCGCCGTCCCCGCCGCTTTCGCCCAGACGGGAGCGATCAATCATAAGCTCATTTGCCAAACGACGAGACTGCTCTATAGATCGTGGCGCATGTGCCAAAGCTCGCGCTCGACCTTGAAACCGTGACGCTTGAAGAGATCGTTCGCGATGGCGTCGTCCAATGGGTGTTCGAAGTGGATCGTTGCACGCTCATTGCGGCTGACGACATAATCGAGCATGGCTTCCGCACAGGCGCGCTGATCCACTTGAGGTTGAGGAGAGACGAATAGCCAGCCGCGTACGCTGCTGAAGCCCATCGCGCGCTCCAACCAGCATGAAGCCAGGATTGCCGAGCCGGTCTCGTCGCGAATGGCCAGGCGTTCCGCGCCGTTCAGCGACAACAGGTTTGTCAGCCGCTTCCAAAATGGACTGTAAAACGCTGCGCGGTGCACCGGTTTCAGCCAGCCAATGCCGCCCCGCCTGTTCGGGCGCGCCGATTGCGCCAAGGCAAGCTCCGCCGCCCACTCGTTCCCATTTGACTGCGCCACTGGCAGACCGGGTGGAGCCGCCGCCGAGCCCATGAATCCGCTGCGGCGCCAGATTCGCCAGGCGCGCTCATAGATGAATCCATGCCGCTCGTAGAGCCGCTGCGCCGCGATGTTGTCGTAGTTCACCTGCAGGATGACGCGGGCGCCAGCACGACGGCGGATCATCTCGAGGCTGGCTTCGACCAAGCTGCCGGCGAGGCCGCGCCGCCGATAATCCGGATGAACGGCGACATTCGCCAGTATCCAGGTTTCGCCCAGCTCCCTCGGGTATTGCGCCGGATACACTGAGACGTTGCCGACGAGCTCGCCATCCAGGACATAAACGAAGCCAAGGCTAATGCCCAAAGCCAAATCATTCAGGCGCGCGATCAACTTGAGTCCGTATCCCAGGTGGCTGAGATAGCGCATCTCACGGATGGCGGTGCGTCCCGCGCTGTCCATCGAATCGGCGAAGACCAACTCGATCAGGTCCGCCAGCGGTCGCAGGTCCGTGCGCAGATTGACGGGGCGCAGGCCGTCGTCCGCTGCCGCCGCTGAGGCCAAGGGCTTGACGCCGATACCGGTCAAGATTGAGGATTCCCGCTGTTTCTTGCTGCACCGTCCGAGCAGTTCCCCACTAGCCTAATCCCAGTGCCATTCACTGTCAAGCAGACCGCAGCGCAGCTGGCAAAGACGGTATGGGGGCGGAGCGCGTCGAGAGCCCGCCAACTACAATTGCAGAACGACGCATTGTGCTTTACGCTATGATGGCGAGAAGAAACAGACTTGTTCAGCTATCAGCGTGGGCGCAAAGCAGCGGCACGCGGGAGAGTCCGAATGTCCTATAGACCTATCGGCGGCAGGCGCCAACGCAGCGCCGCCTGGCAATGGGCGCTGATTGGCTTCATTCCGGGTCTGTTTTGCGGATTAGGCGTCATGATCGCGGTCATGCTGGAAGGCACGCTGCCAGCCTATTTTCTGCCGACATCGGAACCGGAAGTCGTGACCACCGTTGTGCACGTTGTCATGACCGCCACCGAAGATGTCAATCAGCCCACTCCCACGCCGCTGGCGCAATTCATCGTGGTGACAGCAACACCGGATCCAGCCTCCGCAAGTGAAGTAATATCCGCGCCTCCGCAACAGACCGGATCCACCGGCGAGGTCGTCTCCGTGTCGGTGCAGGCGACGCCGATACCCACTGCTGTTCCGGCAATCGTCACGCCGCCGACGCCAGCGCCCAGCAGCGATATCCCGGAGTTGCTGAAAGTCGTTCGCAGCCTGACAGTGACGATTCCTGGCGGCGCCTTCGTCATGGGCACGACGCCCGGCGAAGTCACCGAAGCCGTCCGGCAGTGCATCACGCGCGACGCCGGCGCCTGTGAAGCGAGCTATGCGCAAGATTCCTTCCCGGCGCACCAGGTCACCGTCGACGCCTTCTTGATGGAAACCACCGAAGTGACCTTTGAACAGTACGTAGCTTTTCTAAATGTCCGCGGACCCGATGCGCACGTGAACCGCTGCGCCGGCTTCCCCTGCATTCAAACGCAAAACGAGAGCCGTGACGCCCCGATCATTTTTGATGGCGCGTCTTACACCATCGGCGCCGGTCTTTCGCAGCATCCGGTCTACGCCGTCACCTGGTACGGCGCCCGCGAATATTGCGAGGCGGTGGGACGTCGCCTGCCGACCGAAGCCGAGTGGGAGCGCGCCGCCCGCGCCGATGACGGACGGATTTATCCCTGGGGCAATACCTGGGACAATGCCTTAGCCAAGACCCGCCTGCCACGGGATGCCCCGCCTGGCTCGCTGCAAGTAGGCAGCCTGCCATTGGGGGCGAGCATCTATGGCGTGTACGATATGGCCGGCAATGTCGCTGAATGGGTCAGCGATTATTACAGCGAGCGCCACTATGAAGAACGAGCGCGACAGGGCGATTCGCTGAACCCCACCGGTCCTATCAATGGGCAGGAGAAGGTGCTGCGGGGCGGATCCTGGGATGGCTTGCCATTCTTCAGCCGCACCGTTCATCGTCAATCGGCGCGCCCCGACGAATTCCTCCGTTGGATCGGTTTCCGCTGCGTCGAAGACCCGCCGAACGAAGGCGCGATCGGCTCGGCCGACTTAAACCCGGCGAATTTGGGCGTCGATGTGCCGCCCGCCCCACCGGCGAATACGGCGGTTCCAAACGCGCAGCCGACTTTGCCGCCGCCGCCGGATGCCAATCAAGCCGATGACGCCGGCGCTGCCGGTTCTTCCGGCTAGTCGAACGCTAGGAGCACAAATATGGACGGCGAGTTTGTCTTGGTTGTTGGCTCGGCTGTGCTGGAAATCAGCGGCAGAACCCGCAGACGTCTGCAGCCGGGCGCGCGGCAGTATGGCCATATCCACGCGTCAGTGAGCGGCGTGGCGCGGAACATCGCGGAAAACCTGGCCCGCCTGGATATTGAAACGGTGCTCCTTTCCGCGATTGCCGACGACGACATTGGCCAGCACCTCATTACGCATTCAACCCGGGCCGGCATCGACTGCCGCCACATGCTGCGCGTCAACGGGGCGCATACCGCCACATCCATGCTGCTCTACGAGGCGGAAGATAGCTGCACCCGCGTTGATGACTTGAGCATCGCCGACTCGCTGGATTCGGACTACCTTCTCGAGCATGAATGGCTTTTCGAAAAAGCCGCGCTCATCGTCATAGACGCGACGCTCTCCGCCGATGCGCTCGAAACGCTGTTTGAATTGGCGGGGCTCCATCAAGTCCGCGTCTGCGCCGACCCGACCTCGCCTCTGATGGCTAGCAGGATGACCCCATTTATTGCCAATCTCTATCTCATCGTGCCCAACGCCAGCGAAACCGCGGCCCTCTGCTCATTGGATGCGCCAGCCACCGAGCGCGATTCCGCTATCGGCACCGCGCAGCAGCTCGTCAACATGGGAGCGAATATCGCCGTCGTGACGCTGGGCGAGCAGGGACTCGCCTATGCCGATAGCAGTGGCGGCGGCTACATAAGGGCGATTCACACCGAAGTGGTCGACACATCCGGCGCGGGCGACGCCTTCTCCGGCGCGGTGATTTTCGGCATCCTCAACGATGTGCCGATTGACGAGGCGATGCGGCTTGGCGTCACCGCAGCCTCGCTCACGCTCGAAAGCGAAGATACGGTGCTTCAGTCGCTCAGCCAGGAATTGCTATATGACGAGCTGTCGGCCTAGGGCACGTTATGGCGAAATCGCCTGATAGCGATCCAACACCCAGCGCAGCAGCACAAAATGCCCGGCCAGCCCGGCATATTCCCCATAGCGACTCAGTGTATTGGTAACCAAATCGGGGCTCTTCGGTCCATTGCCATCGTGGAAATAGAACTGAACTGCGGCTTGCAGCGCGACATCATTCTGGCTGACGAAGGGATAGTCGCTCAGCGCCCGCCCGATGACGTTGTTGGCGGTCCAATGCCCAACGCCTTTCAGCTGCAGCAGTCGCTCGTAAGCCGCTCCCTTTTCCATCTCACTTATCGATTCCAAGTCGAGAGCGCCGCTGGCGACCGCTTGCGCGATTTCAATGATCATATCGATTCGACGGTTGGTGATTTTGAGCGCCTTAAGCTGGGATTGGGACGCGCGCGCCAATTGCCGCGGAGTAGGAAATCGGTAGAGTATTGCTCCCCCTACTGATGCGCCGCTGTCGAACATGCGCAACAGCGTCCGTTGGTAGCGCAAGGCGTTCTTCCAGCTGATATGCTGCTCGATAATCAGCGTAATCAGCGCTTCAAAGACGGTCTCGCTGCAAAATATGGGAAAGCCGACCAAGGGCGCCACCACGCGCCAAAGAGCCGGGTCGCGCGCGGCAAAGTCATAAAACGTGCTGAGATCCCGCCCCAGCCCCAGGCAATGGCGAGAAATCCGCTGGATGCGCTCTTCGTTGGCCTGAGACAAGTCTTCGCCTCGCAGGACAATTGCCTCTCCCTCTTGCCGGTATGCGATCAACACCCCGTCAGTGTAGCGCCAAAGGGTCTCGCCCCGGACGACGAGGCGCGCCGGATAGGCGATGCGTTTGACGAATTCCAGAAGCAAGTTGAAGCGGTAGGCGAATGGCGGCAGCGGAAGACAAACCACTCTCATTCGCCTGCGCCTGCGTCGGGCGCGTCCTCCGCTATCGGTAGAGTGTCTTGCCCGCGCGCCATCGCCGCCAGCAGATCAGCCTGGCTCTGATAGCGGCGGCGCGCCAACTCCTGCAAATCGGCCACTGGATCCGACTCATCAAGGATCTCGATGCCGAGCAAGGTTTCCAAGGTATCTTCCAGTGTGATTAAGCCAGCCGTCCCGCCGTACTCGTCGATGACCAGAAAGATATGATCCTGTTTGCTGATGAAGTCGTCAAGCACCTGCGCCACCGAATTGGTCTCCGGCACCACTTCCAGCTGCCGCAATATTTCGCGCATCTTCACGTCGTGCTCATCCGCGGCCGCCCGCTGGTAAATCTCGTGTCGCAGCACATAACCTTTGACGTCATCGGCCGACTCGCCAAAAACGGGAATGCGCGAGAAGGGCAGAAAGGTATAGGACCGCATCACCTCCGCGACAGTCTGTTCTTCCTGAAACATGAGCACAACCGTTCGCGGCGTCATGATGGTCTCGACCAGAACATCGGCGAGTTGCAGCAAATTGGCGACAACGCGATTCTCGCGCTCCTGAATGCCGCCCTCTTCCGCGCTGATCCGCGCCATCACCTGTAATTCGGAGCGCGTTACCGTCGGCGGCTCTTCGCTCGGCCGCATCGAACGGGTGACAAATTCAAAAGCGAACACCGCGGGCCGCAGCACCCAAAGCAGCGCGCGCAGCGAATAAGCGGTGAAGGGCGTCAGCGGCTTGGCGTATACCGCGCCCAGGGTCTTGGGGATGATTTCGGAAAAGACGAGGATGAGCAGCGTCAGCACGACGGCGATCAGCCCTTCAAACTGGCTGCCAAAGATGACCGTCGCTTCGGCGCCGGCGCCAAACGCGCCCACCGTATGCGCGATCGTGTTCAGCGTCAGAATCGCCGATATGGGCTGCTCGACATTTTGCCGCAGCCCCTGCATGATAACCCCGGCTTTCCGCCCCTCCTGCACGAGCAATTCGATATGTGAAACCGGCGTCGACAGCATCGCCGCTTCCCAGATTGAACAGAGGAAAGACACGATCAAAGCCATGCCAACGTAGAAGAGCAGCGCGGACCACTCACCGGATCCGCCCGTGCCGGTCGTAACAGCCAGTATGGGGATGCCGTTAAGGATGCTGTCCATGCAAATCCACAGGCGGGCGACTGAAGCGATAAAAATGGCCGCCCGCGATTCCAGTTGCGTTAAGCATACCAATCATGACGGAGCGCGACAAGCAGATGGGAAGCCGCCCAACCGCCAACGAGACGGCGCGGCCGGCGCCGAATACTCTCGTGTTCACCATCGGCTTATGCCAGTTCTAGCAGGGCGCTAGACGGTAGCACCAGACGCAAGCGTTGCTCAAGTTCGCTCAGCAGCATAGCGGTCGCGCCCCAGACTTTGTGTCCCCTAACATCGTAGTAGGGCACGCGCGCATCAAGGCCGCGTATTCGACGCTGCTCCACGAACTTGAAGCGCGGTCGCAGCAGGTCTTCCAGCGCGAAGCTGAAAATCTCCGCCACTTCGTCCGGATTGGGAATGAACACCGGCGCGCCATCAAAATACGCAAGTATCGGACAAACATCATGGTGCGACGCCGGGATGTAAAACGGCGGGAAATGCCCCAAAATCGTCAATCTCTCGTCACAGACGCCGATCTCCTCACAAGTCTCGCGCCGGGCGGTCGCGGTCAAGCTGTCATCCCCGGGATCCTGACGGCCCCCGGGGAAGCTGACCTGGCCGCTGTGCCCGCGCAGATCGGCGGCGCGCAAGGTCAGCACAGTATGGAGAATGCCGTCATGATCGGGATAAATCAGCATCATGACGGCGGCCGGGTGGGGAGGATAATCGCGCTTCCGCCAGCCGCGCGGCGCCGGCGCCATCCGCTGCAAAGCCGCGACCGAGTTGAAATCAATCAAGCTCAGCGCGCTCCGGACGTGATCCAAGGTGATCAACGGAGTCATAGATGAAAATGTTTGCTTTTCGGTTTGGCTCTTTTGTCGACTTCAAGCGGTGATTCGAGCGCTCGCCCGGGCGCGAATCCGAACTTGCGGGACTCTATTGGCGAGACTTCTAATGCGTGAACCACATTGGACGCTTCTTTGACGGGGAACGACACTTCGCCAGAATCAGCGGGAGCCGCCAATTCGATGCTAAGGTCTGCGAGTAATAGCGTTGGGCGAAACCGCGTTACGAAGTCAGGAGACAAAGTCGCGCGGTCGGGCGCGATCATACCAGGCTCTGCGCTTGCGCAACGACACGCCCGCTTCCGCGCCGCTGCGCCGCGCCGTGCGGACGCGACCGCGAGAATCGATATGCACCTGCCCGGCTTTCTGCAGCCGCTCGAACTCTTCGGGAGTGATCGCCGGCGCCGGTTCACCGCCCAGCCGCTCCAGCCGGTCTCCCATGTCATCCGCCGATCCACTCGGCGAATCGTCCGGATTATCGTTAGGATTTCTGCTCTCGTCGCTCATTTCAATCCTCTGTTTTGACGCAGTATGGCAAAACGCGTCATCAAACTACTCGCCGCCCCGCGCTTGCCCTTACCATAACATAGTTTAGACCATAGACGCATGCTTTGCCAAGTTCAATTCTGAACTTGTCGCGTGATGCTTGTATTCATACACCGAGGCGCAGACCAGTCCTCTAATCCGCCCGCCCTTCACCATCTTCTACGTGAAATTAGGTGGAAGGTTGTTCACCATCTCATGGCGCCCTGACTATGCAGTCTCTCTCTGCGGCAGTTGCTTCGACGCATTTCGATGATAACTCATCAGCATGGTCTCGACCGCCGCGTCAAAGTGAGGCGCTTCTCGCAGCGCGTCATAAGGCGCATAGAGTCCGGTATACGGTTCGCTCAGCGCTTTCACCGGCGCTTCTAATGGCATCTTGAGATACCCCGTCGGCTGCGACCAAGCGTAGGCATAGAAATACGGCCGCGACAAGCCGGGGCTGAAGGGCGCGAACCCGTACGCGATCTGCGGGTCGCTCTGTTCGTCCATGCCGACAGTCGCAAACCAGATGAATGCCAGATCAAAATGATGCGGCCACAGCACCAGCGGCGTCATGCAGCCGCTCAACTTGGCGCGGAATCTCGCCAGAGCGGTGAACACGGCCGAAAGCGCCTTTGCGTAATCCGTCGCCTGCGCCCGATCGATTGCGAATGCGGTCTCGCCAGTAATGTGCTTCATCGATGGCTGAACTTCGCAACCACAATCAGCAAGGCGTTCCAGCAATCGGCGCATCAGCGAGATTTGCGAATGCCCGGCGACATCCAAGGCAAAATCCCGGCGACCGCCGCGCGCAAAGCTCAGCTGCAAGTCACTGAATCTAAATTGCAGAACGCCGCCACAATTCATCTCCGTGGTCGAAATGCCGCCAGCGGTCACTTCAAGGCTGAAATGCAGGTCGTTCGGCAATGGATCCGAGCAGGCGACGCGCATAGCGCCCACAATCAGCGCAATCTGATGCAGGGCATCGCGCGTCGCCTCCCATTTGGCCAGCGCAGGCAGCGCCATAGTTACGCCCTCCTCATCTCTCATCCGCTCGCATCGCTTCGGTCCGCTAGTTTTCCAATAAAGCGCTTCATGCGTCCGTCATTTCGAGTCCGACATAATGAGCGAATAGACGGCGGAGATTGACGCTTCATGCGCGTGTCGTCCTACACAATGTAGCAAAACGCTGTTAATAATTGGACATGGCTGTGTAATGATTTGGCTGCGCAACTGTGATACAAAGATTATAGACGACAGGCTAGAAGGACGCGATTGATGAGTCGATACCTTTCCAGAAGCGTACAGAGCTTGCGCCCATCGGGCATTCGCCGTTACTTTGACATCGCCGCCACCATGGACGATGTGGTGACGCTCGGCATCGGCGAGCCCGATTTCGTGACGCCTGCGCATATTGTCGATGCCGGCGTGGAAAGCCTGCAACTCGGCCAGACTGGTTATACCTCAAATGCCGGAATTTACGAATTGCGAGCGGCGATCGCGGCGCAGGTCGAGCAGCGCTACGGTCTGCGTTATTCGCCAGAGAACGAAGTGCTGGTAACGGTCGGCGTTAGCGAGGCGCTGTTTCTGGCGCTGAAGATTCTGCTCGATCCGGGTGACGAGGTCCTGGTGGCGGAACCCTGCTTCGTCGCCAATCCCGCTCTGGTGGAGACGGCGGGCGGCATCCCGGTGATGGCGCCGACATCAGCCGACAATGACTTTCAGGTGACCGGAGCGTCTTTGGAAGCGCGAATTACGCCGCGCACAAAGGCGATTCTGCTCAGCTATCCCAGCAACCCGACCGGCGCCGTCTTGACGCGCGAGCACCTGCTTCAAGTGGCTGCGGTCGCCAAAAAGCACGATCTCGTCGTCATCTCTGATGAAATCTACGAGCGCCTCGTATACGGCGTTGAACATATCAACTTCGCGACCCTGCCAAACATGCGCGAGCGAACCATCGTTCTGAGCGGCATGAGCAAATCTTACGCCATGACAGGCTGGCGCATTGGCTACGTGACCGCGCCCGCGGCTTTCACCGAAGCGATGTACAAGATCCACCAATACCTGATCATGTCCGCGCCGACCACTGGGCAAGTCGCGTCGCTGCAAGCGATTCGTTCTGGCGAAGACGATGTCGAAACCATGCGTCAACAATATGATCGGCGGCGCAGGCTGATCGTGGACGGATTCAATCGCTTGGGCTTATCGTGCTTTGAGCCGCGCGGCGCCTTCTATGCCTTCCCCAGCATTGCAATCACCGGCATGGATGATGAAACCTTCTGCGAAGCGCTGCTGCAAGAAGAGCGGCTCGCGCTCATCCCCGGCAGCGCCTTCGGCGAAAGCGGACGCGGTTTCGTCCGCGCCAGCTACGCCACCAGCGAGGCGAACATTCACGAAGCGCTGGACCGGCTGGGACGCTTCCTCACGAAGCGCGGATTGATAGCGCGGGCGGAAGCCTCGGTCTTCGCCGCGTGATGATGAAATCGGAGGGACCTGAAATGACAGGTCCCGGCTGACTTGTCGAAGACCTGGCTCTTGCCACAGGAATTCTAAAACATGATGTCGTTCTCCTTTGGACGGAGAAACCGAAGGCATCTGCTTAAGCCGGCGACATCTGTCTGCCGCAAACTGAATCTGACACCTTTTCAAATCCATGCTTTTGTGCCAGATTAGTCGGCATGCCCCTCCGGCTCACTGAAAGCGCGTCATGAGCGAATGGCAAACGGTGATCGGCTTGGAAGTCCACGCCGAGCTGGAAACCGAGAGCAAAATGTTCAGCAGTTGCCCGGTCGTCGACAGCGTCGAAGCCGAGCCCAATAGTGCCGTCGACCCGCTGTCTTTGGGCATGCCGGGCACGCTGCCAGTCATCAATATGCAAGCGATGGAATACGGCATCATGGTCGGCTTGGCGCTCAATTGCGAAATCCCGCCGATCAATCAATTCGCGCGCAAGAATTACTTCTATCCCGACCTGCCCAAGGGTTATCAGATCAGCCAATACGATAGGCCGCTGGCGGTCAATGGCTATATCGATATCGAGTTGGAAAACGGCGCCAGCAAACGGATTCGCGTCCGCCGCGCCCACATGGAAGAGGACACGGGCAAGCTCTCGCACATTATGGGCGGCAGCCTGGTCGATTACAACCGCGCCGGCGTGCCGCTGCTGGAAATTGTCTCCGAACCGGATATCAGCAGCGCGGCAGAAGCCGAAGCCTACGCGCGCAAGCTGCGCTCGATCCTGCGCTATCTCGGCGTCAACAGCGGCGACATGTCAAAGGGCGTGCTTCGTTTCGAAGCCAATGTCAGTGTTAAGCAGGAAGACGACGCCGAATTGCGCGAACGCACAGAGATTAAGAATCTCAACAGCATTCGCAATATGGGCAAAGCCATCGAATTCGAAGTGAAGCGTCAGATCAAGCTCTATAAGAGCGGTGAGACGGTCAAGCCGGCGACGCTGGGCTGGGACGAAGCGGCACAGAAAATCACGGTGCAGCGCTACAAAGAGCGGGCTGACGAATACCGTTACTTCCCGGAGCCGGACCTGCCAGTAGTTGAAGTCAGCCGCGAGCAGGTCGCCCAGATCGCGTCCAAGCTGCCCGCCTTGCCGGCCGAGCTGGGGTCGCGATTCGTCGAAAAATTGGGCTTGAGCGCCTATGACGCCGGTGTGCTCACGGCGGAGCGCGCCGTCGCCGAATATTTTCAGAAGATCGTGGATGCGGGCGTCGATCCCAAGCTGGCGGCGAACTGGCTGACCACAGACCTGTTTCGGATGATGAACGCGAACGATATTGAACGAGAATATATCGAGCGAATTCCGGTGTCGGCGGAAAACTTCGCCAGCCTGTTGACCCTGGTTCAACAAGGTACCATCAACCAGAGCACGGCGCGCAAACAGGTGCTGCCAGCGATGTGGTCATCCGGCGCCGACGCCCGCGCCATCGTGGACGAGAAAGGCCTGGCGCAAATCTCTGACCAGTCCGTCATTGCGGCGACCGTCAACAAAGTGCTGGGCGAGAACGACGATATGCTGCAGCGCTATCTGGGCGGCAACCAGAAGGTGCTGAACGCGCTCTTCGGCAAAATCATGGGCGCGCTGCGCGGCAAAGGCGATCCGGCGGTCGTGCGTCGGGTGCTAATGGACGAACTTGAGAACATGGAACAAGCCTGAATTCTAATTTGGGAGTGAATCACTATGTCTTGGCATCAAACAGTTGTAGTGGGCAACCTTGGTGGCGATCCAGAACTTAGATATATGCAGAGCGGCGACGCCGTCTGCAATTTTAGCGTTGCTGCGACGGACAGTTGGCGCGACCGCCAATCGGGCGAGCGACGCGAGCGCACGACCTGGTATCGTGTTGCCGTCTGGGGTCCCCAGGCTGAGTCTTGCAATACCTATCTATCAAAAGGACGAAGAGTACTCGTTACCGGCAATGTTTCGGCGCGCGGTTACATCAACAACAATGGCGAGGCGGCGGCTTCATTAGACCTGCGAGCGCGCGATGTGCGCTTTCTTGGCGGACGAGATGAAGGCGGCGATCAGGGCGGCTGGAGCGGCGGCGGGCAACGCGGCGGCGGGCAGCAGCGACAGCAGCGCGACGATCGCGCGTCGAACTACCCGGAGTCGCCCGGCACGGTCGATGATATCCCCTTCTAGGCGCATGCCAATCTTCGCGATTCCGTTCTCCACTGCTCGTGACTGAAATCGAAATCGACCTTGCCGGCCGAACGGCGCTGGTCACCGGCGCTGGCGCTGGAGTGGGACGGGCGATTGCGCTGGCGCTCGCGGCGAAGGGCGCATCAGTGGCGGTCAGCGACCTCAATATCGAGCGCGCTGACCGAACTGCGGATGCGATTCGCGTAGCCGGGGGCGCCGCCTGCGCGCTTCATGCCGATATATCCAATCGCTTCCAAGTCGCCAACATGATAGAACAAGCGCGCGACGCCTTCGGCCGCATAGACATCCTCGTCAACGCCGTCGCCATCCTCCATAAAGAGCCGATGCTGCACGTCGATGAATGGAGTTGGCGGCGGCAAATCGAGGTCAATATTACCGGCACGTTTTTTTGTACACAGCTGGTCGCTCGCGTTATGGCGGATGAAGGCGGCGGCTGCATCATCAATCTGGCCTCAGCCGAAGCCAGCAACTCGTCTCTGCCGGCGGGAATCGGCTATATCACCGGCGGCGCGGGCCTCATCGGCATGACGCGGCAGGCGGCGCGTGAACTGGCGCCCCACGGGATCCGCGTCAATTGCATCGCTACTCCTACGCGAGATGCATTGAAGGAGAAAGTCGCCAAAGCCGCGCTCTTCCTTTGTTCTGACGCGGCGCAGTCCTTGACCGGTCACGTGCTGGCAGCCGGCGAAGACAGCGCCTTTGATGATCGGGTGGCGGCGGCCGCGGAGTGAGGCCCCGATTCTCCGCGCCTACTAGTGCCGCTTATTCTACGGCAAGCGCACCCGATTTTTCCTCAAAACATCTGAAACCGGCGCTTATACTCGTCTCCCAGAGCGCGCCAGGGCGCCAGATCCCAGTAACCGCGCGCAGCGCCAGATGGGGAAGGCAGCACAAAGAACGCCGTCTCTCCCAGCCTGTCGTCCTGCCAGCCATAGGCGACGGCGGCGCGGGCGCTTAATCCCTTCCAGCGGCGCCAGGCCGTCTTGCTGGTGAATGCCACTAGCTGAGGCTGGAAGCGGCGTATCTTGCTGGTCAGTTGCTCGCGCTGGAAGTCTCGCCAATGCAAGCTGCGATCGGAACCGGATGCGTCTTTAACCAGATCGGTCAAGCCAATCTTCAAGGCGAGTAATTCTCGGAAGTCCGACGGCTTCAAGCGGCGCGGCGTCATGCCCGCTTGATGCACGGTGGGCCAGAATGCATTCGTTGGATTGGCGTAGTAGGCGCCGGCGCGGGCTGACACTTCGCTGGCTGCCGTCCCGCAGAAGACCAAGATTAGCCCGCGAGCCAGAACATCGGGCAAGACATCATTCATGCAGGCTGAGCCCGCCGTCGACGACAATCAGGTTTTTCTGGTGCGTTTCACGATAAAAGTCGTCGAGCTTGGGCGGCAGCTTGAATTGGCGGTCACCGGCCAGCGCGCGCAAATAGGCCACCGTTTGGTCGAGGCTCTCGCGCCCGGTCGCGCTGCCATGTGATGGGATGCAGAATTCAAGGCTGTCGTTGTCCTGCCAGGACGCCAAGGCAGCCAGCCAAGCTTCAAGAAGATGGGCATTGTTGACGACGGGAAGCGGCGTTTCGATCGCGTCGCCCCCCAGCAGAACGCCCCACTCGGGAATCCAACCGACGATGCAATCGGCAGTATGTCCGGGGAGATGATGCAGTTCCAGCGTGAGATTCCCCAAGTCAAGAGCGAGGCGCGAGCTAAAGCTGATATTCGGCGGGATGAGGCGGATGCTCTCCCACTTGCCGAATTCGGCCACTTGCATCCGCTGCAGCGTTCGCGGCACATCATCGCCAAAGCGGCGCAGGCATTCCGCATGGGCGACAACGCCCAGCCGACCGTCCCCAAGGCCTGCGGTACCCCAGGCATGATCATAATCCCCGTGGCTGTAGACTACATAGAAGGGTTTACCGCCTATCACATCCGCGAGCGGCGCCGCTTCTTCCGGCAAGGTCAAGGTGTCCCAGACTACCGCCCGTTTCTCGCCCTTGACCACGGCGGCGCGCACCACGAAGGGCGGCGCTTCCAGCTCGTATAACCACAAATTGGGACGAAATTCTTCAAGCCGCGGCATTATGCTCGCCCGCAGGTCCAACCAACTCTTCTAACTCCGGCGTGACACCGGCGGACGCCTTCACGACTTCATTTGATGTTGACTATGAGATCAGGCAAGAGACGGAAGCTATCCAGCACAGCCAGCCAAGGATACTCAGCGGGATCCACCGCCAGCAGATCTTCATCCAGATCCGGCATTCTGATGTTGGCGATATGGAGTCGATCGTCGGTTCCACGCAGCATCATCATCAAACCGCTTGCCGCCGCCCCATCCAGCGTCTTGAGCCGGTAGGATACCTGGTAGCCGGTGGCGCCAGCCATATCAACGGCCTCGGAGCTGCGCGCCTCTACGCCAGAGCGCCAAGTCTCAGTCCAAGCCAGCGCCTCATCTTCGCTTGCGAGCGTTACATCCGCTGTGCTGACGACCAAGACGATGGAATCGCCTTCAATGGTCGCTGGCAATCCATCAGCCGCGTCGGTCACCTCCCAATTGGACGGGAAGCGCACCATGTGTTTGTCGATATTATTGAAGTAGGCGTCCCATTCAAAAGGCGCGCCAGCATAGTCGCCGATGCGTTCCACACTGGTCGCCAAGCCCCGCAGCAGGTATTTGAGCTCCCGCGACGCGTTCTCCGCCGTGACGACGCGCGCGCTGTAAATATCGCCGTTCTCAATCCAAGATTCTTGACGAGCAATGAGATGAGACCGCCCGCGCCGCACGTTGAAGTCGATTTGCACCACATCGTCCGCCAGTACTCTGCGGCTGGTCTCGTCCCAGCCGGTGTAGCCGCTCCAGGTTTGCCCCAGCCAGGTCCTGTCGAGAAAATCGCTCAGCGCTTCCGCATCAGACAAGCCGGCGAAATTCTTGTTGATGCGCAGCTCAACGACGCTCTGCACGTCGCTGTTATTCAAGCCGGCGCGCAATTCATCGACGCTGCTGCTGTCCGTAGCCGGGCTCCAGCCGGTTGGCGCGCCTATGGTAAAGAGACCGGAGCGATGCAGATAACGACTGTCGAAATCGATCGCGGCGGTATCGGGCGGGGGCGGCATCGTCGGTTCGGGGAATGGCGTCGGCTGCGGCGTCTCCAAATAACTTTCGCCAACGCCAACCTGGCTCGAAATCATGGGGAGGATCAGGCTGCCCACCATTGCCACCGTCATCACAATCCCGATGATGTAGGTAAATGTCTTGGTTGTCTTGCCCATCTATGATCTGCTCCACGCGCGCGGTCAAAACGCCGTCATCATACAGCAAAAGGATTAGGCTGTTAAGCAAGACTTTTTCTCCTTATAATGCGCCGCTGACGGCGGACATTGTGCTTGCATGCGCCTTTCTCCACCTCAATCTCACCAGGCAATTTGACACATCGCGACCGCAATTGACAAGGGATTTCCGATAATGACAGACTCTGGCTACTGTTGGCGCGCGCTCAACTTGGAAGACGCCGTGCGCTGCGCGGAAATCAGCACCGCCGTATCGGCCTGCGCCGGCGCGGGCGAGCGCTTCCAAGCGCGTGACTTGCGGGCTGAGTGGACCGAACCGAACTTTGATCTGAGCGCCTCGTCGGCGGGCCTGGTCGACGCACAGGGAAAACTGATCGCCTATGCCGCCCTCTTCGCAACGGAGGAACCGCCCGTGCGTCCTTTTTTCAATTGGGGCGTGGATCCGGAGCATGGCGATCCCCAGCTTCGCGCCAAGCTGCTGGATTGGGCGATCGAACGCGGCGAAGCCGTTATCGCGAATTGCCCGCCGGATGCGCGCGTCAGCCTGTGGGGCGGCGCCTACCAAGGCTACCGCGCAGACGAAAGCGCGTTGCAAGCTGCCGGCTTCTCGCCCGGGCGTCTCTGGCATGAGATGCGAATCGACATGACCGAACGGCCAGCAGCGTTCGCCTTGCCAGATGGCTTCGTGGCGCGTCCCTATCGCCACGAAGCCGACCTGCCCATGTTGGTTGATCTCGTCCGTGATTCCTTTTCCGATCACTACGGCCACATTGAACAGAGCTTCGAGAAAGATATTGAGATGTTCCGCCATTGGCTCAATGGCAGCCCCACTTTCGACCCCGATCGCGTCTTGCTCGCCTTGGACGAAGCGACGGGCATCGTGGCTGGCAGCGTGCTTCCCTTGACGGAATACCAACGCCGACCTGGCTTCGGTTACATCGACATGGTGGGCGTTCGCCGGGAGTATCGGCGGCGCGGCTTGGCCTCGGCAATGCTCATACATTGCTTCGTCGAATATTGGGATCGCGGGATCAAAGCGGTCTGTCTGGAAGTCGACGGCGAGAGCCTGACTAATGCGCTGGCGCTTTACGAGCGGGTCGGCATGCGCGTGACACACAGCTTCGTGTCATACGAAAAGCTGCTCCGTGACGGCGTCGAGTTGGCGAAGGTGGCGCTGGAGTGAAAGATCCGATTCAAGTTCTCGAACAGAGCGAATCGCCGTCAAGCAAGTGAAGTTTGTTCAAAGGATACTGTGAAATTGGTCTGATGAGATCTGAGTCCGGTTTCGCCCAAATCAACGGCGCCCGCCTCTATTACGAGCTCGCTGGAAGCGGCACGCCCTTCGTCATGATTCACGCCGGCATCGCCGACAGCCGCATGTGGGATGGGGAATTCGAGCATTTCTCGAAAACTCATCTGGCGCTGCGCTTCGATATGCGCGGCTATGGCAAGAGCTTGCCCGTGCAAGGCGAGTTCAATATTCAGGACGACCTGGAAGAGCTGCTGGCCAAGCTCGATATCGCAAGTCCAATGATTTTGATGGGATGCTCAATGGGCGGCGGCTTGTCCATCGATTTCGCCTTGTCCCATCCCGAGCGGGTCGCCAAGATGATCCTCGTGGGCAGCGCTCCCGCCGGTTTGGAGTTGGAGGCGGAGGGACCTGATGAACTCTTCGCACAATCCGAAGCGGCTTTCAAAGCCGGCGATGTGGATCGCGTCGTTGAGTTGGATATGCAAATATGGTTCGACGGCATAGGGCGTACAGCAAAAGATGTAGACGCCCTCGCTCGCCGGAAAGCGGGCGCGATGGCCAAGCTCGTCACCGAACATGAGCTGAGGGGCATCGGCACGCATGTCCGCAAGACCGGGACGAAAGCCGCGGCCGAACGCTTGCGCGAACTCACGATGCCGGCGCTCATCGTCGTTGGCGCAAATGACTTGCCCTACCTAAGGCTCGCAGCCGACC
The DNA here is from genome assembly GCA_011523705.1 of Chloroflexota bacterium. Classification (GTDB taxonomy): domain Bacteria; phylum Chloroflexota; class Anaerolineae; order Aggregatilineales; family Phototrophicaceae; genus UBA6055. Next base: position 16,714 of record WTGC01000194.1, on the reverse strand, counting down.
ACATGATCGACATTATGCCGTCAGCCTCCAAGCTGCTCATTCCGGATGCGGGGCACTTGCCTAATCTCGAACATCCCACGCTGTTTCAAACGGGGATCCGCGATTTCCTGGCGGGCTCTTAGCCGCCGCCCATCCGTAGGCCTGCTTGAATCGTCATGCCCGCCGAGGACAAGAATCAGCGCTACGAGAACATTCTGAAAAACATCGAGCGCCGCCGGCCCTTCGGCAGCGCCCGCAAAGAAGAATTACCGCGGACGCCACAGGACCGCGTTCTCGATCTGCTGAACGCCTTTGACGCCATGGCGGAACTGGCGCAGCGCGACTTTGAGCGCATCCTCTGTTACGGACCTCAGACCGTTCGCCGGCGGGCTTGGTCCGGCGTGGTCATCTGGTATCACCGCAAGGGCTATCATGGCTATCAGATCTTGCGTTTGTTCGGCGTTTGGGCGCATTATCGCGAGGGCGAGATCATGCTAAGCATCGGCATTCGCAGGCTGCCCTACCGCGCGCCGGTGTATGATGCGGGCGTCTACCGCGTCGCCATCCAGAACAACTTCAAGATCTACTACGATGATGACGGCCGTCCGCCGGAGGATGTCGACCGCCTGCTTTACCGCGCGCCATTCAAATTAAGAAAGCGCTTGGAACATCGTCAAGCGCTCAATGATACGCTACACAGTTGGACAAGCGAAATCGACGCGCGCTAGTCTTCCTCTTCCTCGAATAAGATATCGGTGGTCAAGCCGGAAGCGGCCAGATCTGCGAGCGAGATGTCATCGTTATCAGCCTGCGCCAGCAGACGCACACCCTGCTTCAATCGCTCGCCACAGACCAGACAATCCGGGTCGCGCCCGATCTCGATCCACATGCTGGAATGCGGTTCGCTCTCCTGCCCTTCAATGATATCCAGGTAGCTGTTGGCGACAATCAGCGTATTCGCAGGCATCTCCTCGTGCGCGCTGGTGCCGCGCAGCAACTCGTTGATGATTAGATCCGTCTGAATGCCCGCCACCTTGGTGACATTGACCCAGAGCCCGGGCTCGGCATGCAGCGTCCCCGTTTCGCCTATCATGCCGTAATCCAGATCGCCGACCGGATTCAGCGAGACCTTGACGCCATCGCGCGTCGCCTCCGACCAGCAGGCGTAGCAGGGTCCTTCAAATGGCTTGATGATGACATGGTCGCCGCCTTCGCCGCGTTCATAGACGCCGGCATACGAGGCCGATACGCGCTTGCCCAAACACTGTTCATTGATCGCATATTTCACCTGTTCGTTGTCCACGGCCGCCACTACGATGTCGACGTCATCCAGGCAATCCCAGTGGTCGTCGATCGTGCCTTCACGCACCTCAATTCGCGCGTCGGGGTTCCGCTGGCGGATCAAATCAGCGACAGCAGCCGCCTTGTTCTGGCCGACATAGCGCAAATCCGCCACATGGCGCGTGACATTGCCGCTTTCGAGCACGTCATTGTCCACGAGCACAAAATGGCCGAGGCCGCTCATCGCCAGGCTTAGCGCGACGAAGCCGCCGCCCGACCCCAACCCGACCACAGCCACTTTCTTCTCCGCCAATCGGTCAAGATTGTCCGCGCCTATCAACCGCTCAACGCGTTCCCAGAGATTGCTCATCTATGGCGCCTCTGCCTCGGTCTTTTCGTCCGCCGTCACATCGCTGGCGGCCGATCCATCCGTCTGTTTCGCTTCCGCCTCTGCCCGGGATACGCTTTCCAGCGCAGCGGCGTCGCGCCCGTCATACATAGACAAATTGTCTTCTTCAATTAGCACCGGAATCGAGAACGATGTCGGCGCTCGCAAACCCATTTCGACTTCAATGGCGATCACCAACTCGCACAGGTATTTGTCGGCCGTCCAGGACCAACCAAGCGGGTCCTCGATAGGCTCTCGCACGGCCCATAATTTGTGAAAGGTCTCAACAGGATCCATCAAGTCCAGTCCGTCAACGAAGGGCGCCTTGTAGGCTTGAGGCGGGCTTTCGGGATAGTCGTGCTGCGTCGCGAACAGCAGGAAGAACGAACTGCCTTGCCGGATAGTAAAGAAACAGTATTCCAGGGGCACTTCGCCATCGCATTCGTACAGCAGCCGTCTCACCAATAGGCCGTCATTCTCCAGCGCCGCCGTTTCGGTGTACAGGCGATCAGGATTGACCACGTGCCAACTGTATTTCATCATCTGAGGAAGCTGCTCGTCGGCCACGACTTTGGGATGGACTGGCTGAAACACGCGCACATCTCGATGCACATACCACCAGTCGACGCGCATGACCCGGCCGTTTTCCATCGGCACATTGATGTAGTTGACAGTGAGATCCGTCTCGCCAATATTCGGCAAATGCCCCACAGTCACGATCGGCACAAGCAGGAAATCCATGCCCGATTCTTCGTCGTCCAGCCAAGAAAGCGCCGTCATGTGATCGCCGTGGCTGGGCTGAATCATGGAGCCGGGCTGCTTGTGCCAATCGCCCAGATATCGCAGCGGCACATCAAAGCGCTCGGGCAAAGCCTCCGTGCCGCGATGCCGTTCTCGATGAAAGTGCCAGTTCTCCTGCAGCCACCAAATGATCTCATCTTGCTGGGCGTCGCCTTGCTGAAAGGTATGCGAGCGGCGCACGGCAGTCTCGTCGGGCGATATCGTATCGAGCACGTAAATCGTCGGCAGGCCTTCCGGCGTATCGTCTTCCACCACGAATCCAACCATGGCTTCACCGGTTTCGTCGGCCAGAAACTGGTCGGCGGCCGAGAGCATTCTATCGACTGCCCTTCGCGACAGGACTACGTTGGGCACAATTCCGCGTGAAATCATCGCCATCCCTCGCAAGCGCTTTCTGATGTGATCGAATTCCATCTGCGCGAGCTTCAGGAATTCGGGCTCATCCATCCGTCGCATGGCTCAGCGCCTCCGTCGACGTGGAAGCGGCGTGCTCGCTTTGATGCGCTCCTCAATGCCGGGCCATTTGCCGGTGGAGCGCCAGGTGTAATAGGCGTACAGCCATTGTATCGCCCAGCCGCCAACGGTCACCGCCGTCGACTTGGACGGGTTCCAGCCATATTGTTCGCCGTCTTTGGGATTAAAGAGGCAGAGCTGCCCATCCTCATACTGATGCTTTTCGCTGTAAATCCGCGGCTTGATGCAATATGCCTCGGCCGGTCGATTGGGATATTCCTTGGGATAGACCAGTTTGAGGCTATGGTAAGGCGAATCAAGGATGCTCATATTGATTTCGATCGCGCCTTGCCAATAAAGCAATCCGCCGAACGGGGGCACGACGAGCTCGAATGTATTGCCAAAGGTGGCTTTCATCGCCTCGACCTCCCAAATCAGGCGAGACGAGACACTTTTGCGCGTACCCCACCAATTGGACATTTGCCCCACTCCACAATTGAAACCGAATCAGCCGCAGCTATCTAACTTTATTGCCTGGCACTGGCATTGTCTAGGTTGAGCCCGCGCCCCTGATCGCGAGCCAATACGGGTTTGCCAAGCCCGCCGGAATTCGCTGCGCAACTCGCATGAGCCGACAGCAAACTGCCGACAAAGCAAACTTAACCTTCTGCAAGAATCCGACCGCATTTGATTAATTGCGCGACTTGCTTGTAAGAAATAGGCCCTTGCCTGCGCCGGAAAAGTGAGATTTACCACAAGCGTGGACAGGCGCTTCGTTTCTCTGCTAAAACGAAAAGGTCAACCGGGACTGAAGCGATCTGGCTGTAGCTCTCAAGCCCAGTTGACCCTCGTATCTAAAGCAAATCCTATACGGGATTTGCGCCAAACGCAAGGAGTTCTCAGTATGTCCCTTCAACGTTTTTCTCTGTTCTTGCTGGTCGCCGCGCTGTCAATTGTCATCGCCGCGTCGGCCTTGGGCGATGATGTCCTGACGGTATATTCCGGTCGGAATGAGAGCCTGATCGGTCCCATTCTGGCCCAATTCACTGAAGATACGGGTATCGAAACCGAGATCCTCTATGGCGGGACCAGCGCCGTCGCCAACCAGATTCTCACTGAAGGCGAAAACAGCCCAGCCGATGTCTTCATCGCTCAGGATGGCGGCGCGCTTGGCGCTTTGGCGGCCGCCGGGATGCTCCATAAACTGCCCGAAGCGACGCTGGATCGCGTTGCCAGCCCCGCTTTTGTTTCGTCCGCCGGCTTCTGGACTGGCTTGAGCGGGCGCGCTCGCGTCTTCGTCTACAATCCGGAATCGCTGAACGAGCTTGGGCTCGAACTGCCGAATTCGATCCTTGATCTCACCGGCGAGGAGTGGAGCGGCTTGGTCGGCTGGGCGCCGACTAACGCGTCCTTCGTCGCCAATGTCACCGCCTTGCGCGTGCTGCTGGGCGAAGATGAGACCGCGAGCTGGCTGGCGGCCATGGTCGCCAACGGCGTACAAGCCTATCCCAAGAATACGCCAATCGTGCAAGCGACCATTGACGGAGAGATCATCGGCGGCTTGGTCAATCATTACTACCTGTTCCGTTTCCTCGCCGAAGACCCGGACATCACAGCAGCGCTTCACTTTTTCCCCGGCGGCGACCCGGGCGCCCTCATAAACGTGGCCGGCGCGGCGATTCTGAACTCGACCGATCAGCCATATGACGCCCTGGCGCTGGTCGACTACCTGCTCAGCGATGCGGCGCAAGAGTACTTCGCCCAGAGCACCTATGAGTATCCGCTGGCGGCGACGGTCGATCCGTCGGTCGATCTGCCGGCGCTCGCCAAAATCGAAACGCCCGATATCGACCTGTCGGACCTCGCCGACCTGCAAGGAACGCTGGAAATGATTGAGGAAAGCGGCGCGCTGGATTAGAAGGCGCAGGCGTCTGATGCCGGGGCGAGCCATCCATCGCCCTGGCTAGACGACCTAGGAGTGTCATGCAACTCGCGGATGCCATACGGCCGAGGCTCAGAATCAACGGCCGCCACCATGCGCTTTCGCGCTGGCATGTGGGCAACCGGCAGCTGGCGCAGGCAGTCAGCTTGGCGGTGGTCGCGGTTGTCATGATTCCAATTGTCTATCTCTTTCTCGGCGCCTTGAGCGCAGGCACGGACGGCGTCGACTATCTGATCCGCGCGCGGACGCTGCGCATCGTCGGCAACAGCATCGCGCTGATGCTGTCGGCAACGCTGTTGGCGACGCTGATTGCCGTCCCTTTCGCCTGGCTGACCAGCCGCAGCGACCTCCCCTGGCGGCGAACCTGGCTTGTGTTGGGTTTAGCCGCCATGGTCATTCCCTCGTACCTGACAGCGGTGACCTACGCAGAAGCCTTCGGTCCCAAGGGCATCCTCCAGTCCGTGCTGGAACCATTCGGCGTCGAAAGACTGCCGGGCATCAAGGGATTCGCCGGCGCGGCCTTGACGCTGACCGTGGTCACCTTTCCCTACATTGTTCTACCTGTGCGGGCGGCGTTTTTGCATTGTGACCGCAGCCTCGAAGAAGCGGGACAGAGCCTGGGCTTGAATCGCTGGGGCGTATTCCGACAGATCATCATGCCCCAATTGCGTCCGGCTCTTTCGGCCGGCATGCTGATGACCGCCCTTTACTGCCTGAGTGATTTCGGCGCGGTCGCCGTCATGCAATTCAACGCGTTCACACGAGCCATCTTCATCCAGACCGAGTCCTATCGCATGGACAAGGCGTCGGTGCTGGCGCTGCTGCTGGTCGGCATGACGATGGTCTTACTGCTGCTACACTCGCGCATGCAACTGCGCGGGCGGCACTACCGCGTCGGCACGGGCGCGTCGCGGCACTTGGAAGCGCAGCCCTTGGGCAAGTGGAAGGCGCCGGCGCTGCTATTTTGCGCCTCGGTTGTTTTCCTCGGCGTCGTCATCCCGTTGTTGGTCTTGTTCAGTTGGCTGGTGGGCCACACCATCACCGATCCGGTGCATGTACCGCTCACGCTGCTCCTGCATAACACAGTTGGCGTCAGCGCGATCGCGGCTCTCGTCGTCACCTTGGCCGCTTTCCCCCTGGCGCTGCTGGCGGCGCGCGGCGCGTCCCATTTCAATCGCTGGCTGGTCAATCTTGCATACGCTGGCAACGTTTTGCCCGGCATCGTCATCGCGTTGGCGCTGGTCATGTTCGCCACGCAGAACATGCTGAGCATCTATCAGACCTTGTCCCTGCTCATCATTGGCTACGCTATTCGCTACTTGCCCTTCAGCGTCGGCGCCACGGAAAGCGCCTTCGCCCAAATCAACCCGCGCTATGAAGAAGCCGCACGCAGCCTTGGCTTATCGCCCTGGGCGGCGTTGGCCCGCATAACCGTGCCGCTGGCGCGCGGCGGCATCCTGGCCGGTTTGGCGCTGGTCTTCCTCAATGTCATGAAGGAATTGCCCACTACGCTGATTCTGCGTCCAATCGGTTTCCGCACCTTCGCCACGCGCATTTGGAGCGCCTACGATGAGGCATTTCTCTCCTCCATCGCGCTGCCGGGGCTCGTTCTGATCCTGGTTTCAGCCTTGGCCCTCGCGATCATCCTCCGGCGCGAAGAAACGGTTGCCTGACGTGAGTCCCATCCGGCGGAAGACGATGCGCGGCGCCGCCTCGCAAGACCTGCGAATTGCCCTTTATGCTTCTCGCTTTTCCACTATTCTTGGTCGAATATATTTCTCGGACATGTCCCGCCACTAATGGAATACTCGCTGCAAGCCGACCATCTCACCAAGCTCTACAACGGGCAGTCGCCGGCTGTTAATGACATTACCTTGCGGGTGCGGCCGGGCGAATTCTTGACGCTGCTCGGTCCCAGCGGGGGCGGAAAGACGACGACGCTGCGTCTGCTCGCCGGATTCGAAACGCCCACCAGCGGCCGCATTCAAATCGGCGATCATATCGTCGCCGACGATACCCATTTCACGCCGCCGGAAAAACGCAAGGTGGGCATGGTCTTTCAGGATTACGCGCTCTTCCCCCATGTCGATGCCGCCGGCAATATCGCATTTGGCTTGCGCGGACCGCGAAAGGAGCAGGCCAGCCAAGTCAAGCGATTGCTCTCCCTCATCGGCTTAACCCCATTTGCCAAGCGCATGCCCTATGAACTGTCGGGCGGGCAGCAGCAGCGGGTGGCGCTGGCGCGCGCATTGGCGCCGAATCCCGATATTCTGCTGCTCGACGAACCCTTCTCCAATCTCGATACCGGCTTGCGAGCGCAAGTTCGCACCGAAGTCCGCCAAATCCTGCTTGAAACAGGCACCACTGCCATCTTCGTCACTCATGACCAGCACGAAGCGCTGAGCCTCTCGGACGAGATCGCGGTCATCTTCGACGGAAAGCTCATTCAGGTCGCTACCCCGCACGTGCTCTACAATCGGCCGGTCAACATGCAAGTGGCGAAGTTTGTCGGCGACGCCAACTTCCTGCCGGCCGATGCCCACGGGATGACTGCCGCAAGCCGCCTGGGCGAAGTCAAGCTCTTTCATCCCAAAACGGGACCCGTCCAGTTAATGATCCGCCCCGAGGCGCTGTTGGTCGGGCACGACGAAGAAGGCAAGCCCGCTACGGTGCGATGGCGCGAGTTTTTCGGGCATTATCAGCGGCTTGGCTTAGCTTTGGCGGATGGCGCTGAGTTGATTGCGCAGGCCGGCGTCGATCGCTACTATCGGCGTGGCGACCAGGTTTCGGTGTCGCTGGCGCTGCCCGCCCTGGCTTATGATAGCGAGAGCGAGCGCGCGCTAGCCAAATAAGATCGCGGGCCCTCCCATCGCTTTTGCAAACAATCAGAGAAGATTTGACGCATTCGCCCCCGGCAGCCAAACGCGAAACTCCGCGCCTTTGCCTCGACCGCGGCTATCCACCGTGATGCGGCCGCCATGCGCCTCGACAATTTCCCGCGCGATCGCTAGCCCCAGTCCCGTTCCCCGCCTTGGACCGCGAGCCTTGTCCACCTGGTAAAAGCGCTCGAACACCCTGGATAATTCCTCGCGCGGGATGCCGATGCCACTGTCTCGAATCGAGACCACCGCGCCAGCGCCAGCGCGCTCTACCGCCACCCGCACGAGGCCGCACGCCGGCGTATATTTGAGCGCATTGCTGATCAGGTTCATCAGCACCTGCGCCAGGCGATCGCCATCGCCGATAACTGTCGGCGCCTGCTCAATAGCCGATTCAAGACGGATCTGCTGCTTTTCCGCGACGACCGCCAGACTCTGCACGACGCCCGCCGTGAGCTGCGCCATGTCAATGCGGTCGCGCGCCATTGACAGCCGGCCCGCCTGCAAGCGCTCCAGATCGGTCAGCTCGACCACCATGCGGTTTAGTCGACCGGCTTCTTCGTAGATAATCTGGGCCGCCTCGCTTGTGTCTTCGGCCGCGCCATCGATGATCGCCTGGGCATAGCCTTGAATCGATGTCAGCGGCGTCTTGAGATCATGCGACACATTGCTCAGAAAATCGCGCTGCGCCGTGTTGGCCGCCAGCACTTCAGCGGTCATCTGATTGAATGACTCGGCCAGCGATCGCGCTTCCGGCGGTCCGCTGACCGGCGCGCGCGCGGAATAGTCGCCGCGTGCTACCGCCGTAGCCGCTCGCGCCACGCGTTGCAGCGGTCGCGCGAAATTGCGGCTGATCAGGGCGGCCAGAATGATGGCGAATACAAATCCAGCGACGCCGGCTTGAATCAGCGGCGGCGCCAGCGCATTGCTGAAGACCGCTAGCGTATCCTGTAAGCTGACGGTCGGCTGGGGCTCAGCCAATAGCCAGAGGTCGTTATGATCCACGCGTTCGGCAAAGAAGCGTTGCTGGCCAAAAACGACGCCGCCGTAAAGCCACTCTCGCCCGCCGGGGTCGTCAAAGCCGCCGAAGAACTGCCGACTGCCGCGCGACAGGACATTTGCCAACTGCTTGCTTCGGTATGCGTCTGCGCGCAATTGAATGAGATCGCCCGGCTCATACTGCCGCGCGCTGTCGTAGATGACTCTCGTTTGATCTTGAGTCAGCAGAATATGCAGCGTCCTCACATTGCGCGTCCGGGCGAAGACGGCAAGCAACTCGTGCACCTGTTCTTGCAGGAAACGCCTGTTGGGATCGGCGGCGATTTCGGCGATGGCGTCAATGTAATTCAAGCCCTGGGTTAGGGCGGCCAAGCGCTCGAAAGTGGGCTGCGGCGGCGCGTCTCGATTGCCAATCAGGACGATCAGCGCCAGCGCTATCACACTCAGCGTGACCAATATCAGAACGAGATATGAAGTCAGCAGGCGCAGTCGCAAATTGAAGCTAGGCATTCTCACGATCATCCAGCTTGTAGCCTACCCCCCAAATGGTATCAATTGTGGGGTCCATCCCGCGCAGTTTGTGGCGCAAATGGGCGATGTGGACATCAACCGTGCGCGTTTCGCCGGCGAAATCATAACCCCAAACGACTTCCAACAGTCGCTCGCGGCTGAAGACGACGCCCTTGTTCTCCGCCAGCGCCTTCAGCAGGTCAAACTCCTTCATTCGCAATTCAACGCCTTTTCCCCCAACCTCGACCCGTCGCCGCTGCGCATCAACGCAGAGGTTGCCGATGTTGATCGGGGCTGGCGCCTCTTCGCGCGTGGCGCCACGATCGGCTCGCCGCAGGATCGCCCGGATGCGCGCGACCAGCTCGCGTGGATTGAAGGGCTTCGTCAGGTAATCATCGGCGCCCAGTTCCAAGCCCACAATTTTATCAATGTCATCGTTGCGCGCGGTCAGCATAATGATCGGGACATCCGATTCTTCCCGCACTCGCCGACATACCTCCAGTCCGTCCATGCCCGGCAACATCAAATCCAATACCACCAGGTTCGGTTTTTCCCTAAGTATCATACGTTTGGCAGCGGTCCCGTTATTGGCGCTGGTGACGCGGAATCCGTCTTGCTCCAAATACATCCGCGCCAGGTCAATGATCCGCTGTTCGTCATCAACGACAAGAATGTTGTCGCTCTTGCTGTTGCCTGCTATTTCCATCGTCAGTCTCGCCTGCCCATGGGCTGTACGCTGACGCATGAAGAAATATCGCCGCGCAGCCTCCTCAATTTCTCCATACAGTACAGCAGGGCTACGATCGCTTCACCGCGACGGCGCTGGTGTTCCGCATCAAACTTTGCGGAGACCTCGATGATCAACTCGTTCGCGATGTATTCTGAAAGCGGACTGCAATTGGGCATATCTGGGATTCCCATTAGATTGACTGGACATTAGCGCCTTGCGAGGGCAACAGTGTTCGCAGGTTTCGGCCTCGCGGCGATGACGCGTCAAGCTCACTTTATGCGCCTATGTGCCGGAGAAGCCAGCGCCATTCAATTAGAAGTGTGCCTCACAGTCATAACAAGTCTGTAAACGCCTTGTAAACTCCATGTAAAAATTCTCCATTTCATCGCAGCGCCGTTCGCCTCAGTTTCAATCGGTCATTCGCATTCTGGGAATCGGCGGATTGGCGCATACAACTGTTGAGTTTTCTGCGATACAATATCGGCTTGACCTATGAAACTATACGAGATTCGCGCGATGACGGTGCTGCAAATCATCCAGCCGGACAATCCGCTCTTGCGCCGCCCAGCCGCGCGCGTCACCGACTTCGGACAAGGGTTGCAGACGCTTATCGATGACATGCATGACACCATGGAGGAGGCTAAAGGGTTCGGACTGGCCGGTCCTCAAGTCGCTTGCAGCCTGCGCATAATTATGGCGCGCTCGCCGGAGGGCGAGGTCAGCGGCGAATCCGCCTCCGAAGACGCCGAAAAGCTCTACGTGGTCGCCAATCCGCAAATCATCAAACGCAGCGAGGAGAAGGTCCTCGGCGTGGAAGGCTGCCTCTCTCTTCCAGGACTGCTCGGCGATGTCGAGCGACATGAAAGCATCGAAATCGCCGGACAGGATCGCGAAGGACGGCCGATTCGCCTGCCGGCATCGGGTCGGCTGGCGCGCGTGTTTCAGCACGAAATCGATCATCTCGACGGCGTTCTGTACATTGACATTGCCACGAGCGTCTGGCGCCCGACCGAGGAAGACCAAGCTGCCATCGCCGGCGCTGCCGAGAACCAATGAGCGCCGTCATTCGCCTGGCAACATCGGCCGACGCCGCCGACATCCATCAGATTTACCGCCCCATCGTGCAGAATACGCACATCTCCTTTGAGCAAAAGGTGCCAGCAATTCAAGAAATTGCCGCCCGCATTGACAAGACGCTGAGGCAATATCCCTGGCTTGTTTGCGTAATTAATGGGCGGCTGGCCGGTTATGCTTATGCGAGCGCCTTCCGCGTCCGCGCGGCTTACCAGTGGACGGCTGAAACCACCGTCTACATCCATGCCGATTTTCAGCGGCGTGGCGTTTCACGCGCACTGTACGGCTCGCTGCTCGCGATCCTGCGCGAACAAGGCTACTGCAGCGCGGTTGGCGTCATCGCGCTGCCGAACGAAGGCAGCATTCGCGCGCACGAAGCGGTGGGATTTCGCAGAGTCGGCGTGTTCAGAAATGTGGGCCACAAGGCGGGCGCCTGGCGCGATACCGGCTGGTGGCAATTGGAATTGCGCCGGCCGCCAGAAGAGCCGCAAGCGCCGCTCGCCATTACGCAGCTGGCAACGGAAGACCGATTTGAGGGCTTGCTGCAAACCGGCTTGCGACACATCCGCGCCTGAATAAGGAAAACTGACATGACCGAAGCGAAACGCCCGATCACAGCCGAAGACCTGAACAGAATTCATACGCTGCAAGATCCGCAGATCAGCCCCGATGGCAAGTATGTCGCCTTCGTCAAGATCACGCCGGATCCGCTGAACAGGACCTACAAGAGCAATATCTGGCTCCTGCCAGCTCAGGGCGGCGACGCCTTTCAACTGACGCGCGGAAACAGCGACAGTGGACCGCGCTGGTCGCCGGATGCGACCCAACTCGCCTTTGTGTCAGGGCGCGGCGAGAGGCCGCAGATCTACCTCTTGCCAATCGCGGCGCCGGGCGGCGAGGCGCGCGCTCTGACCGAGATGGAAAACGGCGCTCATAGTCCGGATTGGTCGCCCGATGGCAGGCAGATCGCCTTCCTGTCGCCCATGAATGCGGAAGAACGCGCAGCCGAAGCGGCCGACGAGGATCCGCCGCCGGAACCGAAGGACAAGCTCGAGAGCAAGCAGCGCAAGGAGCGCAAAGCCGAAGACGAACTCAATCGCTGGGACCCGCGACCGATGTGGCGCATCCCTTATCGCCAGGGCACAAGCTATGTCGATGAGCGTTACGATCAAGTCTTCGTAATCGACGCCGCGGAATCAGATGATGCTCAACCAAGGAGATTGATGGATCTCAACGCCAGCTATTCGCAGCCGCGCTGGTCAACCGACGGCGCTTCCATTTATAGCGACCGCACAACAATCCCGGAAGGCGACGAACCCTGGCGCGCCAAGAACATCTTCCGGCTTGACCTCGAATCGGGTGAAGAAATCGCCTTGACTGACGGCGAATACAGCGCCTATGCGCCAATGCCATCGCCGGATGGCAAGTGGATTGCCTTTGGCCGCGGTCACATCGGCGTCACCGATATGCCTGAACGACTGGCGCTCATGTCGACGGACGGCTCTGAGCAGCGCCTCATCAACGAGTCCCTCGATCGAGAAGTCTTCGATATGTCCTGGTCGCCGGAGAGCCGGCTCGCGCTCAGCATCGAAAGCGAAGGCAATCTCTTGCCTTGGATATACGATCCAGAGGCGGATGAACTCGCGCAGGCTCACAATGGCAGATACGAGATTGAGCAGATTGACGCTGGACCAGGCGGCATAATCGCCATGACGGTCTCGACGCCGCGCAATCCGCAGGAGCTCTACATTTTGAGCGGGGGCGAATTTCGCGAAGCGACCGGTTTCAATCACGAATGGCTGGCTGAAGTGATCGTGCAAGAGGTTCACGAATTGCGCTTCAATTCGCCGCAAGGCGCCGTGCAGGGCTGGTATCTGCATCCGGTCGGCTATGAACGCGGCAAGACTTATCCCCTGGCGCTGAACATTCACGGCGGTCCGCACGCCGCCTGGGGCTTCTCGACCAAGTCGATGTGGCACGAATGGCAATTCCACGCGGCGCGCGGCTACGCCGTCTTCTATTGCAATCCACATGGCAGCGGCGGATATGGCGAAACCTTCATGCGCAAACTTCATGCGGCTTGGGGTCCGGTCGCCATGGACGATATCATGGCCGGCATCGACGCCTTTCTCGCGCTCGGCATCGCCGATGAGAATCGCATGGCGATCACCGGCGGCTCCTATGGTGGCTACATGACCGCCTGGATAATCTCCCATACCGATCGCTTCAAAGCCGCCGTCTCCCAACGCGGCGTTTACAATATCTCCAGCTTCTACGGCACTTCAGATGTTCCCTTGTTAATGTCCAATGAATTCGACGCCGAGCCATGGACGAATCACGATGTCTATTGGGACAACTCGCCCTTGAAGTACGCGGCCGATATCAAGACGCCGCTGCTGCTGATCCACTCGGAGAACGATTTTCGTGTGCCGATAGAGCAGGCTGAGCAGCTATTCGCCTGGGTGCGCCGCGCCACTGATACGCCAATCCACATGCTGCGGTATCCGCGCGAAGGCCACGAGCTGTCCCGCAGTGGCGAGCCGGGACACCGCGTCAGCCGGCTGACAGAAATGATCAATTGGTTTGATCGCTATGTGTAAGGCGGCGTCGAGGCTCTTCACGCCCTCGCAGAATCGATTCATGATTGAATGCATTTTATGTTGCGCGAAGCGGCATCCCTTCTGAAAGAACCCGTAAGCGATTCATGCTAAACTGCATGGTATTCCGTCGCGAACATCGATCGGGGAGCGCAACCTCAGCATGCCTTCGCCTACAGTTTCGGTTCTGCTGCCAGTTTACAACGGCGAACGCTTTCTCTCCGAAGCAATCGAAAGTATCCTGGCGCAGACCTACACCGACTTCGAGCTGATAATCGTAGATGATGGCTCTAAAGACGGCTCGGCGGAGATCATCCGCGAGCATGCAAGACGCGACGAACGCATCCGCTTCTTCCAGCTTAAGGAGAATTGTGGGCAATTTGGCGCCTTGAATCGGGGCCTCGCCGAAGCGCGCGGTGAGTACATTGCCAGAATGGATAGCGATGACATCAGTTTGCCGCGGCGCTTCGAGATTCAGGTGCAGTTCTTGCTGTCCTGTCCCGAAATCGGCGTAGTTGGCGCCGGACGGAAACAGGTCGATGAGAACTTGAAATCGCTACGAGATATTGATTTCCCGCTGCATCATGCTCAGATCGTCATAAACCTGTTTTTTGGCGCCTGGAGCATTGGCGGCGCCGAGGCCGTATTTCGGCGTGAAGTCTTAGCGGCGATGGGAGGCTTTAACAGTCAAGTGCTAATGGGAGACTGGGAACTGTATTGCCGATTGGTCGCGCGCGCCCGCTTCGCCAATGTGGCGGAGCGGCTCTATTGGGCGCGCCGCCACAAATCCAACATCACCGCTACACGTCGAAAGCGCCTGAATCAAGAATGGCGGGACGTTCGAGCGAGCTGGATCAAGCGCCTTTGGAGCGAAAGGTCTGGCGATCGTCTCGACCGACTGGACCGATTCTATGCTGGCGAGAAGTTCAGCTGGGCGGAAAGGCGGATCCTGCGCAAGGATCTGAATCAGTTGGTCAGTGCGCTAATCGCCACCAATTGCCTGGAAGAGAACGACAGAAATGTGCTGAAGCCGGAATTCGCCCGACTCCTGGAAAGTTCAATGCCGCGCGCCTGGCAGATGTTTCTTCATTGGCGGCGTTATCGTCTGGGCTGGTGAGCCCTGTTGCATGGCACAAGCTTTTACAAGAGAGTGCGTACATGGGAACTGCCAAAAGGCGGCGGCCGGCCAACGTTAGAGGCGCTCCAGGGGAAATTGCTGGGAAAAAACGGCGAAATACTGCCGGACCTTGGCGATGATGTCGCGCCGTTCCGCATCCGGCAGCAAGCCAAACACCGCCCGCAGTTGATCCATCAAACCGCGCTGCACGGCGACGAAGCGGTCTTCGCCGGCTTCTGTCAATATGACATCGACTGAGCGCCCGTCGCTTTGGTTGCGCCGACGCCGAACCAAAGGCGGATCCATAGCTTCCAGCCGCTTGACCAGTCCCGTCATGGTGGCGCTGGTCAGATGATGATCGCGCGCGATATCGCCGATACGGCATTCGCCAGCGTTCTCCGAGAGCGTCTTCAATACGTAGAATTGCGGCGGCGTGAGTCGATGGGCTTCAAAGTGTTTAGCCAGCCGCTTCTCGCCGTCAGTGACGATTTCGAACAAGGTCGACCACAGATCGGCCGCGTCACGGTCGAGGTTGTCGTCCAATCTCCGTCGCCTCCAAGCGGGCGTCAATCGCCCAGGGCATCCCACACTTCCAGTTTACCACGCACTTCGCGAATCACCTCGTCAACGAATTCTGACGTGCTCGCCTGCCCGCCCAAGTCCGGCGTCTTAAAACCGTTGTACACCGACTCCAGCGCCGACTCATAAATGGCGCGGCTGGCGAGCGCCGCGTCGCGCGTATCGACATATCGCAGCAGAGCGCCGCATGCCAGGATCATCGCCATGGGATTGGCGATATTCTTGCCCTGCAAGCTTGGCGCCGTGCCGTGCGGCGCTTCCGTCAGCGCCACCCGCACCTTGAAGTCCTCATCAAACGCGAAGACGATTGACTCGGCGCCGGCGATCGTGCCAAACATTTTGATGACCAAGTCGCTCAAGTTGTCGCCGTCTCGGTTTAGGGCAGGTATTACCAGCGCTTCGCCATGAGTCTCCAGCAGCAGCGCGTAGGTCGCGTCAATCAGCTGCGGGTTGTAACGCACAGCGGGATGCATGCGGGCCGCGCGGTCCAGCTCTTCTTTGAACATGCCCTCGTAGATCGGGCTCACCGTATATTTAGGTCCGCCGAAGACGGTCGCATGGTGCTGGGACGCGTATTGAAAAGTGAACTCGGCGACGGCGCGGCAGGTGCGGCGCGTGATATGGCGCTTGTTGTAAGCCACTTCATCAAGACCCTCGCCCTCGCGCCATTCCTCCGCGGAATAGGCCCCTTCGACCGCCATTCGCGCCACCGCGATCGGCGCATGCACGCCGGCAAAGGGCATCACCGAGGGGATCCGCCGCCCGGTGCGCAATATCACGCTGCCATGCAGCAGCTCACGCAGCAGCGCATTTGGGCTGCCCACATCATCGGGATCGCCGGGCGTGATCGTCGCCGCTTTGATGCCCAGCCCAGTCTCGAGCATGCGCGCCGCCGCCTCGCGCACCACTTCGTTTCTCGTCCGCCGTCGATTCTCCAGGGACAGGTCGAATGTCTCGAATCGCAGATTCTTCAGGCGCACGACGCTGGGATCAAGCACCCGCAAAGCCTCGTCCAGCAGCTCCTGCCCGGTCTGATCGCCCTGCAAGACGCAGATCGTCGTTGTATTCAAAGATTCCATCGCCAACCGCCCTTGTCGTTCGGTGTCATCATTCATTTTATGACAAGAAGCGCATCTGCGTATTGCCTGCGCTCGCGACAGTGCCACCAGATGGAGATGAGCAATTTTCGCAATTGCGGTAGAATAAGAGCGACAGACTGTCCGCTTCGACCTAGACAGGAATAAGCTCTTATGCGCAGACTGACAATTCTTCTAAGCCTGACTCTTATTTTGCTTGCATCGGCGGCGAACCAAGCGCAAGACGACAGCGACTATACGTCGACGGTCAATTGGTTTTACAGCGCTTGCGAAGACCGCATGGTGATT
>WTGC01000143.1 GCA_011523705.1 Chloroflexota bacterium | reverse complement strand
AAGATCCGTAGGGGCGAGGTCGCGTAGACACTGACCGCCGGCGGTGACTCGCCCAAAGTATTCCATCTGCCCGACAACACGCAAGGTATCTTGCGTGGGTGGCAGCAATGGCGCGCGGCAATCTACATCTTTTGACAATGCTGCAAAAGAACCGGGCAGGTTCCTCAAGCACGAGAAGGCTACATCATGACCCAACCTCCCATCACCCACATCACCGACGACATCGTCCAGGTGCAGGTCCCCCTGCCCTACAAGTTGAAGATCGTCAACTGCTACCTGCTACGCGGGGCGGGCGGCTGGACACTGCTCGATACCGGCTTGAACACGGCGCCGGCGCGATCTCAGTGGAAGATGGCGATGAAGGCGCTGAACATCAAGCCCGACGACATCGAAAAAATCGTGCTCACCCACATGCACCCCGATCACTTTGGTATGGCCGGCTGGTGGCAGCGGGCTGCGGAGCGATCCATGCCCGTCTACCTGCCCGAGCGCGAAAAGCCGCAAGCCCAAGTCTTCTATCGCCGCGCCAATACACCGCTCTATCATCAGTGGATGCTTGATTGCGGCGTCGACCAGGAAACGGTCGATACGATCGAGAGCGCACTCCATAGCACGCGCGACTTGACCCAGCCCCATCCCTTTCAGCAAAAATACCTGCGCGAAGACGAGACGGTGCGCCTGGGCGCGCGCGACTGCCGCAGCATCCACGCGCCGGGCCACAGCGACGGCCAGCTGATCTTCTACGACGAAAGCGACCGGCTGATGCTCTGCGGCGATCATGTGCTGATGAAGATCACGCCCAATATCGGCAGTTGGCCCCACACACAGCCCGATCCGCTCGGGCGATTCTTGGCGTCGCTGAAGGAGTTGCAGGCGCTCGATGTGCGTCTGGCGCTGCCCGGCCACCGCGGGCTCATTACTGACTGGCGCGGCCGGATTGAAGAATTGATCGCGCATCATCATTTGCGCCTGGAACATACCTTGGAAGCCATGGAAGGCGGCGCCCATTCGGTCTTCGAGGTCGCCGCGCGGCTCTTCCCGCTCGATCGCCTGACCGCGCATGAATGGCGCTTCGCCCTGGCGGAGACGCTCGCCCATCTCAACTGCCTGCGCGAACGCGATCAAGTTGCCTGCGCCCAGGACGGCGTCATGCGCTGGGAGTTGGCTTAGCTGCCCAGCATCACCCTCGTCGAAATCTGTAGGGCGACTGACGGTCTGTGTCTACGCGACCCGGTGAGTCGCCCGTTGGAGCGCCAAATGGCATTCGGGCGAGACAAGCCGAGCGTAGACACGACGGTTCTCTCTCCCCTACAAATCCTTTCCCGCCAACCCTAATACGGCGCGATCACTTCCGTCCGATTGTCGATGACGCTGTCGTCCACGATGACGAAGCGCGCTGAATCAGCCGCCTCCAGCGTCCAGGTCACTTGATGGCGCGTCCCGCCGGCGGAGACGTGATGTTCCTCGCCAACGATGAAATACTCGCGCGCGCTGTGCCCGGTCTGCGACTCGCTGACGCGAATGCGGTCGAATAGAGCCGCCGATAGCGCCGCCGGCCGATGTTCGCGGGCATTGACAGCCAGCGTCTGAATGCTGCCACGCGGATGCTTGCGCCGCGCCAGCTCGTAATCGGCGAAGGCCTGCGCCGTCTCGAAGTCGGAGAGCGCCGGCAGGTCCAGCGCCAGCCGCTTCAGACCATGGACATGCATGCCCTCGCCATCAGCCGCGCCGACCTCAAGCGGGGCGCTGCGGTAAAGCGGCCGGCCATACAACTGAAGCAGCGTCAGATACAGGTCATCCCGCGAATCATTGGACAAGCGCAACTGAACGGAATTCGTGCCCAGCTGCAAGACTTCGGCCGCGCCGCCGCCAAGAACTTGCCGGCTGCCGTCTTCCGGCGTCGACTGAAAGCGAGTCGCCAGTCGCTCGAATTCCAGCAGCCCGACCGGCTGATCGCGCTCATCGACCAGCCGCAAGGTCATCAGCAGCTCGCTTCGCCGCCGTATGCGCAGCGGGCTTCGCAATTGCCAGATCAGCGTGCCGCGTTCGCCAAGCTCGCGCGGGGTCATCAGCAGCGCGATCTGATTCAGCCGGCTGTCGCCATAGCTATAAGCCATGCCATGCATGTCATCACTGAATTCGGCCGCGATCTCTCGCTGAATCAAGGTATGATGCCGGTTGAGGAAAACCGCGTCGCCGTTTCGATTGATGTAGAAGCGCCCGCGTTCGCTGGCGGCGATTTCGCCGATTGCCTCGCGCGCCGATGTTGAATCTTGCCACCAATCGCCGACATAGGCAAAGCGCGACTTGCCCGGCTGCAAGCGCCGTCCGCCATTCTCCGGCGGGAAGATGCGCGCGCTGTCGATCAGATTGTAGCCGGCGATATCGATCAGACAGAAACCAGCCAGCCGGGACCGGCGCAAAGGCGCCGCGTTCAACAGGCGCGCGATCACCTGATCGGCCGTCACATTGATTTGCGGGCTCAGACGAGCAGGGCTGTCCGCCAGCCAGGGCTGTATATCCTGCAGATAGATCAGCGCCTGCTTGCGCCCGAAGTCGCCCTCGTCGGGCTCGATATGGCTGACGCTGCCGGTGAAATGCGTTCGCGCGACGCCGGCGCTTTCGCTCTGAATCCGCAGGCGCGTGCCGATCTCGAGCCGGCTGCGCTCGGGCGAGAAGGCGCCATCGGCATTCAGCACGGTGATCCGCGCCCAGCCAGCATCAGCAATGCTATCGTAGGCTCCCCGCATGCCCAGCCGCCAACGCAACTCAATCACGCGCTCGTTGATCTCTTCGTCGGCATCGCTGAAGTCGTCATCATGATTGCGGTCCATGCCGATGCGGTATCGTATGGTCATAGTTAAATCTCCAGCAGCCAGCTGTGACGGAAGGCGCAGCCATAGAATTCGCCTTCGCCATAGGTGAATAAGCCCGGCTCGACGCTGACCCGCGCTGGCGCCAGCAGTTGATCGCCCAGCGTGACGTCCGCCGCCAGCGCCGCGGTATAGCCGTCAATCAAGTCCACCAAGTGAGGCATGTGACTGCGCAAACCCAGCCCGGCTGCAGCCGGCGCGGCAAGCAGCAGATGCGTTACGCTGTAGTAGACCGACTTCGTGCCGCCGCTGAAGGCCGCCGTCTGCAAGCTATCCTTGCGCTCGCGGAAGAGGCGCTCCGCGTTCAGCTCGACCGGCAAGACCAGCAGCGCCGGCATCTGCGCGCGATGCAGCGAAATCGGCAATTCGTCCAAATCGTAATTGTTGCGCACGCCGTCGACGCTCAACGACGACAGCTGCGTCAAGGCCCTGCGAAAGCTCGCCATCGGCTTCTCCTTTCGGTTATTCGGTTGTGTGTCAAACGGGGTAATGCGTGTAGGGGCGACCTTGTGAATCGCCCGCGATGCTTACCGTTCGCCGGCTATGTAGGGGCGAGCCACCGGCTCGCCCGTACGAAGTTTGATATTTGAGAGGTCGCCCCTACAAGGCTTGTCCGATACCAGCGTGAAGTCGCGTCAAATTGGGTCTACCCCCCTCAATCCCCCCGTATCAACAGGGGGAAGCCAGTTTCAATGCACACGTTCGGGCTGGGCGACGCTCCCCTTCTCCGATGATTCGGGGAAGGGGCCGGGGGATGGGGTAGAAAAAGCGCATCGAAAATACCAGTAGCGGACAAGCCTTACAATCACAATCGCCGGTTAGCGCCAATTGCGGCGAAGGAAAATGCTAGCCCGACAGCCGGCCGCGCCGCTGCTCCAGCGCCTCGTCTTCCGCCAGCATCCGCTCCAGCTCCGCCGTCTCGAGTTCGTCAACGTATTCCTCTATGACTCGCTCCAGGTAGGCTGGCAATTCCGGGTCGATGTTCTGGAAATTGGCGATGAATTCGGGATGCGAATTGTAAAGTTGCCCCAAGCCGCGCAGCCGATCGAGGCTCGGCTCATAAAAATGGCGCAGATGCGCCTGCCAGCGTTCCAGAACCGCCCGCACTTTCTCATCGCCGGCATCCAGACCCGCCGCCATCGCGTCGGCAAAGTCACTGTAGACCCGATCGCCCTCCGCCAGGATCGCTTCCTGCTCCGCTTTGCTGTAGCTGTTCCAGCGCCCGATCGTTTCGTTGACCTCGGACGGACCGTACTGCAAGCGCATCTCGCGTTCGTACTGCTTTTGCTGCTGGTCGCTGTGCCGCTTCAAGCCGCGTTTCTTTTTGCTCACAACTCGCTCCTTCCTCATTGCGACAGCCTTCGTTTCAACTCAGCCGCGTTGTTGTAGCGCCTGATCGAAGGAAATCGCCAAGCCACCCACAGCGCCAATAGCGCCGCCGCCAATCCGCCGCTGAATATCGCCAGCGGCGCACCCAAAATCGAAGCCACCAAGCCCGCGCGCACTTCACCCAATTGCGGACCGGTCATGAAAAACATCATATTGACCGAGACCATGCGCCCGCGCAATTTGTCCGGCGTCATCAACTGGCGGATGGTGCCGCGAATCACGCTGGAAACGATGTCGCCGGCGCCGGTCAGAGCAAATACGATATAGGAAAGAATGAAGCTGGTCGAGATGCCAAAGGCTGCCGTCGCCAGGCCGTAAACCGCCACGCTCGTCAGAAAGATGATGCCCTGCCGCTTTAGCTCGCCGCGCAGTGACAGAATAAGCCCGCCCAGCAAGCCGCCGACCGGCTGCGCTGTCGCCAGCAGGCCGTATCCGACCGCGCCCAATCCCAGCACCTCGCCCGCGACAATCGGCAGCATCGTCCGCGAAGAGGCGAGCAGCGTGGCAAAAAAGTCCAGCAGCATCGTGCCCATGATGATGCGTTTGCGGAAGGTGAACCGGATGCCCAAAGCCAAGGTTCTCCAGCTGATGCGCGCGCCTTTGACGATCGACCCGCGATAGCGTATTCCCGTGATCGACAGCGCCGCGCTGAGAAAGGCGGCCGCGCTGATGCCATAGACCAAGCCAATGTTGAACTGCGCCAGCAGCAAGCCGCCCAGCGCCGGCGCCGCAATAGTGGCGATCTTCGTCACCAGCATATTCAGGCTGATGGCATTGCTGAGGTGGCGCGCCACGACCAGATTCGCCTCGATGGACTGTCGCGCCGGGTAGTCCAGCGCGATGGCGGCCGCCCCCAATGCCGTCAAAAGATAGATCATGCCGACGCTGATTTGCCCGGCGAAGGTCAGCGCCGTCAACGTCAGCGCCACAATTGCCGCCAGCAGACGCATCGCAATCATCACGCGGCGCCGGTCATAGCGATCGGCCAACAAGCCCCCGGCCAGCGCGAATAGCAATACCGGCAAGACCCGCGCCAAGCCCAACATGCCCAAGCCCAAAGCTTCCGAGCCCATCTCAATCGCATTGCCCAATATATTTACTGTGAAAGTCTCCCCGCGCAGCAGCTCAAACACATGCCAATTGATGGCGAAAAGCTGCATTTGCATGCCGGCGGTCGATACCATCTCGCCGAACCACAAGAAGCGGAAATCGCGATATCGCAAGGCGACCATGCGGCTGAACGGAGGGGACATGGGCGGGCTCTGAAACGGGCGGACGACTCAAGCGGCAACCTTAGCCGAAAGCCCGCTGACTCGCCAGATTAAATCGCCTTCGCCGCCATCCATCAAGCCGTCAAGCGCCGCATTCGCTCTAGCAAAGGCGACGAACCCAGATCAAACGGTCCGGCCGTCTTTAGCATCAGTTCGGCGTAGCGGACGCAGAGATCGCGTATCACCGGCGCGGGCGCATAGGTCTCAATCTTGGCGCCGCGCAAATGCGCCGTCGCCCGCGTGCCCGCGACACCGCGCAGTACCGTCATGCGGTTGGCGCTCCGGTCGATCGCCGTTACACGCAGATACTCGCCGTCAATTCGCAGCAAGTGCCCGACATGAAATCGCGGACGGGCGCCATCTTGGTCAGCGCCTGCGCTGTCAGCCACGTCAAGCCGCGTCGCGCTCGCGCTCAGCGCATTCTCGCTGACCTGGTCTCCGCTATCCCGCCAGGCAGCCGACCAGCGGTCGTGCCAGCCCCAGACGCCACTGAGGTTCACCACCTCTGCGCCGCTAAATCCCAGGCGAAAGTCCGCGCCTCTTTTGAGCTGCAGGATGCTTACCGGCTCATCGCCCTGGCCCGGCAACAAGTCGAGCGCCGCCAGGTCAATCGCCCCGCCGGCGTCGTTGACCCCGCGCAGCTCCAGCAGATCATCGGGCAAAATCAAGACGCGCGGATTCGACCGATCGGGCCTTACTTCCAGCGTCTCGACCCGCGGACAATAGCGCCGCAGCGTCGCCGTTTCGATGAGATGGCTCGCGTCCTGCAGCGCCCGCAGCAAAGCGTCATCGCTGCCGCTGTCGCCGTCGCCAAGATGAAGATGCCGCCGCAAATCTTCCAATGTCGCTATCGTATACATGGCAATCCTTTCCGCTTATCGCTACCGTACCTTAATAAGTGCGCGCGCCGTCGCTTGCCGACTGTCGCCGAAGGCGCGCTTGTGTTAAGTTAGGTGGAACTAGATGAAGGTTAGGCAATTTGAAGGCGCTCGCCATCGCTCCCGACGAGTTCAATGCCGAGCTGCATCGCCTGCCGATCGCGGGCGAGCTGCTGCTGCCCGGCGTGCAGGCTTATGTGCGGTCGGACGGGGTGGCGCTGGCGCTCAGGCAGGCGCTGCTGCCGAGCGCGGTCTGCGGCACGGTGGTGGAGCTATGCCGCCAGGGCGAGGGCGTTGAGGTCGCTCTCCACGCCGAGCGGCAGGAGGATGGGGGATTCTTCTTTCAGGCGCTCTGGGTGCTGGTGGGGTGAAATTGGTAGTTCGGCTTACGCAGCGTCAAACATACTGATTAATGTGTCGAAGATAACGGATTCGGACTAAGCTGTAACCGCTGGTGATACAATACCGCCGGATGCTGCCATGTCTGCGACGTTTTCATCATCGTAATGTGGCGCGCTAAAAATGATCCCTGCATTCACAAACTGCGGTTCCGGCACGTCAAGGTTCTGGTCCAACAAGAACCAGATGTGATCTGCTTTCGCCGACTCAAGCCACGCCAGCGCTTCTTCGACCGTATCGCCGTGCGCTGAACATCCCGGCATTTCCGGAATGACCGCCACATAAACTGGTTCACCGTCTGTCGTTTGGTCGAGGAATACATGCGCTTGGTAAGGGCGCTTTGCCAAGGTCTCAGCCTGTTTCCAGTATTTCTTATTCACGTTTACACCTCGACATCGAAACTTAATGCCCTCGCTTGCGCGAAGTATGTTGTAACTCCATCAGTTTGTCAACAAGCTTGACTGCGTTGCTCACGTACGCCTTAGGCAACTTCCTGTGTCGTGGCAAGGTCTCATTTAGCACAGGATAGTCAGGATGATAGACCTTATCATGCTTCGATCCGTGCTCAATGATAAAGCCGAAACCTTCGTAAAGTGCTACAACATCGCGCAGCTTCCAATTGGATTTGCTGCGGCGCATGCTCCGTAGAAGCTTTTCCACTTCAGGAGGCATTTACGAAACAGCTTGTACAACTCGCAAGACGGTCGATTCGTCCAGTTCAACATCGCTAACGCTGACATAAATTCGATAGTCACCGGGTACGGGAAAAACTAATTGATTTAATTCTGCAACGATGCAGTGCTGGGGCGCGACGCCGGGCGAGCTATCGGGCATGTCCAGCTGTCCCTCTATTGCGATAAGGACTTGTCCGTCCTCGCCGGCTATGGAGATTGACACGTCGTATGGTCCGGCGGAGTCAGATATCTCGCCCTCGAAATTTACAGCCAAGTACATCCGGCGATATAACAAAGGAAACTCACTCGACACGATTCTGTTGAATACACCTAGCACATTTAACTTGTTCAGCGGGGGCTCCGCCGCTGCATAGTCAGCGGTAACCATCATTACGATCTTCACTTGGAACCTCACAAGTCAGATGCCGTTCAGAATGCAAGCATTTTACCACAAGCAATAGAAAGGGCGGAGGCACCCCTCCCCCGCCCTGCAACACAGCGCTATACGCCGATGTTATACAAGCAGCTCGCCACCTCGTCATCGAAGCGCACGAAAGCCAGCCGCACCGTCGCCGTCAGCTGATACGAGTCGTAGTAGGACAGGTAATCCACGCTGACCGCGATCTTGCGCCGGTAGCCGACATACCAGCCGGGCCGATAAACGCAGAGCGCTTGCCCCTTGCTGTTCGTGCCGCCGCCCACCTTTCCATCGGCTTCCGTCAGCGACATCTCGGCTGAGACGAAGACGGGAATCCCATCCACGTAGCCGATCTGGCCAGTCTGCGCCGTGGCCAGCGGACCGGCTTTGTCCATGGTCAGGAACTCGCTGATGTTCAGCAGCGCCGCGTAGGTGCCGCTGTCCACGATCCAAGCCAGATCTGACGGACGCGCGGCGTACTTGCCCGACATCTTGAAGCGCGTCTGGCGCAGCTTCGCCAGGGTCGGCGCGCCATTCATGTTGACCGCGTTCTCCGCCTTGTCCACCAGCGGCAGGCGGCGCAAGCCATTCAGCGCCAGGTACTTCGCCGTGGTCGCTGGTCGCGCAGCATCGCTGTTGATGTTGCCGGTCGCGCCCGTTGTGGTGTCGCCGTTGAGAATAACGTTGTCGATGGCGTCGGCAATCGCGCGGACCGCCTGCTCCCGATAAATGTTCAGCACCGGCACGACGGCGTCTTCCACCAGTTCGCTGCTGAAGCCGACCCGCAGCGCCAGCTTCTTGGCGTTCAGCGTGACTTTGCCGCTGCCGATCTTGCTATCGGGGATGGGATTGCCGGCATCGAGCGTCAGGTGCGCTTCGTCCTGCGTCTCCGGCACGAAATAGACCGTCGGATCCGTCCCTTCAATCGGCAGTTCGAAGGGATTGCTCGGCATCTCCACGCTTTGGAACAGCGGCAGAATCGTATTGTCCTGCCGCGCCTTGTGCCAGATCTGCTGGCTCCACA
>WTGC01000134.1 GCA_011523705.1 Chloroflexota bacterium | reverse complement strand
TTTCGAGGATGGTCAAGACGTTGGGATTGACCTGGCGGATATGCACATTGCCGGTGAGCGTGGTGATGGCCAGCGCCTCGATGCCGGGATGCGTCAAGGCGAGCATAATGGCTTGGGCATCGTCCACGCCAGCGTCGGTGTCGATAATCAGCTTCATCATCTTCTCTTTTCCTAATTTTCGAATTATTGAATGGCGGTTAGATTGGCGCGTAGTATAGCGCATTCACGGCGAGCGCGAAAAAAGTCGTGCTAGAATGGCTGGCGATGCGCCATTTTAGCGAGAGGTCGCCAAATTGCAGCGACGAGTCGCCCTGGATAAGCTGCCGCTGAATTGGCTAATGCCGGCTCTGTTCTTTCTGGTCGGTTTAGTCTATCTCTACGCCGCGCCCAACTTCGAAGCGTCGGACACTGTCCAGCATGTGGGCATGATTAAGTGGATCGCCGATCGGGGCGGGCTGCCGGTCCAATCGGGCGGCCACGACGAACTTTACGGCCAAGAAGCCAGCCAACCGCCGCTCTACTACCTCATGATGGCGGCGCTGTGGAATGCCTTCGACACTTCTGATTTCAATGAGCGCTACCTGCCGAGCCCCTTCACTGTCATCGGCGATCCATCGGGGCGGGGCAATCGCAATCTGGTCATCTATAAGCAGCCGTATCCGCCAGACTTAAAGGGATCGTCGCTGGCGCTTTACGCGATTCGCCTGCTGAGTTTGGGCATGGGCGCCGTCACCGTCTGGGCGGTCTGCCAGTCGGCGCGCGTCCTGCTGCCGGGAGACGCGGGCTTCGCGCTGCTGGCTGGCGCGCTTACGGCTTTTAACCCGCAATTCCTCTTCATCAGCGCCTCGGTGAGCAACGACACACTGGTGAATATGATGGCGGCGCTGATAACTTGGCGGATGCTGGTCATGCTGCGCGACGGCTTTGATACGCGGCGCGATTTCGCATTGGCGCTGCTGATCGCCTTGGCGTCGCTCTCGAAGCTCAGCGGGCTGGTATTGGGCGCTTTCGCCGCGCTGGCGGCACTTTGGCTGCTCTTTCGTACGGGCGACCGGCGCGGCTTCTTGCAGTTCGCCGGCATGACGCTGTTCGCCTGGCTGATCATCGCCCTGTGGTGGTACGTGCGCAATCTGGCGCTCTACGCCGAGCTCACGGGCGCCTCAACGATGCTGGATTATTTTGGCCGGCGCTCCATCAGCCTTGGGCAGCTGATCGCCGAGGAGTTTGAGGGATTGCGCGTCAGTTACTGGGCGGTCTTCGGCGCCTTTAACATTGTCGTCGATGAGCTCTTCTATCATCTGATGGATGCGCTATCTGCGATTGGCGCGCTCGGTCTGGTCGTATTTCTGGCGAAAACCGTATGGGTTGATTCACCACAGAGGCACAGAGAGCACAGAGAATATGTACTTGTCGCGGTCGCTGTTCTTGCCTTGCTGCTGGCTTTGGGCGGGGGCGCGCTCATCGTCTGGAGCTTGCAGACCTGGGCCAGCACCGGGCGCCTGCTCTTCCCCTACATCACATCGGCGAGCTTGCTGCTGGCGCTGGGGCTTGGGGCTTTGCGCATCCCGAAGGCGCTGATCATCGCGCCACTGTTTGCCTTCAGCTTGTACGCGCCCTTCGCCTACATTATTCCCAACTACGATCATCCGGCGGCGGTGGAGCGGCTGCCCGTCTCGGCCGTGCGCGCCGATGTCGTTTGGGGCGACCTGCGTCTGAGCGCCTATGAGATCCCGGCGCTGCAGGCATGGCGAGCCGGCGATGAGATTCCGCTGGCCTTCTATTGGCGAGCCGAAGCGCAATCGCCCTTGGCTTACGCGCTCACGCTCAGCCTGGTCGATGAAGCCGGTGATGTGATCAGCAGCATCGAGACTTGGCCCGGCTGGGGCACGATGCCGCATCCCTGGATGACGCTGCATACTGACTACCGCGATGACTACATCATTGATGTTCCGGCCGAGGCGGGGGAAGGCGAGTTGGCGCTTGAGATTCGCTGGACCGTTTTTCCTGATGGTCCGGACCTGTCGGCGAAGATGGAGACGGGGGAGGAATTGGCGGCCTTGAGCTTGGCGCTGGGGCGGGTAGCGGAAAATTAAAAGCCACTTGTTCGCCTCAAGATGAAAGAAGGCAACTCAGAATGCACAGAGGCGCCGTCAATTGGCCAAAAGCTTCTCAATCAAGGCAATCTGCTGATTGTGCAAGTGAATAATCAAGCCGCCCAGCGTTCCTACGATGCCGATGATGATGGTCAGGGCGACGCGATATAATTGCGCTACCGTCGCCGCATGTTTCGACCGTTCTTCCAGCCGAGCGACTCTCTCTTTTATTGTTGGCGTATTCGCTGGTTCGTTGTTCTGCAATGTTGAAGCGCTTTCCAAAGTTGCCATGATTGACCTTAGTATAACGACACCTTATGCGAGTTTGACTGAATTCTAACACATTTGGCGGACGAACTCAATTCTATTGGCCAGCCGAGGTGACGTGGGTCGCAGCGTGGTGTCGCCCGGCAGCGCGCCGGGCATGATCAGCGCTTCTCTTTCACTAGCTCCGGGTCGCGTTCTTCGTCGGCGACCAGCCTGCTGGACGCGTTCCAGGCGGCGATGCGAAGAATCGCCAGCAATTGCAGCACGACGGAAACAAGCACCGCGGCGCTAATCATCAGCGATGCGCCCGGCAGCATGGCGCCAGGTACGGCGGCGAGCAGCCAGTACCAGCGGCGCGAATAGTGCATCGGCAAGCTGAAATACTGGCAGATCGTCGGTATGCCGAACACCATCACATAACGCGCTCGGCGATAAATGGATACGTGGTCCTGGTCCAGCCAGTTGTTTTGGATGAACAAGTCTTTCACCAGGCTGTCGCAGAGAATGCCGATGACGAGCCCCAACAAGGTCCACAGCAGCCAGCGATGTGGTTCGACGCCCAAGAGCCGCCGCATGAGCATGCGCTGCACGACGGCGAATGTCAAAAGGGTTAGTAGCCATAATAGGTAGTCGATAATGGGAGGCGCCCCGCCCGGGTGACCGAAGACGCCCGCGATCCGAAAAAAAACTTCCGAGATGATAAACCAACTGGCGATCCAGGCCGCGGCGAACAAGATCCGCGCGCGCTTTCCGCTTGCCTCTCTCTTCCGCTTCATCAATTAGACTCCGCTCTGCTTGCGCGGCAGTGTACCTGGTAGTCACTGACGCACATTGCAGAATATTAGGCGAATGCGACAAGACAATTTTTACAGCCTTGTCGGGATTCGTCAAGCGAATGCAGCGAAAAGCGGAGGACTGGCAGACGGCTCGTACGCAACCAATGCCGGCATTGAATTGGAGTAGAGTTTTGCCGAATTGCCTCGCGCTGGGTATAATGAGCCAATCAGAAATGAATCTGATTTCACAATCCTATTCGTGGAGGAAAGAAATGAACAAGTTCAGATTAGCGCTCGCGTTGATGCTTGTATTCCTGCTGGCTTTCACCGCCGTCGCCCAGGACGAGCCGCTCAAGGTCGTTTCGGTGATCAACGGCACGCTAGGCGACAAGTCCTTCTTCGATAGCGCCCAGCGCGGCATGGACGCCATCGCCGATGAATACGATATCGAGATTGACACGGTCGAGCTCGGCATTGACCCAGCCAACTGGGAACCGGGTTTGCTTGATGTCATGGCCGATACCGATTCTTATGACATCTTGATCGCCGGCACCTTCCAGATGATCGATTTCATGGCGGCCAATGTACATAACTATCCCGACAAGCTCTTCATGTTCTATGACGCGCCCATGCCTTACGGCAACATGGATGTCTGCGTTGAAGGCTGCGCCAATGTCTATTCGATGACCTACGCCCAAAACCAGGGCAGCTTCCTGGCTGGCGTGTACGCGGCCGCGATTACCACCAGCATGATGGACGGCACCAATGACGACCCGATCATCGGCGCGGTCGGTGGACAGCAGATTCCAGTCATCGACGACTTCATCGTCGGTTACGAGCAAGGCGCCTGCCTGGTCAATCCGGAATCGCAGAGCATTGTCCAATACGCCGGCAGTTGGAACGATCCGGCGCGCGGCAAGGAAATCACCCTGGCGATGTACGAGCAGGGCGCGGATATTGTCTTCCAGGTCGCGGGCGGCACCGGCGTCGGCGTCTTTGAGGCGGCGCAGGAACAGGGGCGCTACGCCATCGGCGTCGACTCGGATCAGGCGGTGATTGTCGCCGAAACCGATCCCGATCAAGCGGAGCGCATCCTGACCTCCATGCTGAAGAATGTCGATAACTCCATCTTCCGCGCCATCACCCTGCACCTCGAGGGCGAATTGCCCTACGGTTCTTCCGAGAGCCTGGGCATCCCCGAAGGCGGCGTCGGTTTGGCCAAGAACGAGTTCTACGATATGGCGACTTCCGATGACATCAAGGCGATGGTGGAAGCGGCTGAGGCCGCTGTGGTCGCCGGCGATATCGAGGTTCAGACGGTCTTCACCAGCGAGGACATGATGGCGGCGGTCGGCACGGCTTGCGCCGATATGCCTACTGCTGGCATGAGCATCGACGACCTGATGATGGATGATATGTAGGGAATCGCCAGATTCCGTAGCTGTTTATAGGGGCGACCCGGCGGGTTGCCCCTATTTGCCAAACGTCAGCCGTTGCAGGTGCGCCGTCGTTTCGCCTGTACAACTGTCATCATAGCTAGACATGGATCGGCCGGTGCCGGTCAGCGTCTTCCCAAATTATGCTGACCACCGGTTCGCCAGCCAACTCCAATCGTATAGTGCTAAAATGGAAGGTGACCGCGTAGCATGAAGGGTACTATTATGTCGAAACCGTTAGAAATGGAATACGAATTCTATAAGGAAATCAGGGACAGCTTGGCGCAGGAACACTGCGGCAAACTCGTAGCCATTAAGGGACGTGAGGTGCTCGGCATCTTTGATAATTATCGGGCGGCCGCCAATGAAGTTTACGTTGAACACAAACGCGGCACGGTGCTCATGCAGGAACTCGGCCGTGATTATGAGATTGTTCCGTCGTTCTCTGTAGTCGAAGAACAGTAAAGCGTCAATGACGGCAGGGCGGTACCGCTTTGCGATCAAGATGAACGCATTCCCCAACCGACCGTCGACATTTGGTACACCGCAATCGTAAATGTCTCTATGTATGTTGACCCTATAGTGAGGTATGACTAGGTGCATCATGATACAAACTGAATGTACAAAACCATCTCAGATTACGCTGTGGCAGGTCAACGACGACGAGACAAGTGCTGTTAACTGTAAGCCAATGATAGACAACATCGACTGTCGACTCGGTGTATTGAACATCGAGAATAACTCAGTTTCGTTGATTCTCACTGACCCACCGTATTTCATAGACGGCATGGGTGAAGGCTGGAATACCAAGAAGCTAAAGAAAAGAGTGAAACCAGGGGTTGTTGGGTCGCTGCCTGCGGGTATGAAATTTTCGACTCAGCAAGGAAGAGATTTGCAGCATTTCTTATTCCCAATTGCGACGGAATGGCTACGCGTTCTGCGCCCAGGCGGATTCTGCCTACTTTTCAGCCAAAATCGCTTGGTTCATAGAGCGGCCATATCTTTGGAAGATGCTGGATTCGAGATTCGAGATATGTTGCTCTGGCGCTACGAGGGTCAAGCCAAAGCGTTCACGCAAGAACATTTTGTGCGGAAAAGCAATCTACCTGAACAGGAAAAGGAAAGGCTAATAGGCAAACTAGGTGGGAGGAAAACACCGCAACTTAAGCCACAAGGCGAAATGATTGTACTGGCACAAGCGCCGCGTGAAGGCACTTTTGTTGAGAATTGGGATAAATGGGAAACCGGCCTCATTGATGTCAATCAACCTTTCATTAATCGTGACAAATTTCCAGGTACCGTTATCCCCGCGAGAAAACCCAAGCGACAGTTCGGTCACATGACCGAGAAGCCAGTGGATTTGTTGCGACATTTGATACGGATTTTCAGTTCACCGGACTCATTAGTATTGGACCCATTTGCGGGCTCTGGAAGTACTGGAGTCGCCGCGTTGCTTGAATCGCGGTCTTTCATGGGGTTTGAAATCGAGGCGGAAATGGCTGAAATTGCTAACTCTCGCATTGTTGAGGCATTGTCCGATGACTAATAGTTTGCCAACAGAGTCCGAGCTACAAGAAGCCTGGATTGAACTTCAAGAGATTCATGAGACTTATCTGTTGCCATATGAAGTAAAGATCCCTCATGTTGACCAGTACTACGAGACTGCAAGGTCAATTTGGTTGGCGGTTCTCTTCTATTACAAAGAGGAACAGGTTCATAAGGACGTCATAAGTGATGTTTGTCAGCGGGACAAACCGGGTCTAGCCAGGGATCAGCAAGTTCGCCATTTGAAACGTGAAGGCTGGCATTTGAGTGGAAAGGGCGGTTACCACTCTCTTGATCCATTTCAGCCGTCGCCAGAATGGGTCACGGAGAGAAACCGTCGATCTGGCAGATTAGGAGCAGCAGACTTTACTCAATTGAAAAAATTCTACGGAAACGCGTGCGCTACCTGCGGGGCGAAAGAAGGAAGACCCGATCCACGCTACGGACAAGATATAGTCGCTTTGCAGCACGGTCACATGGACCCTGCTAAACCTGCTAACGACAAAGATAACATCATTCCTCAGTGTCAATTCTGTAATCGCGCCTACCGCAGCGACTATGTATTTGATGACAAGGGACGGGTATATGCGGTAGCAGATGTTGGTCCTGTCCGGAGAGCATCGCGGCAAGTACAGAAGAAGATATATGAGTGGCTGATGTCCGTATTTGGCTAGTATGATTCGCCTGCCCTAGAGGTGAAACCCAATGCCCATCATCGAAACGCGCGGCATCCACAAGATTTACCCCAACGGCGTGCACGCCAACGACGACATCGACTTCGCCGTCGAGCAGGGCGAGATCCACGCGCTCGTCGGCGAGAACGGCGCCGGCAAGTCCACCTTGATGAAGATGATCTACGGGCTGGAACATGCCACCTCGGGGCAGATATTCATCCGCGATATCGAAGTGCAAATCGGCAATCCGCAAGACGCCATCGAGCAGGGCATCGGCATGGTGCATCAGAATTTCATGCTGGTCGATTCTTTCACGGTGGCGCAGAACATCATCCTCAACCGCGAGACCAAGCAGGGCATGCAAATCGATTTCCAGCAGGCGGTCGCCGATACCGAGGCGCTGTCCAAAGAGTACGGCTTGGCCGTCAATCCCAATGCCAAAATCGAAGACATCCCGGTGGGCATGCGGCAGCGGGTCGAGATTCTGAAAGCGCTTTATCGCGGCGCCGAAATTCTGATCCTCGACGAGCCGACCGCCGTCTTGACCCCAAGCGAAACGCAAGACCTCTTCGCCGCCATCCGCAATCTGGTCGAGGGCGGCAAGACGGTCATCTTCATCACGCACAAGCTCAAAGAAGTCATCGAGATCTCCGATCGCGTCACCGTCATGCGCGACGCTCGCAAGATCGGCACGGTGGAAACGGCGCAGACCAGCGAGCGCGAGTTGGCGCGCATGATGGTCGGGCGCGAGGTATTCATGCAAGTCGACCGGCCGGAGATCGCGCGCGGCGAATCGGTGCTGCAAGTCGCCGATTTGACCTACGCCGATTCCAGCGGGCACCAGCTTTTGAAGCATGTCAGCTTTAATGTTTACGAGCGCGAGATCCTCGGCATCGCCGGCGTCGAAGGCAATGGCCAGACCGAGCTGGCCGAGGTGCTGACCGGCTTGCGACCCCCGACCACCGGCGAAGCCTTCATCAACAACGAGCAGATTCTGGGGCGCGGTCCGCGCTCCGTGCGCGAGCATCAGGTGGCGCATATCCCGGAAGACCGCCTGACCAATGGCGTCGCCTTGACCTCATCAATTGAAGACAACTTGATCATCGATCGTTATTATCGCGAGCCCTTCACGCGCCGCGGCACCCTCGATATCAATTCCATCGTTGATAACGGCGCGAGTCTGATCCGTGAATTCAATATCATCGCCCCCAACGGCGCGATTCCGGTCAACGCGCTCTCCGGCGGCAATATGCAGAAAGTAGTGGTGGCGCGCGAGCTGTCGTCTTCGCCCAAGCTGCTGATCGCCGCCCAGCCGACGCGCGGCGTCGATATCGGCGCGATCGAGTTCATCCATCAGGAACTCGTCGACCAGCGAACCCAGGGGCTGGCGATTCTGCTGATCTCGGCCGATTTGCAGGAAGTGATGAAGCTGTCTGATCGTATTATGGTGATGTACGAGGGCGAGATCGTCGGCATCTTCCCCAATGACGAGAGCCTGACTGAAGAGCGGATCGGCTATTATATGCTCGGCGCCGAACGCCAGCCAGCGCAAGAAATGGAGCGATATATATGACAGCCAAAACCAAGGACGCTCCTTCAGAATCCAGCCCGGGCATGCCATTCATTGCGAAACACCTGCTCCTCATCGTGGGCGGCGCGTCGGGCATCATCGTCACGCTCTTTGTAATGAACACGCTCTTCGACGGCTCTATCGAAAAGATGACCGGCACGACTGACTGGCAGAATATCCTGCTGGTGAACGCGCTGGTCGGCGCTTGCATCTTTCTCTTCGTGGTGGAGCTGCGGCGGCAAGCAATCCGTGTTTTATTGACGGTGGTTGTGGCGCTGCTGCTGGGCTTTTTGGTGACCTTCATCTTCAACCTCGATTCAGCCGAGCGATTCGGCGCTGGCGAGTTTCGCGCCCAGGTCGTCTCCGACGCCGAGCCGACCGAGAATGACGAAGTCGACCTGGAGTACAATAAGCGGCGCGGCGGCGAATTCAACAAGCCGAATGTGGTCGCTCCAGTCAGTGAGATTGCTTGGACCTTCGCCGGGCGCGCGGGCGATTCCGTCTCTTTGCTGGCTTACGCCAAGAATCGCCGGTCGGAAGTTGACTTGCTAGTCGAGCTGCGCGATGAAGCGGGCGCTGTGCTGGCGGAAGCCTCTTCGGCGACTGAAATGCAGGTTGAAGAGACTTTCGACGATCTGGTGAGCGTCAAGGACGCCGTCATCGAGGGTTTCGAATTGCCCG
>WTGC01000230.1 GCA_011523705.1 Chloroflexota bacterium | reverse complement strand
GTAGAAGACAAACACGAGGTTGCTTGTCATCTGTACGACGAGCAATTTGAAGAGAGGAGGACGAATGCCCTCGCCACTCTTGCAAATCCGTGACGCCACCAAGATTTATTCGACCGGCGGCTTCCTCGGCAGTGGAAAAAAGACCGTTGTCGCGCTCGATAACTTCAACATGACGATAGACGAAACGCCGGCGACGATCACCACGATCGCCGGGGAAAGCGGCAGCGGCAAAACGACGCTGGCGAATCTCGTGCTGGGTTTTATCAAGCTGACATCCGGTCATATCATCTTTGATGGCGAAGACATCACCGACATGACCGACAGCCAGCTCAAAGCCTACCGCCGCAATGTGCAGGCTGTCTTCCAAGATCCCTTCGGCGTTTATAATCCCTTCTATCGCATTGACCACGTCTTTGATCTGGTCAACACGCACTTCAACTTGTCGGATAATCAGAGCGAATATCGCGACATGGTCGAAGCGGGCTTGAATGTGGTTGGCTTGTATGGCGAGGATGTGCTGCGCAAGTATCCGCATCAACTGAGCGGCGGCCAGCGACAGCGCATCATGATGGCGCGCGCTTATATGATCAAGCCACGGCTGATCGTGGCTGACGAGCCGGTGTCAATGGTGGACGCGTCGCTGCGCGCTTCGATCCTCGATGCCATGCTGCGCCTTCGCGATGACCATAACATTTCTTTTTTGTATATCACCCACGATTTGAGCACGGCTTACCAAATCGGCGATCAAATTTATATGCTCTATCAGGGCACGACAGCGGAGCGTGGCGCCGCCATGGATGTCATTGACGCGCCACAGCACCCGTATGTTCAGCTGCTGATTGACTCGGTGCCCGTGCCTGACCCGACCGATAAATGGGATGTCAATATCAGCTTGCCAAGCGAAGAGGAGATGCGCACGGCGGCTTCGGTCGGCTGCCGCTATTATCCGCGCTGTCCCCATCGCATGGACCGCTGCCTGGAAGAGCAGCCGCCGCTTTACAAGATGGACAAGCCCGAACACGAGGCCGCCTGCTTTCTTTATGAAGAACGCGAGATCGCGCCGATTGAAGCGCCAATTCTTTACAGCAAACCCAAAACAGACGAGGCGCTAGGGCGGGAGCGCCGGTCGCGAGTACCGTGGGCGGCCGCCGCGATCGTGTTAATCGTGGCTGCTGCAATCGCTGTCTTCGCCATCAACCGAAACAACGCCGCCATCGCTGCCGAAGCGACAGCCGAAGCGCGTGCGGCCGAAGCGACTGATCAAGCCATCGCCGCGGCGACGGCGTCGGCTGCGGCCGAAGCATACGCCGCCGCGACCGCGCAAGCCGAAGCGGCAACACCGGAACCAACGCCGATCCCGGAGCAGGACTTCAAGCTGTCGCCGGATGGCGCGGTGGACAAGGGCGCGCTGGCGCTCAATGTGGTGATCATGGACGAAATCACCGGCGAGGACGACTTTCATCGTTACCGCTTTGAAGGCGCTGCCGGGCAGGAAGTCACGGTCAAGATTCGGACGGGCGGCGGCGGCTTGAGCGGCGGCAACCTCAATTCGCCCTACGGCACGATTTACGGACCTGATGGCGAATTCGTGGCGCCGCTTGGCGATACAGCGGTGCGCCCGCGGCGCAGCTATAACGCGCCTCTCACCTTGAATGCAGGGACCTACACGATCATCGTCGGTCCGGCGGAAGTGGACCGCTACGGTTTGGTGGGCGACGCGCCTTATCAGATTGAAGTCGAAGGCGATGAACCGGCAGTTGAGCCGACAGCCGAGCCGACGCCGATTCCGGAGCAGGAATTCAAACTGTTGTCAGAGGGCGCGGTGGACAAGGGCGCGCTTGAGCTCAATGTAGTGACAGTGGACGAAATCGCGGGCGCGGATGATATGCACCGCTACACTTTTGACGGCGCGGACGGGCAGGAAGTCACGGTCAAGATTCGGACGGGCGGCGGCGGCTTGAGCGGCGGCAACCTCAATTCGCCTTACGGCACGATTTATGGACCGGATGGCGAATTCGTGGCGCCGCTTGGCGATACAGCCGTGCGTCCGCGGCGCAGCTACAACGCGCCTCTCACCTTGAAGGCGGGGTCCTATACGATCATCGTCGGGGCGGCCGAAGTGGATCGCTACGGTTTGGTGGGCGACGCGCCGTATCAGGTGGAGATCGAGGGAGACGAACCGGCGCCGGCGCCCGAGCCGACGCCGCTGCCGAAGGTCGATCCAACCCCGCTGCCGCAGCCGAACTTCATTCTGTCGCCGGATGGCGCGACGGATAAAGGTCTCCTTACGATTGATGAGGTGACCTTGGATGAGATCGCGGCCGAAGATGATGTGCACCTTTATCGTTTTGAAGCGAGCGCGGGCCAGCAGGTGTCGGTGAAGATTCGCACCGGCGGCAGTGGCTTGAGCGGCGGCAACCTCAATTCGCCCTACGGCACGATTTACGGTCCCGATGGCGCCTTTGTGGCGGCGCTCGGCGATACCGGCGTGCGTCCGCGGCGGAGCTATAACGCTTCGCTGACCTTGAAGGCCGGCATTTACACCATCATCATCGGATCGGCGCAGGTGGATCGCTATGGGCTGGTGGGCGACGCGCCTTATCAACTGACGGTGGAAAGCGTGGAGGGCTAGCGCACGCCGGTGGATTTAAAGTACAAATAACGCTAACTGGAATAAATGCCCCTCCTGTAGAATCGCGGAGGGGTGATTTTATGGAAGCGATGTGATAGAAGTAATTCCAACAGAAGAAAGATTAAGCCGTTTGAAATAAACTGACAAAATGCTCGAAAAGCTGTAGGGGCGAGACGGTGGCTCGCCCGCTCTCGCCATATATTTCCAATCAGTTTTCACATGACAAACTTGGAAATACTGAGGCGCAACTCGAATTGAGTCGACCGAAAGGAACTGCTGAAATGCTGACACAAGAGCAAATTGAGTTCTTTCATGAGAACGGATTTCTGCGGATTCCGCAGGTCTTTGACGAGGAGGAGATCAGCGCCTTGTCGGACAGCCTCGACCGGCTGATCGAGGACTGGTCGATCACCAGCCCGGGCTGGTCGGGACCTTGGCGCGATGTCTATCTGGATGAGGAAGTGGAGAAGCAGGTGAAGCTGACGGCGATGCACGACCTGCATCTCTACTCCGATGCCTGGATGCGCGCGGTCACCCATCCGAAGCTGGGCAAATGCCTGTCGCAATTGCTAGATTCGAGCGTCGAGCTGCATCACACCACCATGCACATCAAGCCGCCGCAGACCGGGCATCCGTTCCCCATGCATCAGGACTCGCCCTTTTATGAGCATAGCGACGGCCGCTTCCTCGATACGTTGGTGCACCTGGATGATACTTTCCACGAGAACGGCGAGATCCGCTTTCTGGCGGGCTCGCACAAGATGGGCAAGCTGCCGCATATCCTGGAGTATCCCGATGGCACCAAGTGCTCGCCGCATTTGAACACCGACGACTATCAACTGGAAGACACGGTGCCGGTGCCGGCGAAACGCGGCGATGTCGTGGTTTTCCACATCTATTGCGTACACGGTTCCTACATCAACCAGACGAAAGAGCCGCGGCGCATGGTGCGCATGGGTTTCCGCGATCCGCATAACGCTCAGCTGGCCGGGCAGAGCAATGGGCGCCCCGGTTTGATCGTGCACGGCTATCGCGAGCGGCGCGGTGATGAAGAGCTGCTAAAGCAGACCTAGCGCGAGCGAAGCCCCTTGCCCGAAGAAGAAGCGCTCGTCATCGGCTTGGATATCGGCGGGAGCAAGACGCTGGCCGGCTTGGTAACGCGGGCGGGCGGTGTTGGGCTGCGCATGCAAGTGGCGACAGCGCCATCTCCAACGGCGATTCTGGCGGCCCTGCGGTCGCTTTGCGATAAATTAATTGATTGCGCCGCCGCGCCCGTGCTGGGCATCGGCATTGGCAGTGCCGGCATCATTGACACGAAGGAAGGGCGCGTCATCTTCGCGAATGAAAACATGCCCGGCTGGACCGGTACGCGTCTGACTGACCGGGAGATCGCCGGTAATCTGCCGATCACGGCTGAGAACGATGTGCGGGCGCTGGCTTATGGCGAGGCAATGTTGGGCGCGGGCGCCGATTATGATTCGCTGCTTTGCGTCACGGTTGGCACGGGCATCGGCGGCGCGCTGATCATGAATGGCGAGGTCTGGCATGGCGCCGATTACAGCGCCGGCGAGATTGGTTACTTGGTCGTGGATTGGGATGGCGATCAGCCCGTGATCCTCGATCAGTACGCATCAGGACCGGCGATTGAGCGCGCTTATCAGGTGGCGTCGGGGCGAGACCAGCGGCTTCCACTGGAGGCAATCGCGCGGATGGCGAAGGACGGCGATGCGACAGCGACAGAAGTGATCAGGATGAAAGCGCGACAGCTGGGCGCTATTCTGGCCGGCTGTGCCACCTCGCTGAATCCGGCCGCTTTGGTGGTCGGTGGCGGGGTGCCAGAGATCGGCGCGCTCTGGTGGGATGCGCTGGAAGCGGCTTTTCGCGCGAATCTGCCGCCGCCGGTCGCCGCGACGCCGCTTTTGCCGGCGACCCTGGGCGCCAACTCGGTTATGCTGGGCGCGGCAATGCTGGCTTGGAAAATGGTTGACGCATGAAAGCCGATGCCTTTCTGGCCGCCGTCAAGGGCAAGCTGATCGTATCTTGTCAAGCGCTTGCCGACGAGCCGCTGCATGGCGCTGAGGTGATGGCGAAAATGGCGATGGCGGCGAAGATTGGGGGCGCGGCGGCGATACGCGCCAATGGACCGGCTGATATCCGCGCGATTAAAGAGGCGGTCGATTTGCCAGTGATCGGCTTGTACAAGCAGGGTGATAGCGGCGTCTATATCACGCCGACATTTGTCGCAGCCGCCGAAATCGCGGAGGCGGGCGCTGATGTCATCGCGCTCGATTGCACTGAACGTCCGCGGCCTGATGGCGCCCGCATCGGCGAATTGCTGGCGCGCATTCGTCGCGAGCTCAATGTCCCGATCTTCGCCGATGTATCCACGCTGGGCGAGGCGCGGGCGGCGGCGGAGGCGGGTGTGGCGATGGCGGCGCCGACGCTCTCCGGCTATACCGAGGACAGCCCGGCGCAGGATGGTCCTGACTTTGATTTGCTGGCGGAAATGATTGCGGCGCTGCCTATACCGGTCATTGCGGAGGGCCGCATTCATAGGCCGGAGCAGGCGCGACGGGCGCTGGACATGGGCGCCTGGGCGGTGGTGGTCGGCTCCGCAATCACCCGTCCGCGAACGATCACGGCGCGCTTTGCGCAGGCTCTGGATTGTATTCCATCCGTAGCAACAGCATCAGAATCTACGATCATTTAGATCTCCTCGCTTAACGCTTTCCCCCTCTCCAATGCTTTGGGGAGGGGGTCGGGGGGAGGGGTAGAATGGAGTAAACATGAAAACACTCGCATTCCTCGGTGTGGCGCATATCCACGCGCCCGGCTTTATCAACCGCGTCAATGATCGCGCGGATCAGTTCAAGGTCAAAGCGGCATGGGATAGCCAGGACGCACGGGCGAAGATCGCGGCGGATGAGCTAGGCTGCGCGGCGGTGGACGATTATCGCGATATCTTGAACGACCGCGAGCTTGACGCTGTCATCATTTGTTCGGAGACATCGCTGCATCTCGAGCTGGTGGAAACGACGGCGGCGGCCGGCAAAGACGTCTTCGTCGAAAAGCCGCTGGGCATGGGCGCCAGCGACGCTTACGCCATGCAGCGCGCCGTTGAGGCCGCGGGCGTCATTTTCCAGACCGGGCATTTCATGCGCAGTATGCCGGTTTACCGTCAGCTCAAAGCCTGGATCGAGGCGGGGACGCTGGGCAAGATCACGCGGATTCGGCATTCGAATGTGCATCAGGGCGCTATCGCTGGCATATTTGATAGCGGGCGCGGACCCTATTTGGATTGGCTCTGGA
This sequence comes from Chloroflexota bacterium, assembly GCA_011523705.1. Taxonomy (GTDB): domain Bacteria; phylum Chloroflexota; class Anaerolineae; order Aggregatilineales; family Phototrophicaceae; genus UBA6055. The sequence goes on along the minus strand of WTGC01000230.1, from coordinate 3,341 downwards.
TGACCGATCCCGCGCTGTCCGGCTGCGGCGGCTTTGGCGATTTGGGCGCGCATTCGCTCGATATCCTGATGTGGCTGATGGGCGATGTAGAAAGCGTCACGGCGCAGGTGGACCGTCTGCTGGGCAAGTACGATTGCGACGAATACGGCGAGGGCATGCTGCGCTTCGCCAACGGCGCGATCGGCACAATCGCGGCTGGCTGGGTTGATGTCTTGCGGCCGCAGTCGATACTGGTCAGCGGTACCGAAGGCGTCGCCTATGTTGATGATGACACGCTCTATGTACAATCGGCGAATTTGCCAGGCACGGAGGGCGGCGCCTGGACGGATCTGCCTGAGGCCTTGCCGCATGCCTTTGACCTCTTCCTCGATGCGATTATCGGGGAAGACGTCCCGCTGATTTCAGCGAAAGAAGCGGCCGACCGCAGCGCCGTGATGGAAGCCTTTTACCAAGCTGCGGCTACCAATTCCTGGGTTCAACCCAAAACATCTTAAGAAGGAGCGGAAAACATGAGCACATTGAAAGTCGGTGTCATCGGTGTCGGCGGGATCGCCCGCACGCATATGCCGGGCTGGGAAGCCTCGCCCCATGCCGAAGTGATAGCGGGCGCCGATTTGGTGCCGGAGGCGCTGGAGCACTGGGGCGCGCAATGGAATGTGGGCAAGCTGGAGACCGATAGCGCCGCTGTCATCAATGACCCGGATATTGATATCATCGATGTCTGCACGCCTAATATGTATCACGCCCCCTTGTCCATCGCCGCGCTGGAGGCGGGCAAGCATGTCATCTGCGAGAAGCCGCTGGCGCCGACCCCCGCCGATGTCCGGCGCATGATCAAGGCGCGCGACAAATCGGGCAAATTGCTGATGACCGCGCAGCACTTCCGCTTCGCCGGCACGTCCAAGGCTCTGAAGGCGGAGATTGAAGGTGGCGCCCTCGGCGATATCTATCACGCCCGCAGTTGGATGCTGCGCCGTTCAGGTATTCCCACGAGCCTCGCTTTCTTGTCGCGGCAACATGCCGGCGGCGGCGCTTGCATCGATATCGGTGTGCATATCCTTGATTTGACGCTCTGGATGATGGGCAATCCCGAGCCGGTCTCGGTCACCGGCGTCGCCCGCCGCGAGATCGCCAGCAACCCGCTCGCTTTCGGTCGTTGGCCCCGGCGCGGGCGCATTCCCGAGGGCATGGATGTCGAAGAAATGGCGATGGCATTCGTCCGCTTTGAGACGGGCGCGACGCTGGTCTTCGAGATTTCCTGGCTGCTGCATCACGACATCGAGGGCGAGGACATGCAGATGTGGCTTTATGGCACGGGCGGCGGCTCGCATTGGCCCAAGTGCGAGATTTACGACACCAATTACGAGAGCATGCAACTCTACAATCGCAAGCTCAAGCTGACGCAGAATATCTCCGAGCCACACGCGCAGGAGTGCGTCGAATTCGCGCAGGCGATCGTTGATGGCGCGCCGTCGCCGGTGCCGGCCGAGCAATCGCTGCAGGTGATGACGATCCTGAACGCCATCTACGAGAGCCAGAAGACAGGCGGCGAGGTGTTGTTGTAGAATTGGTCCAACCCCTCCCCCTAACCCCTCCCGAAGTGCAGTGTCTACGCGCACCGAAGCATCAGGGAGGGGGAACTGTTTCTTCAATCAGAGAGTCTGCGCGACATAATTCACCGCTATTGTGTATTTGCTGGATAGTCTTGCTTGCGATGTCGACAGCCTGCGGCACGATGGCGCCGGCGCCGGTGTCAGCGCCGGAAAAGCCGACAGCGGGTCTGTGGTCGCTGCGATTCAGCGGCGACTGCAGCGGGCAGGAAGCGGAATCTCTGCTTATCACGCAGTTGGACGAAACGGCGATCGTCTTCGACGAGTTTGAACTGCTGCGGAATGAGGCGGGCGAATACGTCGGCAGCGCTATTTTCTTCGCGCCGATGCCGGTGGACGGGCGCGACATCCCCTACGAGATTCGCTATGTGCTGCGCGCTTCTGACGATGGCGGCTTCAGCGGGACGGAGACGATCATCGAAGGCGGCGGTCATGGGCTGAGTTGCCCGATAGAGTTGGAATTCGTGGAAACCGCCGGATCCCCAATGCATTAGCAGAGGACAGGTTTGGTCTAATCGAACATTAAAGGCCCGTGTCAGACGCTATAAACATCATTCTGGACTAAAACTGTGGACTTACGCGCTGCACTCCAGCGATGTACGCAAAATACCTTTCTTGCTGTTGTGCAGACGGAATACTGTGGGCGAGTCACCGCCTCGCCCCTACGGATCTTAATCAAAGCGCAAACGTGTAGGGGCGTTACGCTGTAACGCCCTCTTGCAACGTGCAACGTAAACAGGGGCGATCCATTGGGTCGCCCGCCCGCTTGCTGCGCCTACTCCACCGGATAGGCAATCGTCGTGATCAGGCTCTCGATTTTTCCCCCGCTCGCGTACATGCGCGAATACTGCACCGAGATCGGCACATCGCTGCGTACGCGAACGCCGTAAGGCACATCAAAGGGAATCTGGTAGCCGCCCAGCTGTTCGGGCTTGTCCAGGCGGACATGCGGGCAGCGCTTGGCTCCCACGGTAATGGCGATGCCCTCGACCGCGTCCCGATCTTCAAAGTAAAAATCAAAGATGACGTTGGCGTCATCGGGCGTGACGTTGAGGATGCAGATGGATTCGTGATTCTTGTTGACTGGGTCATCGTCGGCTGGCGCCGCCAGGTAAGCGTCAGGGATCAGCCAGGTCAAAGCGCCGTTGGTGGGCATAAGGATTGCTCCTGCTGTCTGAAATTAAAATCGAGGCGTATTCTAGCTGCTGGTATCGTCTTCGACAAACAGATTGCGGCGGTAGATTTCATCGGGCCTGCGGTACAGATGCCAGACCTCTTCCTCAGGCAGGTAGGTGGGTTTGCCGGCCAGCAAGGCGCCGAGGTGGATGCGCGCCGCTTTGACCGCCATCGCCGTTATGTTCAGGATTTCGGCTGGACTGTCGCCGAGGGCGATCATGCCGTGGTTCTCCAGCAAGATCAGCTTGGGCGCCTCGCCCTGCGCGGCCATGAATTCACGGACGCGCTGCCGCATGAGGATCGCCAGCGGCAAGCCGGGGTCGGCATAAGGCACCAGCGCCGACTGCGGACCGCAGAGCACGACCTCATCAGGGAAGCGGCGTCTGAGCGCGAAGTCGGCAGCGTATTCGCTGCACATGATCTGATTGATTTCTGTGGGGTGGGTGTGCCCGACGAAGCGGACATCGCAGTCGCTCAGCAGCATGGCGTGGAAGCTGACTTCGATGGATGGGCTGATTGCCAACCCCCCCTCGGTCCCCCCCGACGCATCAGGGG
>WTGC01000073.1 GCA_011523705.1 Chloroflexota bacterium | reverse complement strand
CCCCTGTTCCCCCCTCGGTCCCCCCGCTCAACGGGGGGCGGACTTCCAGCGAGCTAGGGAAGGGGGAGCTTAACGCAACGGGACGCAAGGCATTTGCAACCGATCCTTCAAGGGAGCCACTGTGCAGGCGCTTCAGCCGTAGAGTTCGCGCAAGATTGCGGCGGCCTCGGACATCGCCTTCAGCTTCTGATAAGCTTCTTCCAGCGAGATCGGGTTGGTGCTGGTCGGCGCGAAGCCGCAATCCGGATTAAGCGTGATCTGCTCCGGTTGCAGATAGCGCAGCGCCTTTTCGACCCGCTCGACGATGAGTTCCGGTGTATCGGCGATGGCGCCGCGGACATCAAGCACGCCCAAACCGATTTCCTTATCGGTGGGGAATTGCTCAAAGATCGCCACATCACCCGCTTGCGACACGGCGAATTCCATCGCCAACTGATCAACCTCCGCTCGCAGCAGATGAGGCATGATCGGCTCGTAGTCGCCGCTGGCGTAAACGGTGCGGGCGCGGTTGCCGCGGCAGACATGAAGGGCGGTCTTGACCCCGTCGATGCCAGCCAGGACGCGATTGAGGTCGTCAATCGCCCGTTCAATCTCGGCATCCGGGTCGTCAAATCGGGCGCGATGTTCGGGGTCGACGAAGAAGCAGAGCCAGGGATCATCAAACTGAACCACATCGACGCCGGCAGCGCGCAGGGCGATAACTTCCTCGCGCAGAATCGGAATGACCGCTTCAATAAAATCGCGGCGCGTCGGGTAGGCGTCGCTGGAGTAAGCCGGATGCCAGAGACGCCCGCCAATCATGTGGGGCGATGGCAAGGCGACCTTGGTCTTGCGCTCGGCGCTTTGCTGAAGAAAGCCGGCGCCTTGGGCGGCAATCGGCCGGGCATACATCATGGGCTCCACCACAAGCGCCTGTTTGAATTCCTTCAGGGTCCATTGCTGCGGCGGAGACAAGCCCGTGTCTGGCAATAACTCGGGCGCCAGCGCTTGCGTCTGATACTCCGCCTGCTGAAAGCCACCGACCATCTGGGCGAAGACTTCGAAATAGCCGATGCGGCGCCACTCGCCATCGGAAATGATGTCGATGCCAGCCGCTTCCTGCAAGCCAATTGCAAACGTGATCGCTTTGTCCAAGGCGTGGTCCAAATCCTCATCGTCGATCAAGCCGTCTTGATGCGCGATCAGCAGATCAATCACCCATTTCGGCCGCGGCAAGCTGCCGATGACGCTGGTGGGAAACAAGGTATCCGCTGTCATATCCCCCTCGCCTTCGCTCAGTGTTACAACAACAGTTCTGGTTTGTCCGAGCAGATCGCATCGACGCCCATGGCTTTCAAGGCTGCAATCTCTGACGGGCGCTCTTCGTGCCAGCAGACAATGCCCAGGTTCGCCTCTCGCACCGCCTTAATCCAAGCGGGCGTCAGCAGTCGATGCGGCTGCTCGGCGCGATTCTCCCAGCAGGGATGCACATAATCGGCCTTGATGGATTGCGCCAGCTTCACCGGGTCGATATCGACCGTGCCAAACAGAATCGACGTCCTGGCGTCGGGGCGCGCTGCCTTGATATCCGCCAGATAATCGGGGCGGAATGAGCCAAAAATCGTGCGTTTCAGATAATGCCGGGCATCCAGCGACGCGAACATGGCGCGAGCCGATTCAGTCGTCAGGCGCTTGATATCCAGATAAAGCCCCAAGCCGAGCTCGCGGCACTGGTCAAGCGCTTCATCAAAGCTGATGACCGGGCTCTCAGCGGCCGTCAATTGGCGCAGCGCCTCCATCGTGAATTCTGAAACATCGCCTTCCAAGCCGTGCGTTCGTCTCAGGCTGCTATCGTGGATGACAATGGGCACGTTATCCGCCGTCGTTCGGATATCGATTTCCACCATATCGGCGCCCAAGTCAGCGGCCGCGCGAATCGCTTCCAGCGAGTTTTCCGCTGCGTAAGCCGATGCGCCACGATGGGCGATGCGCAAGACGCGCCGCTGCCCCGGCGGGATCGTCGCATGCAACTCTTGGATCCAGGCGGAAACGCGCGCCGGTATCCACTCGATGAGTTGCGCGCAGCAAACGAAAGTGGCGGAACGGAGGTCGAAGCTCTTGTTGAAGGTGAAACTGGGCTCAAATCGCCGCCGCTCAAGCCAGGTGTGAACCAGCCGGTTGTTCAATGGTGTATCGTCAAGAATGACGCCCGCGAAAAGAGGCGTGACATGCACGCCCATGGCGCCGGCGCGCGCGCCGCAGCTTGCCCGCGTCTTCGCTTTTCGCTGCAACAGCCAGCTTGGCGATGGCGCGAATGCGTGCTTGCCCGGTTCCGAATACAGCGCCAGCCGGTCTTCGCGGGTGGGCAGGCGCCCCGCTTCGTCGCGCATTCGGTGGTAGCGGCCGTGCCAGCTTGCCTCGGCTTCGGCGATCCCACCGTCGCCATCTACATAGACCCAGACATGCTCCAACTCATAGAGATGCTGAATATCCCAGTCCCACCAGATCGCGTATTCGATGCCGAAGGCGGCCTCGCCCGTTAGATGGATGTCTCGCGGAAACGAAGCGGATGGGGCGCTTTCCCGAAATATCGTATAGCCGACGACCGATGGGAAGAAGGGCTCCTGCTCATCGAAATGTATGACGGGGGCATAGCGCCGGGCTAGCGCGCCATCAGCGTCCAGCGGCGCCGGCTGCCGGAGGCTCTCAAGCTGCGCATCCAGCCGGCTGATATTCACTGGCGCCAAAGCAGCGAGCGTTCCGTCTGCGGGTCGAAGAATTGCGCCTGCGTCATGTCAAAATTGAGCGACACGCGCTCGCCGGCTCGGTGCTGTTTTTCGGTATCGGCGAGCAAGATGAATCCATGCGGACCAACGCGCACATCGATCAGATCTTCGCGACCAAGGGGTTCCACCACAAATATCTCGCCCGTCACATCGCCCTCGTCGGCGATTTGAATATCTTCGGGCCGAATGCCCATGACGACCGGTCCGCCATGGCCGGCGGGCGGCGCGCCGCGATCAGCGCCCAGCGGCAATTTTATCGAGTCGGCTTGAGCGAGGAAATGACCGTTGGATGGCGAGACCTCCACATCGAGGAAATTCATGGGTGGGTTGCCGACGAAGCCGGCGACGAAGCGCGTCTTGGGCCGGTCGTAGAGTTCATCGGGCGCGTCAAATGCCTGCAAATGCCCGCGGTTCATCACGGCGATACGATCGGCCATGGTCATCGCTTCCACCTGATCGTGGGTCACATAAATCGACGTGATGCCGAGATTCTTCTGCAGGTGCTTAATCTCGCCGCGCATGGTCAGCCGCAGGCGCGCGTCCAGATTGGACAGCGGTTCGTCAAAGAGCAGCACATCCGGTTCTTTGACCAGGGCGCGGCCCAGGGCGACGCGCTGCTGCTGCCCGCCGGAAAGCTGCCCGGGCCGGCGATCGAGCAATTCGCCGATGCCCATGACATTGGCAACCTGCCGCACTTGCTCGTTCTGCACCTGTTTCGGTGCTTTCTTCAGCTTGAGCGGATAAGCGATGTTCTGGAATATCGTCATGTGGGGATAGAGGGCGTAGCTCTGAAAGACCATGCCGATGTTGCGGTCCTTCGGCTGCACCGTGTTGACCACCCGATCGCCGAAACGGATGATTCCGTCGGTCGGTTTGTAAATGCCAGCCAGGGTCAATAGCGTGGTGGTCTTGCCGCAGCCGGAGGGACCGAGAAAGGCGACAAATTCGCCGTCGTCGATGTGCAGCGTCAAGTCTTCGACGCCGACCACATCGCCGAACTTTTTCGTCAGATTGTCGATGCGAATTTCCATTGTCCAGCGCTCCCGGCAAAGCGGCTTTAGGAGCTGCCCTTCGTGCCGCCGGCGTAAATGTTCAAGAGATATTCTTGCGCGAAAATGAAGAAGATAAAGATCGGAATCAGTTGAAACAGCCCGACCGCCGCCACCTGATTCCAATCCACCGGCGCGGTCGCGTCTATCAACTCTTCAAGGAAAACCGGCAGATTGCTCACGCCAGAACCGATGGAATAGGTGGCGGGAATGATATAAGCGTTCCAGCCGCCGATGAAGGCGAATATGCCGAGCGCCAGCAAACCGGGCCGGATCTGCGGCAGCAGGATTTCCCAGTAGGTTCTGAAGCGAGAGGCGCCGTCGATCAGCGCAGAACGTTCCATATCCCAAGGGATATTGTCGAAGAAACCCTTCATCAGCCAGACACCAAGCGGAAGCTGAAAGGCAACCATGACCAAGGCGATGCCGCCGATGGTGTTGAAGCCAATCAAATCGCCGATTATGGGTATGCCGCCTAGCCGGAGCAGGACGAAAAAGATCGGAATCAAGAGGGTTATGGCCGGGAAGCCGTGCAGGATCAAGGTGAAGGAGAGGAAAAAGCGCCGACCGGGAAAGTGCATCCGCGACAAGGCGTAACCGGCCATTGAAGACACCAGCAGCACGATAAAGGTCATCACAAGCGCTATCGCCAGGGAGGTCATGAAAATCGGAACGATGTTGAATTCCAAGCCCGCGATATTCCCGACGATGATCGATTCCCAATTCTTCAAGGTCAAGCCGCCAAAGTTGTCATTGCCGTCAAGCGGTATGAGCCCTTCCGTGCGGTAGGAGAATGTCGCGATAATGACCCATGCATAGCCGACGATCAGCGGCGACAGCAAGCCAACCAGCGCGATATAAGGCGCCCAATGTCCGGGCAAGAAGACGATGATCGCGGTGAAGACGAGACCCAAAACGAGCCCGGGTATCAAGACGCTTAGCTGCTTGTCGGATACCAAAACGACGCGGACTGTCTCCTGCATTTCCTCGTCGCCGCGGATGAAGCGCAGGCGCAGCGGCGCGTCTTCCTCCGATTGGCCGAGGCGCTTGTTGAAAGCCGCCAAATCCACCTGATCACGCCGGATCGCCGTGATGACATCGCCCACCTTGATTTCAGCGCGGTCCGCGGCGCCGCCAGCGACGATGGCGTCCACGCGAATGCCGGCTTCCGTCTGGCTGAGCGACATCTCCAATGATGGACGCGGGGCGAAAGCGCCGTAACTCAGCGCGTAATGCCCGGCCGAAATAAGGGCAAACAGAATAACGGTGCATGTCAGCGCCAGGCAGAGCGCACGAGCTATGTTGGTGGCGCTATAGCGGCGAGCGACGCTGGCGGCGGCGATGTAGGCGACGAAGGGCAGCGCAAGTAGACAGAGGCGGGTCAAGACATCCATGACCGTCTCTTCGACGCTGCCAAGCGCGAATAGCGGGTGCACGATACCGCTAAAGAAGAACGCGGCCGCCAGCACAACAAGAATGCTAACCAGCCCCAGTCGCAGCGCCTCGAAGAGATCCCTTTGAAGCGAGGGCGGCAATTCATCAATCTTGAATTTGCCGGGGTCGAAGCGGTCTTCGCGCGCTGTCATAGCGCCTCCACCCGCGGCTCTGCGATGAGTTCATCAAAGCGGAATACACGCATATAGATGACGGCGAGCACGACGCCGATCATGACCAAGAGCACCGCGAAAGCCGAGCCATATCCCCACTGGGCGTTGCCAAAATAATTGGACAGCGCGCGATGATACGCAGTCAGCGACCAGACTTCGGTGCGATAGAGGCCCGGTCCGCCATCGGTCAAAAGCTGTATCTCTACAAATGAGGTCAAGAGCGACAAGGTCTGATAAGTGACCACGAAGAGCAGGGGCCAGCGGATCAAAGGCAAGATCACGTAGCGGATGCGCTGCATTCTTGAGGAGCCATCGACCAGCGAGGCGTTGAGCAAATCCTTGGGAATTGACTCAATGGCGGAGGTGAAAATGATCATGCCGAAGGACACGCCGATGAAGCCGTTCACCACGACCACGAGTACCCAAGGATTGGTTGCTACGTAGTTGAAAGTTGGCTGCCCCAGCACTTCGTTGAATTGATTGAGAATGCCAAAGGGCGCTTCCGCCGCCATCCGTTTCCAAATGAGGATGTAGACGACCGGCGAGGTGATGCGCGGCAATATCCACAAGGCGCGGAAGAAAAATCCCGCCCTGCGGTCGATATGCGTCGTCAGCAGAGAAACTATCAGCGCCAGCGAGACATTAAACAGCGAAAGCGTCACCAGGACGTAGAATATGGTGTTGAAGAAAATCTTGCGGGCGAACTGATCATTGAGCAGAGTCTGGTAATTCTTGAAGCCGATAAATTCCATCCGCGCCAGATCAGAGGTGAAGTTGGAGCTCGCCAGGTTGGTCGCGCTCAAGTAGAGCACGATGGCGACGGGAATCAGGAAGAAAATGAGGACGAGGACGCCGGCTGGCGCCATGAAACCGTAAGCGCCTAAGTAGGACCTTAAGGCGTTGCGTCGGCTCTGCAAGAGCGCGGCTGATGATTTGGGTTTGGTAATTGGTTGGGACATGATTTACGTTAGGCCTGTGGGCGATTCACAGAATCGCCCCTACAGATCATCAGTTTTCACAAGTCCTGTACGGGCGAGCCGGCGGCTCGCCCATTCAGTGTACTACCGAATACAGCAGGGTTCCGCTAGCGAACCGTGATGCCGTCGCCCAGTTCATTTTGCATCTGCGCGATGGCGATCTCAGCGGCGCCGGCCGCATCGGCTTCGCCCGTCTCAACAGCTTGGATGCCGAGGAAATAGGCGCCGGACCAGGCGTTCCAACCCGGATGATTGGGCAGCGAGGTCGTATGGTCAAGCATGTAGTGCGCGCTGCTCAAAAGCCGGTTGTTGGCGTAAGCCTCGGATTCCAACTGGGCGTTCAAGATGCCCAGGTGGAAGCTGTCGATGGCGTGCTTGTTATTGTGCTCGGGCGTGGTGATCGCCGCGATCAGCGACAGCGCGACATCCGGATGCGGGCTGCCGCTGCTGATCATATAGGTCAGCGGGTGCGTCAGCGTGATCGCCTTGCCCGTTCCCATGGCCGGAATGAGCGTCAGCCCGACGTTCTCGAAGAGATATTCATCCCCGCCCCTGTCGGCAACGTAGTTGATCGCCCAGTTGGGCCAATTCCAGGTGCCGCCAGCGGCGAAGAGCACGGTTTCAGCTTGCCCTACCGTAGGATGCCAGACTTCGCTCCAGTCCAGACCGATGATATCGGAGCGCAGCACACCAGATTCGACCGCGCCGCCCAGCAGTTCATAGGTCGCGACTAGGGCATCGCGATCCACGACCAGGTTGCCTTCCATATCGAGGACTTCGCCGCCGTGGCCGTAGTAGTAATAGAGGAAATCGGGACCGTTGCTCGGGCGATGCCACCAGCCGTTGCCAGCGTCCACGACGCCTTCATCAATGGCGGCTTCCGCGGTCGCCAGCATATCAGCGAAGGTGAACTCGCCAGCGGCGACGCGATCCGGCAGCGACTCGATGTCGTCTTCGCTCCAGCCCAAATCTCGCAGCAGCAGCTTGCTGTAGAATATTGGGCGCGCTTCGGCATCTTGCGGGATGCCCCAAATCTGACCATCGTAACCGTGCGAATCCCAAAGCGAGGGCACGATATCTTCGAATTCGCTGTGCATGGGGATCACGTCATCCAGCGGGATGATGAAGCCGGCCGGCGCCCAGGCGCCAATATCCTCATGACCAGACAAGATGATGTCCGGCGCTTCGCCCGCTTCCGACGCCAGGACGAATTCATTCTTGTAATCGCCCCAACTGGCGTTGTCCTGAATCAGATTCAGGTTCAGTTCGATGCCAAGTTCGGCTTCTACTTGGGCTTCTACACTGGCGAAATTGTTGCAACGCCAATCTTCTTCCGGCGGGCTGGCGATGCAGCGGATGGTGATGTTGACGGCGTCTTGCGCGATCGCTGCGCCACCGAACAGGCTAAAGAGCAGGCAGAGCAACAATGCGAGACAGAGTTTTCCCTTCATTTCTCGTTTTCCTTTAACACTAAACTGAACGGTCGCTGATATTATATCGCACTTCGCCTCCACCGCCAAAATCTGAACACTATGCACGACGGTTTCTCGCGGCGCGACTGATGACTCAAGCGGATGTTCACGCTACAATACCGGTGACTAGAGGACTTAGCACGGCTCAGGGTGCATCATGATGACTTACCAACCGCTTTCAGAAGTTCGGAAGACGCTGCGCGTCGACTGGTATCGCTGCCCGATGAAGCCGGGTCGGCTGCGCGAGCTTTCGCGGCGGAGCGATGCTCAGGGCTGGTTTCAAGCCGGCGGGCACGCGGCGCTATTCATCCTAACGGGCGCGCTGGTTTTTGGCTTCTGGCAGCATGAGCTGTGGCTGGCGATGCTGGTCGCGCTCTTCTTTCACGGCACGGTGGCCAGCTTCTTCACCGGCACGGCGCCGCATGAATTGGGACATGGCACCGTCTTCAAGACCAAATGGCTCAATAAGTTCTTTCTTTACCTATTCAGTTTGATCGGCTGGTGGGACGCCTTCGATTACGCCAGCAGCCACACCTACCACCATCGCTACACCCTGCACCCTGAGGGCGATCGCGAAAATCTGCTGCCGCTGGAGCCGTCGTTGGCCTCGTCATTCATGCTGCAGATGTTCACCGTCAATCTGCTGACACAGCGCGGGCGCACTTTCGGCAAAGGCGGATTGATCTCGACGCTTATCATCACTGTGTTGGGCGCCGTTGGGCGCGTCCCGGCTGATGAGCGGGCGCCGATCAACGAGTGGCTGTCGGCGCTGCATAGCGATCAGCCCGATCAACATCGGCGGTCGATTTTGTGGTCGCGCTTTCTGCTCGCTTTCCACGGGGCGGTGCTGATCTTCGCCATCGTCACGGGTTGGTGGGTGCTGCCGCTATTGCTCACCGTGCCGGCCTTCATCGGCAACTGGCTTTCGTATTTTGTCGGTCTGACGCAGCATTGCGGCTTGCGCGAACACAGCCGCGACTTCCGCAAGAATACGCGCTCGATCCGGCTGAATCCGCTGTTCTCGTTTTTGTACTGGCGCATGAACTGGCATATCGAGCATCACATGTACGCCGGCGTGCCTTGCTATAACCTGGGCAAGCTCTACGAAGAGATCAAAGACGATATGCCGGCCCCGCGCACCCTCTTGGGCGCCTGGCGTGAAATGCGCCTCGTTTGGAATCGCCAGAAGCGCGAGCCCGGTTACGAGTACGACACGCCCTTGCCCGCGAGCGCCAATCCGGAGCCCGTGCTGGAAGACGAGCTCGTTCGGTCCTCGACTGAACTAGAGCGTTCCATCGGCGAGCTGGCGCCAGCGGGCTTGCAAGAAGGCTGATCACAAGGCAGTTCACGGCTGACGCGGATGGGCGAAAAAAAGGGCGACTCACCGAGTCGCCCCTACAGTTTCTCAATGCAGAGCTAACCTACTCAGCATGCGAGTCGCGCCCGGCTAAGGTGTCCGTCATTTGCTTGGCGTCCGCGTAGGTTGGCA
>WTGC01000040.1 GCA_011523705.1 Chloroflexota bacterium | reverse complement strand
CGAATAGCTCGAATACCCAAAGCGCGTAGGTCGCCCACCAGTTGCTCTTGTCGCCATAGAAGACAACCGTCGTCTCCGGCGTAATGCCGATGCGGCTGGCAAGCGCTTCAAATCCTGATTTGTCGAGATAATCGCGGCGCAGCGGGTCATTGAGATCTTTCACCCAGTCGACCTCAACCGCGCCGGGAATATGCCCGCTGGGATAGAGCAGGGGATCCTCGTTTGATTCAATGACGCGAACATCCACGTCGTTCAGATGTTGCGCCACCCAAGCTGTCGAAACGAGCTTGCCGGGATTGGCATACCCGCGGCTGCTGATATCACTCATTAGCTTTACTCCTCGTCTGCTAAATTGTTGTCATTTCGCACACGGCAATACCACAATCAAAAAAGCCAACCGGCGCGGGTTGACTTGTTGGTGGCGAAAAGCCGAATCGATCGCAAACCAATCATACCCGCCTAAAACTCGCTGCGACAACAACAGTCATTCGCGATCGGGCACTGCCTGATTGATTTGCGCATACCATTACGCTACCACAGCCACAACGAGATTTCAAGCGGCGAGCCGAGCGTCTCTCACATTGGCGATGCGACTGGCGGCAAGTCAAGCGCTCTATCGAGTTCAGCGAGACAGACCTGACAGTTTTTCATCTTCAAAGAAATATGCGTCTGCTCTGGCAATTTGATGTCGAACTTAGCGCGGCTGATGCTGCCGATTAAGGCTTTGCGCCGGGCAATCATGTACACGCCGGCTTCATCTTGATCGGTGGCCAGCTGCCAGCCGAAGCCCGCCTGCAGCTCGACTTTGGCCAGAATTTCCGGTCGCTCATGCGCCTCCAAGCGGATGTCAGCGTATTCCGCCTGAAGAAAGAAGGTTGTGCCGGCCGCAACCTTCCAATTGAAACGGCGCGTCTCAAGTGCCAGCTCGCGCGCGGCGCCGACGATCCGGAGCACATTCCAGATATTATCCAGCATCCGCATTACAATTCTTCCAGGTGATCATCGACCCAGCGCTGATAAGCCGCCCGCAAAGCCAATGTCGTCGCGCCGACGCGTCCATCGCCAATCACCTTGCCATCGAGTTCAACCACCGGAATGATGCCACGGCTGCTGCTCGACAAGAACACTTCGCTGAAGTGGTCGAATTCAGAGACATTTGGCGCCAACGGGCGAAGTGGGACAATGCGGTCACACACGGCGAGGACGATCATCCGCGAGATGCCCGCCAGCACGCCGGCAGGCGCGGTGTGGAGCTCGCCATCCAGAATGACATAGACATTGCTGGACGCGCCTTCCAGCAGGTTGCCTTGGGCATCCAGCAGGAAGGTCTCATAAATGTCAGCTGGCTGCGCCGCCTCCAGCGCTCGCCGCCGATGCATCCATTCGCTGGATTTCGCAGCGGGACTCTGACGGGTCGCGGTGGATGTGATGCAGCGCGCGCCCCGCTCGATCAAGTGGGGGCTTGGCGGCTGGAATGGTTCGATAGATATGAGCGCGTCGTCCGGAGCATCCGCCGCCACCGAGATGCGAAAGCGGACGTCGCCGTAATTGGATTCAACGATCATCAAACGCAGGGCGCTGCGCAGTTGAGTTGGGTCATATTTGAGCGAGAAACCTTGCCGCCGCGCTGAATCTTGCAGGCGGCTCAAATGCTCGTCGAACAGCAACGACTTCGTGCGCTGGTAGGTTTTGCCGACGGTGTAGACACCGGCGCGCGGTTCGTGCTGGGCCGCATCCAGCAGGCTGCCCGCCTTGAACACTACATTGACGAGCCCTTGCATGGTTAAGCGTTTGATTATCGTGGGCATAATTGGCCGCAGTCGCTACCGCTGCAGCCACGATTCACGAAATATGTCCCAATCCGATTGGCTGAGCTGTTCATCAGAGTATATGGCGATTCCAGTCAAAAGGGTACGCTTCTCCTCGTCAAGCCGCCGCAGCCCTTTTCTGACGCCATCCAAAGCTCTTGCCATCGTTTCTATCTGTGGATTGTGCGCGGAACTTGCGCCGCGGTAATTGGGAATGCTGACCAAGATGTCCGTCTCGTCTTCCATTTCCTTGACATAGGTCTCTACATGGTATGCCACCCAGTTCACATAGTCGAGCGGCTCTTGTCTGTAACTCTGATACATCAGTAAAACAACTTCGTCGGCGGCCGCCAGCACCTTCTTCTTGAAACTCTGCGTCCACATGGTTCCAGGCGCGATGGACCCGATGTTCTGCGCGCGAAGTTCCGGCGGCGTCAAATCGGCGGTGACGGCGACGGCGATCGGAATATGCAAACCAACTGCCGACTGCATACGTCCGATCAAGCGAATCAGATCATTATTGTCACTGTAAAGCGGCTTCACATCAAGCAATACGCCATCGAAGCCGAGCTGTGACACTAGCAGCCGGCTAAAGTCGGCGATATTCTTTTGAAGATCGGTATTGTCAAGACGATTGCTATCAACATTGTCGCGATCCGACCAAATTTCAATCCATCCGAAAACACGTAACTGATCGTTTTCACTTTTGAGCGCGCGGACAAAATCGGCAAGGGCAGAACGCGAATCCATGAAGCCAACCTTGCCCTGAAGACCGCCTGTCCAACGATTGTCTATGCCAAGCGAACTCACGAATACAAAGGCGGTCCCGATTTGGTTTTCAATCAGGCGATCAGTCAATGCGCGAAAATGGTCGCTTTCGTGGTCGCCAAATGTCCAATTGCGGTCCAGCCAGATGGCGTTGTTGAGCGGCAATGCCTCCGGACTACGCAGCGCAAGTGACCCAGCCAACAAGACCGCGATCATCACTACGCCAACGGCGCCGATTCTCAATTGATTTCTCGGCGCGAGCAACGCGGACAGTCGAATTGCCCGGCGCGAACCCAGATGTGCGCCAGTCCGGGTGACTGCTGGCTCTTGGGCGGGCGATTTCTCAAGTCGTGGAGTTTGAGATGAGATTTTCGATAGAAGTGACCGCAGCCATCGCCCGGGAGTCGAATTCTCTGAGACAGAATCGCGGGGCATGGACATGCGAACATCCGAAAAACACTTAGTCGTCTAACGCAATCTTATCATAGCACAATTATATGTGTAAGCCTAACGGAATCGTAATTGTTGTTTCAGCTAAGCGGGGCAATTGACTTCAGCCAGTCCAAGAGAGGCGGTCCAAGTATAAGTAAGCCGATGAAGATGGCGACGATCACCGTGATCAATACTGCCGCTGCCGCGACATCCTTCGCCACCTTTGCCATCGGGTGAATTTCCGAAATCGATACGTTGACGGCAGCCTCTATCGCGGCATTTATGAATTCCGTCACCCAAACGCTGCCGATTGTGAGGATCAGGATCGCCCATTGCTGGGCGTCGATACCGAGCCCTATGGCAGCCGGGATGATGGTTGCGGTGGCCGCCAGCAAAATGCGCGTGTTCTTCTGATGGCGCAACATAAAGGAGCAGCCTTCAATGGCAAATGCGAGACTGCGGATGCGATTGGGGCTCGTGGTCGGGCTGTATCGCTTTGGATCAGCCGCCTCGCGCTCTGTTCGGCGCCTGACGCTTCTATTCATTTTCAATGCGACCGTAGGCTTCGACAACTGCCGGGTCGATATGAACAGACTGCAGAGCCAGCGCTTGCGCCGCCCACATGCGCTCGCGAGCCAATGGCGTATCGTGATCGTAGCCCAGGAGATGCAGTGTACCGTGAATAACCAGCAGGCATAGCACTTCGCCGAGAGCTGCCCCCGTCTTTTCGGCTTGATCCGCCGCGTAGTCAAAGGCGACCACAATGTCGCCCAGATAGCGCGCGCCCTCGTCTGACTCATGTGGCGCCCTTTCCGCTGGAAACGATAGCACGTCAGTCGGCGCATTGACCGCCGCGTAGCGCGAATTCATCGCTCTTACCGTCTTGGAATCGGTTACCACAATGCTGAGTTCCCCAGCCTCATCTTTGAGATGGCGAGCCAGCACAATTCGGGCTGCCCGCTTGAGGCTTTCAGCGTCAATCGAATAGCGGCGAGGGTGCTGCAGATTGATGCCGAGGCTCAAGAGGACGCGTCCAATTCCTCAGGGCGCTTGCCTTTTTCCAAATGCTGGGGTGATTTGTGGCCGTTGCGTTTCGGTAAGGGAGGAACCTCGAACAGCGGTTCATCGTCTTCCATGATGTGCGCCGCCTGATCCTCAGTCGCCAGCGGCTCCCCCTCGGCCATCGACGCCGGATCGCTCATATCGGAAAGCGCTGCGGCCGGCGGACGGCGGCTCTCCTGCGTTCCCGGCGCGTCCGCTCTCTCGCTGTCATGATCTTTTGGTAGCCGGTCAATTGATCCGCTCGCATCAGGCTCGATGCGTTGCGTTCGCTTGCCATTGCCGGCGCCCTTTTCGGCTTTGGGCAAGGCGTTTGGCGCTCGAACCGCCTTGGCATAATCAATGCGGGGATGAAAAAGTCCGCGGAATATTTCGATGAAAGTCGCCTCGATCTTGCGCAGGTCGTTGAGAGTTAGCGAGGAGGCGTCAAGCTGGCCTTTGTTGCGCTTGTCTTCAATAATCCCGTGAACGAGGTCGGCAATGTCTTGATTGCTCTTCGGCTGGACCGCCCGGATAGCCGATTCGCAACTGTCCGCCATCATCAAGATTGCGGTTTCGCGGCTTTGCGGTATTGGTCCCGGATATGAGAACTCCTCTGGATCGACCGCGGATTCGTCGCCGGCAGCAGCCAGCGCCCGCTGATAGAAGACAAAGACCTGCGTCGTGCCGTGATGCTCGCGAATGAATTCGCGCAGGCGATTGGGCAAATTATATCGTTTGGCAATTTGATCGCCCTCAGTCACATGACTGATGATGATATCGGCGCTCCGATAGGGGTCATCCAGCGCGTCATGCGGATTGTGGATGTGCTGCTGATTCTCGGTGAAGAAAAACGGATTGCTCATTTTGCCAATGTCATGGTAGAGGGCGGCGACATGTGTCATTTGGGTATCGGCGCCGATCGCTTCCGCGGCTTGCTCGGCCAGGTTTGCCACCTGCAGCGAGTGCTGATACGTTCCAGGCGCCTCGCGCAGCAGACGCTGCAAAAGCGGCTTGCTTGGCTGGCTCAAGTCCATCAACTTAAATGGCGTCGCCAGATTGAGCAAAACCGTCAGCGCATACATGACGCCGAAGGATGTCGTCGGCACGATCAACACTCCACTGAAGAATGCTTGAAGCATGCTGGTCGCGTCGCGCCCATCGAAACCGGCCTGAAGCGCGAATATCGCTACCACTGCGGCGTTTGCCAAGCCGACAAAGAGGCCCGCGACAAAGTAGTTGTTCAAGCGGCCCGCGCTGCGAAGCGTCAAAATAGCGCCGATATTGCCCGCCGCGACCAGGCTGGCGATTTCCAGCGACGGTCCCCGGCTGAGCATGCCGGCCAAGAATGAGAAACCGATGGCGCCCACAATTGCAAGATTGGGACCGGCTATCGCGACATACACGATGCCAAGCGCGGCCGCTGGCATCAAGTAAATGTTGCTGATGCCGAACATGCGCATCGCAGCCAACGCGACCAAGAACAGAACGGCGATCAGAAGCAGATCCTTTTGACCGTCAGTGAGCAGTTGCGGTTCAGATCTGCTGATGTATAAACCTAGCAGCGCAACCACCAAAAGGCTTCCCAACAGCGCTCGTAGTATGCGGGCGCCGCGGTTGCCTGTTTGCGCAAGCAAGCCGAGCTCTTGCAGCGCTTCCAGCGACAAGCTGTCAATTGGCTGGTGCGCCGACGCCACCGTCTGCCCGGCGATGAACTGCCGCCGCTGCGCTTCAACGTTTTCCAGCGCTTCCACCCGATCAATCGCCGTCTGTTCCGGGTTTTCAAATGTGTTCGCTCGGATCACATCGCCGGTGACCAAGGTGACGATTTGGCTCTCTTGCGGCGTCAGGCGCAGGCTGACTTGCGTCGGCAGCTGCTCGCGCGCTTTTCTCAGGTCGTCAGCGCGGAGCTCCCCACGCATGACCCGTTCCAAAACTGAGATGATCTCGCTACGCACTTGCCCCCAGCTGTCGTCGGGCAATTGCAGGATGGCGACGATGGCATCTTCGTTTTCATTAAGCTGCAGTGACGTAATCGCCTTGATGTCAGCGATTTGGCTTTCCAGGGTCGCATAAGAGTCGCCGCGTACATTGTCAATATACTCGAGGATCCGTTCCGTTAATTCGCGCTGTTGCCGCGCGACGTTCGGGTCCGGCGGATAAAATACCGGCGGCACCTGGCTCAGAATCTGATTGCGCTCTTGCTCGGTGAGAATCTCGCTGACGAAAGAGCCTTCTTCGCGCGCGATAATGTCTTCAGCAGGTACCGAGCCAAGCCTCAAATTGGCGACGTTATTGAAGTCGAGAAATACATCGTCGAAAGCCACTATCAATGTACAGCAAAGCGCAAAGACCGCGGCGGCTACGATAGTCGAGGCAATGGCAACCAGAGACTTTGACCAACGAGGATCAAGATTAAATCGCTCATCAAGCATGTCTGCGAACTGGAGGCTCACCGCACTTAGCTCAGCAACTCTTTCACCATCGCGTTGACCGCTCTGCCGTCAGCCAGCCCATGCACCTTGGGCATCACCGCCCGCATCACCAAGCCCATCTCTTTCATGGAGGTCGCGCCGACCTGTTTTATCGCTCTCTCTACAATGGGCTTCAACTCGTCTGGAGTTAACTGTCGCGGCAGAAATTCTTCCGTCACCGCCAGTTCCAAGCGCTCGGCGGCCGCTTCATCGCTGCGTCCGGCGCCTTCCAATTCAGCGATTGTCTCGCGGCGTTTCTTCGCCTCTTTGCGCAAGATTTCCCTTACAGCGTCATCGTCCAGCTCGGCGCGTCCATCGATTTCAGCTTGCTTGATCGCGCTCTGCAATAGCCGAATCGCGTTACGGCGATCGCTGTCCTTCGCCTTCATGGCGGTTTTGAGCGCTGCCTGCAATTCTTGTTTCAGATTTTGCATGACCCAGCTTTTGCGATGCCTGCGCCTCAGTCTCTGCTCTCGCCGGATTTGCTCGCGCCGAATCACAAGCAAGCCCGCTAATCCGCTAGCCTTTGCCGGAGACGCGCGCCGCGCCGATATCCTTCACTGTACCACGAATCGCGCCGTCAGTGTATGCGCCAAGTTTCGTTGACGTTATGACGTTGGTCAGGTCGCGCGGATGCGTCGCGCGCGCCCGCATATAGTTGTCGGTATAACCGCTGACGAGGTAGCCCTCAGGAGACGCGCCATGAACTCGCTCCCAGAGCACGTCGTTATCGCTGCCGCGTAGGGTTTCCGCAAAGCGCGCTTCCATCTCCTTGGAAAGGGTCAAGAGCCGGGCAGCGCGCGCTTTCTTGACCGGATCCGCGATTTGGTTGCGCATTCGGCTGGCGGGTGTGCCGGGCCGGCTGCTGTAACGAAAAACGTGCAATCCGCCGAAGTCCGTGCTGCGGATGAAACGCTCGGACTGGTCGAATTCGCCATCGGTCTCGCCTGGAAAACCGACGATGACATCGGTGGTGACACGCAATTGCGGGATGGCGGCGTGGGCCGCCTTCACCAGCGAACGAAACTCACGTTGGCTCGTATGGCGCCGCATCCGCCGCAGCGTGGCGTCACAGCCGCTCTGCAAGGGCAGATGCAAATGACGGCACAGGCGGCGATCTTCCCAGAGCGCGAAGAAATCGGGCGCCAGATCCCATGGCTCCAGCGAGGACAGGCGGATGCGCGGCATGTCAGTGTCGCTAAGCAGTGCTTTGACCAGCCGCGTCAGACCGGCGCGGTCTCCCAGGTCATGACCATAACTGCCCAGATGGACACCGGTCAGCACCGCTTCTTGGTAACCGGCCTGGCGCAGATAGTTGATCTCGCGCAAGACTTCGCCAATTGGACGGCTGCGGCCCGCGCCGCGCGCGATGGTGGTGACGCAGAATGTGCAGGCATTGTCGCAGCCATCTTGCACCTTGACGAAGGCGCGCGTTCGGCCAAATGCGACTTCCCGTTCATGCGGCTCGCTGTCGAAGACGTCAATCCATTGGCCGGTGATCTGAGAGACTAGTTGCGATTTGCTGCCGTTATCGACCACGCGCCCGACGCCAGGCAATTGACCGAGTTCGCGCGGCGCTATCTGCGCGTAGCAGCCGGTCACCGTGGTTTCGCCCGCCGGATTCGCCCGATGAAAATCCCGGATCAGCTTGCGGCTGGTCTTGGCCGCTTCGCTGGTCACCGCGCAGGTGTTAATAACGAAGTGATCGGCCTCAGCGGGCGAGTCTACGATCTCGTGCCCGAGGCCGCTGAATTGCCGCGCCATTGCGTCGATCTCGCTTTGGTTGAGCCGGCAGCCAACCATGCGCAGGCGCACTTTCATAATTTGGCGTCTCCGTCGGCCGGGTCCGCCGGACTGTATACAAGAACGTTGTCGAAGCGCACGACGACGCCTCCGCCTCCGCTGGCGGTCGTTTGGGCGACCAAGCCCAGTTTTCCGCTTTTGAACGCCTCCGGGCGATAGAACTCCTGCATTTCGCCCTCAATGCATTCGCCGCCGTAGTAGGTGCTGGTTGCGCCCGCGCCATTTGGTATGCAGAGGGAGACGGGCGCGCCGTTGATCAGAAATCGATAGCTGGAATCGCGCGCGATGATGCGGATCCTGTTTGCCACTCCCAGCCCCTGCTTGATATGTGGCGAGGCGATCCAGGCGCTCAGAAGCTGCGTTTCTCCCGCGCTGGCTTTCCTTAGAGAATAGTAGCCGTCGCTGCTGATCAAGAAAGAGTGGCGGACTTCGCTTTCTGGCGCGTCGGCGACTTGACGAATAGCGGCGCCGGCGAGCGGAACGAGACGCTCAATCCCGCACAGGATGACAGCGGGCAGATCACAGGCGTCGTCTTCCAGACTTGGCGCCTGAAAGACGACGCCCATCGCGTTGTCAATCGGGCCTTCTAGCGCGGTCATGCTGACGCTCAGATCAAATTCGCGAAAGCGCGGGCGGGCGCTGGACCAGGTTGCCGTCTGCGGCGCCTCAACTTTAAGCTCAAGTTGCTCATCAACGAACTTTGCGCTCTGCTGCCCATCGTATAAATCCCACTCGTCGCTGAAGCCGGAAAAGGCTGAAACGTAAAGCAACTCACCCGGGCTGCCACTGAGGACCTGGTCACCGCTCACTTGCGACGCGTAAATCAGGTTGACGGCGAGCAAAGCCAGGGCAAGCAATACCGCTGCTGCGATCGCCTTGGCCCGATTTGGCAGATTTCTGAGCGCGCTGATCATCGGTCTGGAAGATTCTGACACTTTGCCCACCGTGTCAAATTTGAGGCGACCAGAAGATTCTAGCACAGCGCGCGCTTGGCGTAAACGCTAGCGACGCACGGAATGCCTGGCTGAGTAGATGCCGCACGCACTGCCCTTTTTCAAGACCAGGTAGACTCACGCGAAATGAAATCGTCGCCAACGCAAGAGAATTCGTGGCTCTTAGAGTCTGGCTCCCCCTCCCTGATGCTTCGGGGAGGGGGCCGGGGGGAGGGGTTGACTGCCCGCGACGCAAACAGGCGCGACTCGGTGATTCGCCCGAAAAAGCCCAAGAA
>WTGC01000061.1 GCA_011523705.1 Chloroflexota bacterium | reverse complement strand
CGACGCCGGTCTCGGCCACGCCGACTTCAATCTCGATGCCCATCTCGCGCAGCGAATCCGCCACCAGCCGCGATGTGCGCTGTTCTTCGAAGCCAAGCTCCGGGTGCATGTGGATTTCGCGCCGCCAGGCGACCAATTGATCCTTCAGCTCGTTGGCTCTATCAATCATCGTCATAACGCAATCCTTTGATTTGGCGCCGATTTCCCGCGATCATACCCTAGATTCGGTCGCGCGAGAATGTCAGCCCGTATCGCGCGTCATCGCCCGATTCGGCGTCTCATTGACTGAGAACTTGAAGACATCGGGCCGGTTGTAATGCCCAACGACATCGAAATCCAGATGACCCTGATGAATCTTGCCCAGTTCGAGATCGGCATAGAGAATGCCTTCGCTTCCGTAAAGCGGCTCGCAGACGTACTCGCCGAAGGGATCCACGATGGCGCTGCCGCCGCGGCAAAGTTCTTCCGGCAAATGCGCAAGCTCCTCATATAGCGCAAGATCCGGCGGATACATGGAACGGGTGAAATATTGGTTGCAGCCCAGCACAAAACAACGGCCTTCGCAAGCGATATGCCGAAGCGTGGCGCCCCAGGAGTCGCGGTGGTCGGCGGTCGGCGCCAAGTAAATGCTAACGCCCTTGGCGTACATCGCCATGCGCGCCAGCGGCATATAATTCTCCCAACAGATCAAGCCGCCAATCAGGCCGAAGGGCGTATCCAAAGTCGTCAGCGTACTGCCGTCGCCGCAGCCCCAAATCAGCCTTTCGCTTCCGGTCGGCATCAGTTTCCGGTGACAGCCGAGCAGATCGCCTGAGGGACCGATGTACAGCAGCGAGTTGTACAGCGTGCCGCCATTGCCTTCGTCGCTCCGTTCGGAGATGCCCAGCGCGACGTAGGCGCCCGCTTCTTGGGCCGCTTCGCGGAGCGGGCGCGTTTCGGCCTCGTCCAGGGTCATTGATGCATGCCAATAGCGTTCAAAGTCTTTTCGGCCCGCCGTCGTGCGGTTGCCAACGTATGCGCCGTAGGTGAAGCCGCGCGGATAGCCCGGAATCATCGCTTCCGGCAGCAAGACAAGCTGTGCCCCTTTAGAGCCGGCATCCCGAATCGTCCTGACTGCTTTCTCGATGCAGGCGCTCTTGTCGGCGAAGACCGACGCCACCTGCGCCACCGCCACGCGTACCGTATCCATGGCCATATTCCGATGCTGCCCCGATTCCTTGTGGCGATTGTAGCGTACGCAATATGAAATGCCACAGGTTGGCGGCGAAGGCATGCGTCGAGCTCAGCCCATTGCCCAGCGTGGTCAGCGTGGTCAGCGCTTCAGCCGCCGGCCACCGCTTCCAGTGGGCAGCCACGATTGGACGCCGGTCCCCGCTCGCGCGGGCAATCATCCTCGGCGGTATCCAAGCCGTCATCATCCTGGTCGCGGCAGCCGCGCGGCGTATTGGGCGCGAATTCGCTGGGGCAACGATCGTCGGCGTCGCGAATCCCGTCGCGGTCCCGGTCATCGGGCCAGGGGCAGCCCTCGTTTTCCGCCGGTCCCTGTTCCTGTGGGCAGCGGTCACTTTCATCGGGCAAGCCATCGAGATCGGCATCGGCGATGGACCCCGTCGCCGTGGCTTCTGGAGTTGCTGTCGTCGCAATTGGAATGGGCGACGGACTTACCACCGTCTGCGCCACGATGGTCTGCGCCGGCAGCGGCGTCGGCGGCACGTACTGGGCAGGCGTGGCCGGCAAGGCGCGCAGCGGCGTCACCGTGGCGAGCGGGCGCGCCAGCGGCGTGAAGGTGGGCGCGCGTGATTGGCCGGCGCCCAAGGGCGTGAAGCTCGGCGCTGGCGATGCCGTCTGCGTGATCTTCGCCGCCGCGATCTCAACCGGGGCGCTGCCGATGATGAAGATCGCGATGCCGTAGAAGGGAAAGGTGGCGACGATAATCAGCAGCATCAGCAGACGCAAGCATTGGTTGCGCTCGCTCTGACTTTGCACGACGTCGATGGTTCTCATCAAATGAAGGCTCGCGGGCGAGAATCGGCGTCCAGGCCGGCTTCAAAGTTATTCTAACGGAGTTGTCATATCCTGCGTCGCGCTCGAATCCAGATCGCGGAACTGATACAACTCGCCGTCAACGAAGCCGCGCTTGCGGTAGTAGTCGCGTGTGCCGATTGAAGAAATGACAGCCAAGCTTTCATAGCCGCGCGCCGCCGCGATTGCCGCCGCCGTCTCGATCAAGCGCCGGCCCAGCCCCACATGCTGCGCCCGGCCCGCCTGCTCCGCGCCTATGCCAAGCGCCAGCCCATAAACATGCACCTCGCGGATCATGGCCGCCCCGCGCAATTCCTCCGTCAGCGGCGCCTCGCCCGCGCGGGGCAGCGACAGCCGCAGGAAGCCGGCGATATCGCGCTTTTCGTTCACGACCTGCAAGAAGATCTCTTCGCCAATGCTCGATTCATAAATCATCCGATCCAAATGCAACTCGCCTTCATTCACGCGTTTGCGGCCGATTTCGCGCGCGCGAATATCGACGCTGTGCTCGCCCCGCCGCTCCAGCTCGCGCTCAACCAATTGGCGGAAGTTTGTCACTTTGTTGCCAGCGACGATATCGGTGCCCGGTATATCGCGCACGACGCGGGTCAGGCGGCAGTATTCCGGCGTACGCTTGAAGCATTCGGCCAGCAGATTGAGCAATTCATCGTGCGTGTATGGATTCCATTCGCCGGCTTGGTATTGCTGCATCAACTCGGCGCTTTCAATCAGCGAGCAGGGGTAGATTTTCAACTCGTCAGGCTTGAAATCCGGATCGCCGAAGAGCCGCTCATAATCTTCGAGGTCCGCTTGCGGTATCGACCCATAAAGGTTGGGCATCCAATGCGCGTGAATCTTGAAGCCGGCTTTCCGCAGCAGCTTGACTGCGCGCCGCGTCGCCGCCACATCGTGACCGCGCTTGTTCATTTGCAGCACGCGATCATTCAAACTCTGGAAGCCGATCTGCACCTTGGTGCAGCCCAGCCGCCGCACACGAATCACTTCCTCTTCGCTGATATGGTCGGGGCGCGTCTCGATCACGAGACCGACGGCGCGGCAAGCAGCCAGCTCATTCTCGCGCTGCGCCGCCTCAAGCTCGGCCCAGGTCGCGTATTCGTCAACGATGTTTCGCTGGCGCCGCCCGTTCGCGATCTCCTCGGCCATCCCGCGCGAGCGATGCATCTCGTCGGCGTAGATTTCCTGAACGGTCTGATTGTAGGATGTCGTCATTTCCGCGCCCGCAATCGTCACATTGCTGACTGACTCGCCCGCGAACATTGACCGCTCGCGCAGCGCGGCGCTGACCGCTTCCCGCCGATCAATGCCCGCGCCAAAATCATGCAAGGCGTCCAAAATGCGTTTGACGAACCAGATCTGGTAGGTCTCCGGATAAAATGACCAGGTGCCGCCCAGAATGATGATTTCGATCTTGTCGGTCGAATGCCCCAGATTGTGATAGGTCTGCAAGCGCATATAAGATTGCAGATAGGGGTCGAAAGCGTTCTTCTCGGCTCTTTGCGCGCCCGGCTCATCGGCCAGATAGCTCTTCGGCATGCGAATGTCATTGGGGCAGAAGATGCAGGTTCCCGGGCAGGGAAAGGGCTTGGTCAAGACGGTCAGCGGCGTCACGCCAGACAAGGTGCGTACCGGTTTGCGCCGCAGCTTGTAGAGCAGCGCCTCGTCGAATGCGGGCAAGCCAGCCTGCCCGGCGAAGGCGCGCCAAGCCTCCACCAGATTCGCCAGGCTGTAAAATCCCTCGCCGGCGGGCTTCGGGTGACGCCGCATCAACTGCTGATGCTCGCGCGAGCTCAGGCGGCGCGGCGCTTCGAGGATGACTTTTAGCAGCGGGATCAACCGCTCTCGGTGCGCCTCGACTTCAAATTCATACCTGTTGTTCTTCGGCACTTTCGGACCTGCCCTGTAGCTCCCGTCCCATTTTAGCGGCGAAGGCAGCAAATATGAACGTGAATCTGAACGCGCGCCCGCCGTTACGCTCTTGCGCTTTTCCGCTACACTATATCTGTCGCGCCGACATTCATTTGGATCGTCCATGTACTTGCTCCCACCATTCACCCGCGCCTTGATGCGGCGGCCGGCGCCCAACTTCGCCGAGGGCTTAACATCGTCAGCCCACTTGGGCGCGCCGAACTATGCCCGGGCGCTACGGCAGCACGACGCCTACGCGCAAGCGCTGCGCGACTGCGGGCTAGAGGTCACGATCTTGCCGCCCGCTGACCGCTTTCCCGATGGGCATTTCGTCGAGGACCCTTTTGTCATTTTTCACGACTTGGCTTTCCATTGTCGCTCGGGCGCGCCGGCGCGGGAGCAAGAAGGCGAATCGCTCAAGCCCCAGCTGGCGCCCCTGCATATCGTCGAACCGCCGCCCGCTGCCCGCATCGACGGCGGCGATGTGCTCTTCTGCGCCGACCGCGTCCTCGTCGGCATCAGCGCGCGCAGCAATGGCGCCGGCTATGAAGCAGTTAGAGCGGCTCTGCGCTCGGTCAAGCGCGACATCCGCGTCGAGCCTGTCCCCTTCAGCGGCGTCCTGCATCTGAAAAGCGGCTTAACCGAATTGGCGCCCGGCATCTTGATTCGCGACCCGGCGCTGAAGACAGATTACGACCTGAGCTGGGCGGAGGTGGTCGACCTGCCGCCGGAGGAGGGATACGCCGCCGATGTCATGCCGGTGAACGACACGCTCTTCATCGCCGCGGACTGCCCAAAAGCCTGCGAAGCCGCGTCAAAACATTGGGATCGCATCATCGCCCTGGATCTGAGCGAGTTTGTGAAAATGGATGGCGGCTTGACATGCCTGTCTTTGCGCTACTGAGCCGGCCGCTGATGCTGACCGCGCTCGCGCTTCTCGTCGTGCTGGCCATCGGCGCCATTCTTGCGCGCGCGCAGGGGGCGGAGCAGGCGCCTTGCGCTGAACGACCGACCACGATCGGAAGCGAACTGTACGCGGACAATATGCGCTGGTGCGTCGAGAGCGTTCTGCATGACAGGATGATCGAGCCGCTCTCGTTCACCGCGCTGGAAGCGGCGCCCGACGGAACCCTTTTCGCGGCGCGTCCCCTGAGCGGCGCGGTCATGGCGATACGAGATACGGACGGAGACCAACTCCCCGACGCCATGGAGACATTCGCCGAAGGGCTCACTTTGCCCAACGGCCTCGCCTACCACGACGGCGATCTCTACGTGGCCGGCGGCGCCCACATCTATCGGATTTCGCCGGCCGGCGCGGTTGAAACGATCGTCGACGATCTGCCAAACGGCACGGGTTTCTGGACTGGCGGGCTCGCCATCGACGGCGGACGGCTCTATGTTGCCCTCGGCGCGCCCTGCAGCAGCTGCGAATTTGAGGAGCGCGAACGCGGCGCCATTCTCAGTATGAATCTGGAAGGGGACGATCGGCAAATCGTCGCGACCGGATTCCGCCGGCCTGCCGATGTCGCCTTTTATCGCGACCAGCTTTGGACCGTCGACAGCGCGCCTTATGAAGCGGGCCGGCACGCGCGCGATGAGTTGAATCGGGTCGCGCCGGGCGGCTGGTATGGCTTCCCCTATTGCGTTGGCGCTGGCGAGCGCCTCATTGCGGCCGCCGATGTCGATTGCGCCGACAGCATAACGCCGGTCATGCTCTTCGGCAGCGGCGCCGTGCCCATCAGCCTGGCGGCCTTCCCGCATGACGCGCTGCCCGGCACTGAAGACACGCTGATCGTCGTGCTCAGCGGCGAGCCGCGCCAGATTGACTTCGTCGGCTACAAGGTCATCATGATCACATTTGACGAGGAAAATCAGCCGCTTGGGTCCACCATACTGATCCCCTATCGCTACAATCCTTTGCGGCAGGCATACCTGCCCTATCGCGGCGAGGGGCTCTTCTGGGAGCGGTATATTCTTGTCAGCGAATCGGGCTTCGGCATCTACCCGCAGCAGCCGCTGGCGGTCGCCGTAGCACCGCGTGGCTGGATCTACATCAGCTTGACCGGCGGACGAATCATCGCGCTGCGTCCGCGGCGAGACTTCGGAACGCCCGCCCATCGCTACCCGGTCTGGACGCCGATGAACCCGGACTTCGACCCGTCCGCGGCGCCGGACAGTTTTGACGATTGGAAATAGGCGCGCCGCGTCAATGACCGAAACTGCTGGCGATCAGCTGCGTCTCGCGCTCGTCCAGCTCCCAAAATGGATATAGCGCGATGCCATCCAGCCGCTCCGCCAAACCCATGTTCAGCCCGGCCAGGAATAAGCTTAGCGTCTCCGCCTGCGTTTGATGCGAGATCGTCCATTCTTCCGATACCGATGCGCCGATGATGAGCTCGGCCGAAACGCCGCCCAACGCCTCCTGACTGCGCGCCACTTGATAGCGCGTCCATTGCAGATAGTCGCGCGGAAAAATCAAGCCCGAGTCGTAAGCCATCAGCACAATCTGATCGACATGCTGCGCGACGCGGCGCAGATAGGGCTCTGACCAATGATGCGCAACCGCCGGATAAGGCATGACGGTCACCATTTCATCAAGCCGCAATGGGTGCGCCGTCGCGGACAGATAAGCGCCTGGCGGCAAGGAGTCGTCTATCGCCGCCAAGATTTCCAGATACGCGCTATCCCCATCCGCGATCAACTCGGCGTTGATATGCACGCCATCGAAGCCGAGGCCCGCCACAGCAAAGCGCGTGAAATCGGCGATCGTTCGCCGAATTTCGGGCGAGCGCAGTCGGCTGGCGGGCATGGCGCCGGGGAGAGAAACGGGCAGCCCGATCCAAGCGAAAGCGCGCAGCTCGGGCGCATGTCGCTTCAGCGAGGCGACAAAAGCGGGGGCGAAATCGAAGGTCCGGTTGAAGCTGCCATCCGCCTTTAGGTAGCTGATAAAGACATAAACATCATCCACGCCCAGCGCCTTCAGCTCGCTCGCCAGCGCTTCCACTTGCTCGGGATCCGGCGCTTCCATCGACCAGGAGACACTGAGCCATGCAGCCAGTCGCAGATCCGTCCGCGCCAGCGTCAAGCTATCCGGGAGCGGCGGCGCAAACAGAAATAGGACAGCCGCCAGCAATAGCAGAATCACGCTGAACAGGCTGAGCGCAGCAAGCCGGCGTCGACTCGGCAATCTGACCGACCCTCTTGACCGGATCATGCGCACATCTGTCTTCCCACCTTGTATGACCTTTCCGCTATAATCTCCCTAAGCCCACTCACGAGAAAGTCACAAGATGACCTCACTGGAAATTATCGCCCAGCACAAGCTCGTTGCCATCGTCCGGCTGGATGATCTCTCGATTGCGGGCGCGCTCACGACAGCATTAACCGACGGCGGCATTCGCGCTATCGAATTCACACTGACCAATCCTGATGCCGTCGCCGCCATCGCCGAGATTCGCCAAGTCTTCGACGCCACTGTCGCCATCGGCGCCGGCTCGGTCATCAGCGCCGAACAAGTCTGGGAGGTGGCCGATGCCGGGGCGCAGTTTGTCGTGTCGCCGGTCTGGAAGCGCGAGGTCAACATCGCCTGCGCTGAAGCCGGGCTTCCCTTCATGCCTGGCGCCTTCACGCCCACGGAAATCTTGCGCGCCTGGGAATGGGGCGCGAGCGTCGTCAAGGTGTTTCCCGCGAATCATCTCGGCGCCCGTTATATCAAAGATGTGCTGGCGCCCCTGCCCCATTTGCGGCTGATGCCGACCGGCGGCGTCAACCTCGACAATATGCGCGAGCATCTCGATAACGGCGCTTTCGCCTTGGGCGTCGGCTCATCGCTGATCAACAATGATGCGGTCGCCGATCGCGATTGGGATCGGCTGCGAGACAACGCGCGGCGCTACGTCGATCAACTCCCCTAAGTCTCATATTCCGCGAGCAGCGTAGAAATCCGGGTGCAAGTGTTCCAGTTGCGAGCCGTGGAATGCAGACCAAGCGCCCTTTCAATGCGGCTGCTGTCCAGCTTCGAGCGCGCCATGCCATCGGTGTAGTAGATATACAACTCGCGTCCATCGGCGTGAATGATTTCCCGTCCCGGATTGCTCTCGCGCAGCCGGTCTACGGCAGCCGAATCCGCCAGATCGGACAAGAATACGACCGCGATCTTGCGCGGCTCCCCCAATTGCGCGGCGCTGAATTGATGTCGACCGAAGATCTCGCCAAAATCGGCCGTCGAGCGCAAGATAATGTGAATATCGAGACCGAAGTCATCGCGTATCGCCGCCTCAAGCTCCCGTCCGACGCCCGCCAAATCGGTCTCCGCCGTCTCAAACAAGACATTGCCGCTCTGCAGCAATGACTGAACATTGCACAGTCCCAAGCCGCGGTACAGTTCACGCAAGTCTGCCATCCGTATCTTGTTTCGCCCGCCGACATTGATGCCGCGCAGAAGTGACACCGCCACCGTCATACCGACCGCCTCGCTCAGCCGATCCCTAGAATTACTATATCACGACCGGACATGAACGACTCGCAATTGCCGAATGCCGCGCCTTGCCTTGTCGCCGCTTTTCGCTAGACTGATAGCGCGATGAGCCTGTTCACGAGACCTGCTGATGCTCAATGAAATACGCGCGGCTTTTTCTTTCTTGTCGATCCTGCCAGTCGGCTCAGCGGTCGGGAGCAATCCAGGGCGAAGCGTCGCCTGGTTTCCGCTGGTCGGCTTGTGCATCGGCGTCATTCTTGTGGCCGTCGCGCATATTTCGCCCTTCAACCGCGACCTGAGCGCCTTTCTGATATTGCTGGTTTGGGTGATGCTCACTGGCGGTCTGCACCTGGATGGCTTCGGCGACTGCTGCGATGGCTTGCTCGCCAGCGTCCCAGCCGAGAAACGCCTCAGCATCATGCGCGATCCGCGAGCGGGCGTCTGGGCGGCGGCCGGCTTGACGCTATTGCTGCTGGGCAAGTGGCTGGCGCTGCGGTCCATCGCGCCTGAATGGCTGCCGCTGGCGCCGGTCTTCGGGCGCTGGGCGATGGTTTGGGCGGCCTACCATTTCCCCACCATCCGCAGCGAAGGCATGGGCACGCGCTTTCGCGAAGGCTTGACGGCGCGCGAGTTGCTCATCGCCTCGGCCTGGGTAGCCATCTTGCTCACCCGCCCGGAAATCGGCGTCCTCTGGCTGCTGATATTCTGCTTCGCGACGCTCTTCGGCGGCTGGGCGGCGCGGCGCCTCGGCGGCGGACTCAACGGCGATGTCTACGGCGCCATTTGCGAGTTGAGCGAGCTGGCCTGCCTGCTTTTCATCGGCTGGCTCTATGGCTAGGCGGCTGATTCTCCTGCTCGGTGGCGCGCGCAGCGGCAAGAGCCACTATGCCGAAACCTGGGCGCGCGAGCATGGCAAACGCGTGCTCTTCGTCGCCACGGCGCAAGCCACCGATGCCGACATGCAGGGGCGCATCGCCGATCACCGCGCCACCCGCCCGCCGGCTTGGCAGACGCTGGAAGCGCCAAACGACACCGCGCGCCAGATCGCCGCTTGCCCATTGGCGCACGACACGCTCATCCTCGATTGCATCACCCTGATGACCAGCAATATCTTGCTCAGCCTGCCGGACTCGGTCTCGCAGCAGGAAGCGAATGAGGCGGCCCTATGCGAAGTGGATCGCC
>WTGC01000151.1 GCA_011523705.1 Chloroflexota bacterium | reverse complement strand
TCCCCCGGCCCCTTCCCCCACAAGGAGGGAAGGGGTGGCACGCGCGCGATCATGCAGGATTAGGGCGCTTAAACGCGAAGTAGAAAGGGCTTGTCCGACATTTTTGCCGCTACTTTGTACAATGGTCGAACGAGAAAGGCGAAGGCGGGATATGAGCAAACAGGCGGAGTGGGCGAAGCGGATTGCGGCATTGGCAAAGACCGGGCTTCATTATGCGCAGGTTCATTACGATGAAGAGCGCTATCGGCAGCTGCTGGATATTGCTGCGGAAATGCTTGCTGACGCGGCCGAGTCCGATATGGCGCGAGTGAAGTTGATGCTGGGGGCGGATGACGGTTATATCACGCCGAAGGTGGATGTGCGCGGCGCGGTATTTCGCGAGGGCAAGATTCTGCTGGTGCGCGAGGCGGCGGACGGGCGCTGGACGCTGCCGGGCGGCTGGGCTGATGTCGGCGACGCGCCATCGGAAGCGGTCGAGCGCGAGATACGGGAGGAAAGCGGCTACGAGGCGAAGGCGGTCAAAGTGTTGGCGCTGGAGGATCGCAAGCGCCGTCATCCTCCCTCGCTGAACGAAGTGTACAAGGTGGCCTTCTTGTGCGAATTGGTGGGCGGCGCGGCGCGGACGAGCGCGGAAACAACGGCTGTCGGCTGGTATGGGGTGGAGGAATTGCCGCCTCTGTCGGAGAGCCGGGTGACGCGGGGGCAGATCGAACGTTGGTTCCGGCATTGGCGTCGGCCGGAATTGCCGACGGAGTTTGACTGAGGCCAAACGGGCTTGTGGCGGCGGGCGATATGAAGATCCTTTCAACACAGAGGGCGTAGAGTTCGCGGAGGCTTGCATAGCTCGCGCCGTTTATGACGGCCGATACTGACCGCCGGCACAGAGAATAAGCAGTTTGTTGACAGAAGGGCGGAGAAAATATACAATGACTTTCATTGATGTAAGTCAGTTGTTAATGATACGAGATATCAATTATCAGGTGATGTGATGGAAGCGCGTCAGTATAAGATCGGCAATATGGATTGCGCTGGCTGCGCGCGCGAGGTCGAGAGCGCGGTGGGGAAGCTCGACGGCGTGCAGTTCGCCCGCGTGGATTTCCTCAGTTGTGAGCTGCAATTGATCGGCGATGTGGATTATGAGCGGCTGCGGAGGCAGGTCGAGGCGGTGGGCAAGACGATCTCGGCGGGCGACGCGGCTGAGGAGCGGCTTGGCGGCGCGGCAAAGCGATCCGGGGTCTTGGGATTTTGGGATTATCTTCTGTCACGGTCTTCGAGTCGGCTGGCGGTATTGGGCGGGATCTTGCTGCTGGTCGCGATTGCCGCCGATTTGCTGCGTCTGCTGCCGCCGAATGTTGGCAATGCGCTGTATGTGCTGGCGATGCTGGTGGCGATGAAGCCGATCGCCGAAAGCGGACTTAAGGCGTTGAGCGTCAACCGCGAATTCAATATCAATATGTTGATGACGGTGGCCGCCGTCGGCGCGTTGTTCTTAGGTGAGTTTCTGGAAGCGGCGACCGTCATCTTCCTCTTCGCCATCGGCGAGGCGCTGGAAGGTTATACGTCTGACCGGGCGCGGGACAGCTTGCGCTCGCTGATTGCACTGAGGCCAGCGACGGCGAATCGAATAGTGGGCGATCAAAGCGAGGTCGTCCCGGTTGAGGCGCTGCAAGTGGGCGACATCATTCGTGTGCTGCCGGGCGAAGGGATTCCGGCGGATGGGCGCGTGTTGGCGGGGTATAGCGCGGTTGATCAAGCGCATATCACGGGTGAAAGCCTGCCGGTGGAAAAGGGACCGGGTCTGGATGTTTACGCTGGCTCCATCAATGGCGCGGCGGCGCTTGAACTGCGCGTCAGTTGCCGCTCTGAGGACAGCACACTCAGCCGCGTCATCGACATGCTGCAGAATGCGCAAGCGCGGCGGGCGCCGAGTCAGCGGCTGATCGATCGATTCGCGCATTATTATACGCCAGCGGTGGTTTTGGCTGCGGTGGGCTTTGCCCTTATACCGCCGCTGTTCTTTGGCGGGAGCTTCTGGAGCAGCGCCGAGGGCACGGGTTGGCTGTATCGGGCGCTTGCGATGCTGGTGATCGCCTGCCCCTGCGCGCTTGTGATCAGCACGCCGGTGACGGTCATCAGCGCGATAACGGCAGCGGCGCGGCGCGGGGTGCTGATCAAGGGCGGCGCGCCATTGGAAACACTGGCGGGCAGCAAGGTCTTCGCTTTCGACAAAACCGGCACCTTGACACGGGGCGCGCTCCGCGTCGAAGCGACTTATACCGAGAACTGTGAAGAAGGACCCGCTTGCGAGCCCTGCTCCGAATTGATTTCGCTGGCGGCGTCGGTGGAAGCACAGAGCACGCATCCCTTCGCCGGCGCGATTTTACAGATGGCGGCGGAGACTGGTGTCGCCTATGGGGGCGCGACGGGCGTGGAAACGTTGGCCGGCCATGGCGTGCGCGGTGAGGTAAATGGCAAGCGCGTGACCATCGGCAGCCACAGTTATTTTGACGGGGAATTCGAGCACACATCAGATCTTTGCGAAGTGGCGGCGGCTATTGAGCAAAAGGGAAAGAGCGCTGTGATGGTGCATGATGGAGAAGCCGTGCGCGGCGTCATTGCCTTGGCCGATGAAGCGCGTGAAGAAAGCCCGGGTGTGATCGCGGCCCTGGGCGAAATGGGAATCGAATCGGTCATGTTAAGCGGCGACAACAAACACGTGGCGGAGTCGATTGCCAGGCGGGTTGGCGTCGACCGCTATTATGGAGAGCTGCTGCCGGAAGACAAGGTGGCGGCGGTGGAGCAGCTGGCGGTGCGGCACGGCGGGGTCGCCATGGTTGGAGATGGCATCAATGACAGCCCGGCTTTGGCGCGGGCGTCGGTGGGAATCGCGATGGGGGGCGCCGCCAGCGCGCAGGCGATGGAGACTGCTGATATCGTCTTGTTGGCGCAAGGGCTGCGGCAGCTGCCAGGGACGATTCGGCGGGCGCGTTTCGCCCGGAATCTGATTCGCCAGAATATCGCTTTGTCCTTAGGCTTGAAGGCTGTCTTCTTGCTGTTGGCGGCCACGGGCAATGTGACGATGCTGGCGGCGGTGTTTGCCGATATGGGCATGTCGCTGGCGGTGACGCTGAATGGGATGCGGGCGCTGCGGGATTAGGGTTAGAGTCGCATCCCACGCGGTAGCAGTTCCTCAAAAAAATGTCGCATGAATGCCTGTGGAGTCTGCTCTCGGGTTTTATGGTCACCGGCAAACTCCACGAACTTTCGCGATTCGGTATCATAACCCAATTGGTAAACGTTGGGATTCGCTGTTGGAACCTCTTCTTCCAGTTGAAACGCGTCAGCCGATGGATTCACAGTGAGCTTGAGCAGGAGCGCAACGCGAGTACGTTGGCGCAATGTGGTATTGGCAACGCCGAAATCAAATGCATAGAGTTGACGCTTGTCGGCGTCATTCGCCTCGATTCCGAAATATTTTGTTTTTCTTGCCGGCATCCCATCACGCAAGGCGGCATACTTTGCGAGATCAAGTTCACCATAATCAATGAATCGTAATTGAAATTGCCCTTGGGTATTCATCGCGTCGAGTTTGTCAATCGTGTGTCGGAACAGGCTCTTCAGGTAAGTCATGGCGTTGAGCCATACGCGGAACTCGCTTTCAACGGCAGGAGTGACATTATGTTCGAGTCGTGCCTGCAAGGAAAGTAGCCAATTTCGATTCTCGAGTTGCTCGTTGACGTTTTCATGCACGAGTTCAATAAACGATGTGAGGCTGCCATCATTCCAGGAACTCTCAAGCGAATCAATATAACGAGGCCGATCCTCTTCGGTAACGATGCAGGGTGGATATCCTCGTCGCATCAAGATCAGATTCATCAGGGCGCGGGCTGTGCGACCATTCCCGTCAGTAAAGGGATGAATCTGCGCCAGCCAGACATGCGCGACCGCCGCGCTGAATAAGGGAAAATCGCTTTGCTGCGCATTTGGGTTGGTCACCAGTTTCACGAAGTCGCTCAGCGCGGTCATATTGGCGGGCACTTCAAATGCCTCGGGTGGCGCGAAGCTTGAACCTGTGATCTCGATCTGAGTTGTTCGGTACCTGCCTGCATCGGCTTGTAGATTCTTTAGAATTAGGGCGTGGACGCGGCGCAATTCGTTTTGCGTTACCGCTATCGAATTGTCGATGCCGATTTCATGCACGTAGTCTAGAGCGGCTGAGAGATTTCGAGCTTCCTGCTGGTCTTTTCTCGGCTTGCCGTGGATCTCTCTATTGGATTGGATGACCTGCACCGTTTCGCCAAAGGTGAGCGAGTTTCCTTCAATTTTGTTTGAATGATAGAGTTCATCGAGTTTCACTTGCTGATACATTTCGAGCAGCAGGGTTGGGCTAAGCTCTCCGGAGGCCCACAAATCTCTGACCTGTTTGTCCAAAGCGTGGATCAAGCTGTTGGTGGCATTGTCAACATGAAAAGGTTTCCCAGTTATTGCTTTTGGCGCAGGCATTGCACCACCCGTGTTCCCTTGTTCATTAGGCGCATCATACAACGTATTATCAACGGCGTTAAGGAAGAGAGAGTTTTTCAATGAAGCGGCATCTATCGCCGCGGGCGGGATTTCCAGCTGTAGGAATCGCGGAATTCGTGTTTGTCGAGCAGCTCGTCGTATAGCTGGGCGAAGCGGCGGCGCGTCGCTTTGTCCAAGGTCACGCGCATGTCCCAGGCGTCTTCCTTGTTATTGCGGTAGTAATTGCGGCGGCGCCCGCAACGGCTGAAGCCATACTTTTGATAGAGGCTCTGCGCGACGGCGTTGCTGACGCGCACTTCGAGCACGATGAAGTCGGCGTTGAGGCGCAGGGCTTTGCCGAACATGCCGGCGAGCAGGATCTCGCCATAGCCGTTGCCGCGCTGGCTGGGATGGGTGGCGATGGTACTGATATGGGCTTCGCCTTCGATCTTCCACAAGCCGCCGTAACCGACGATGTTGCCGCGTCCGTTGAGAGATGACGAATTCCCGCGCAGCTTATCGGTGAGGTTTGTCAGCCAGCCGTTTTGCCGCTCGCGCTCTTGGGGAGGTTGGTCCAAGTGGCGATCAAGCACGACCATGTGGCTGACGCGCGACTCTTTGATTTCGAAGATGTAAGAGTCACGTGCCCAGGGCGGCTGGAAGCAGGTCTCGTCGATTGCCGCGACTTGCTTGACATCCGGCAGCTGCATGTAACGCAGAGTAAGAGGCATGACAGGCTAATGGACTAGCGACCATTAGGGCAAAGTTTATCTTTGAATGGACTGCCGCACAAATAGGGGGCTGAATTGCCGGATGATATACGCGCTGGGGATGAGCGGATCGGCGCCTGCCCGCCACATCTGGTTGATGGGTGGCAGGCGCGAGACAGGACTACATATTCATTTCAAAGATCTGCACGACATCGAGAGCGGCGACGTCGACGTAGGGGCAAGCTTTGGCGATCTCGATGGCGGCGTCCATGTCGTCGGCTTCCACGATTGTCAGGCCGGTCAGGCGATTCTCTCGCGGGTCGCTGGATACGCCGTTGGAGTCGACGCGGGTCGGCGGCCCCATGGGGATGCCCCTGTTGACGACGGCGTCTCCCAGTCCATTGAGCCAAGCCACGTATCGCTCGGCATTGGCTTGCCCTTCTTCCGGGCTGTCAAATTGAGGTTCGCCTACATAAAGCAATCCAAACTGAGCCATGCTAAGTTCTCCTCGTTTGATCTGTCGATTCGCGAATTGAATGCGGCGTCTAGCATAAGCTCGCCGGAAGCCTGGTCAAGACCCAAGTCAGACTGCGCCCGGCATCTGACACTTGCTTGATGAGGCCGGGCTATGTTAACTTCAATCGTTGGCGGGGGATCATTGCTAAAGATTCTGAAATGTGTCGAGCCTATAACAGACCGCCCGCCTGCTCAAGCTGCGAGGTCATAGGTATG
The DNA here is from genome assembly GCA_011523705.1 of Chloroflexota bacterium. Classification (GTDB taxonomy): domain Bacteria; phylum Chloroflexota; class Anaerolineae; order Aggregatilineales; family Phototrophicaceae; genus UBA6055. Next base: position 3,686 of record WTGC01000151.1, on the reverse strand, counting down.
CTCAGCATCGGCGATTTGGAGAAGCTGCGCGAGGGTTACCGCGCAAATGGCCGGCTGTCGTTTGAGGATGCCTTGCGCGCGGTTGGCGATCCACCGGAGCAGGCGATTGTGGAGGCCGCTGTGAAGGCGATGGCGCATTCGAATCGCAACATTCGCGTTTTGGCGCTGAGGGTGCTGGCGCATCAGCGGGGCGAAGCGGCGATGCGCGGGGTGCTGGCTGGACTGCACGATGATAAGCGACGCGTTTGCGCCGTGGCGATTCAGGCATCAGCCCGCTATCTGGGTTATGTGGAGGTCGTCGCGCGTTTGGAAGCGATTGCGCGGACTGCGGGGATGAAGGGCAAACTGCGCCGCCGCGCATTGAGCATGCTCTCCGGGGACGAAGGACGCGTGCCGGGCGACCTGACGCCGGCAGCTTCGGCAGCGCTCAGGCGATTGATGGCGGCATCGGAATACCGTTACACCATTGTGTTTGGTTTGGTTCGGCTGGACTTGGGGCAGCGGGTCAAAGCGCTGCTGGAGGAGTTCACGCGTTCGTCCGACGAAGGTGAGCGCCGCATGGCTGAACGGGCGCTGCATGGCGAGCGGGTCGTTCATATCGGCAACTATGAAGCGGACGAGGGGCTGCAGCGCTGGATCATGGAGAATTGCGACCTGGCACATGGGCGGATGTATTACTGGGCGCCGCGTGAAGATGCTGCGCTTTGGGCGATTTGAAATCCGTTACGGATGTGGTCTTGGCGGGCGACTCACAGAGTCGCCCCTACTAGGCTTGTCCGGTACTGCGCTTTGCTTGCCGCCCAATGGGTCTACCCCTCCCCCGGCCCCTCCCCGAAGCATCGGAGAGGGGAGCTTAATTCGACAGACTCGGGGATTCTGCCAGAGGATTGATCAATAAATGCAGATCTCGGCGAAACCTTCCCCCCATTGATATGGGGGGACCGAGGGGGGTAGACCCAATCGGGTGCAGATTCACTGTAGTACCGGACAAGCCTTACCGCTTGGGATATGGCGGGCGACCTGATAAGTCGCGCCTGCGGTTCGGGAATTGGATGGTCAAAAGAGCGGGAGGCCCGGGATGCGCGCGTGTACGCGGTATAAGGTTGTGATTCCGGTCAAGTATATGCCGCGCAAGTCCTCATCGCCGAAGGTGAAGTTGGTCACCTGCATCGGCGTCCGAATGCGGCCGAGAAACTCGCCATCGGCTCGGAAGATGTGCAATCCGCCGGCGGCGCAGCAGTAGAGATTGCCCTCGCTGTCTATTTTCATTCCGTCCGGTCCGCCAGGTCCGTCGCCACCTGTTTTGGCGAAGAGTCGACCATTGGCAAGGGCGCCGTCCGTCGCGACATCATAAACGCGAATCAGACTTTCCGGCGTGTCATTGATGTATAGCAGCGACTCGTCGAGAGAAAAGCACAAGCCGTTGGGACGATTGAAGTCGTCAATCAGCAGGGTCAAGGTATTGCTGTTGGGATCCAAGCGGTATACGCCGTGGAAATCCAGCTGGGGTTTGCGCGGGATGCCGACCTTGCTTTCCCGACCATAGGGCGGATCGGTGAAGTAGATCGCGCCATCGCTCTTGACCACAATGTCGTTGGGGCTGTTTAATTCTTTACCCTGATAATGCGAGGCGAGCACGGTCATGGTCTCGTCATCATCCATGCGCGTGACCCGGCTGCTGGCGTGGTGCGCGCTGAGGAGGCGACCCTGGCGGTCGTAGGTGTTGCCGTTGGCCATGTGGCTATTGGCGCGGTAGATGGTTAGACCGGCTGCCTCCGACCATTGCAGAGTGGCGTTGCCGAGGATGTCGCTAAAGCGCAGGTGCTGTTCGTAGGGATGCCAGGCTGGTCCCTCGAGGAATCTGTGACCGGCGGAGACTGTTTCCAATTCGGCATCGGCTGGGATGATTTCGCGCAGGCTCTTATTGTGCACATCGAGTTCTACTGGCGGCATTCGTCTCCCTCACCCTTAGCGTTTACGCTGCTGTGGTTTGAGCGTCTTGGCATATTCATAGCTCCTTTCGAGATGGGGCAGCAGGCTCTGGGTGTCTTCGAGCAGATGGTCGGGCACGGCGACATATTCTTTCATCACGGTGCCGTAAGTTTCGAGCGGCCCGCAGTCGAATTCGGCGATGAAAGCTTCGCGCTCGGCTAAGCCCATTCGCAAGCCCAGCACCCCGGCTTTGGTCAATTGGCTGAACATATTGCCTTGAAATGAGGTGTATGGCAGCTTCAGCCCGCCTTTGAGTTCAATCTCGGGATGGGCGTCGATTAGCCGCTTGTAAAGCGCCAGCTTGTCGGCGGGGACTTGACCGCTGTTTTTGCTCATCATTCGCCTCTGGTTTGTCGCGCCGGTCTTGGAATTTTGCACGCTCTGAGAGCGATGGTCTAGCAATGGCGGGAGTGGTAGCCGAACTTTGTCTTTAGCGAATAATGTACATTTTTTCACGACTGAGGAAAAGAGGGAAGACAGAGAGCAGGGAGGAAAAGCACATAGGCTCGTCGCGAAGTTTGGTTACGGTAGGATAATAACCCTTTCGCTGACCCGCTAAATTGCGCGCCCCGCTCTGTCTAGATGGAGGGTGGTCGAAACCAGGCTGAGGCGCGGTACTCAAGTGCTATGGCTATAAGCGTCTTGTGAATCGGAAATGTGTTTTCCGGCAATGCATTTGGCTGGAAGTAGCGTACCTCTACTGACTCGTCATCGTTTGGCCGAGGTGTTTCGACATCGGTCGGATGACAGCGAAAACAGATGTTGATGATGGCGACTTGATCGCCATTATTGTAGGTATGGAAGTGATCGGATCCGGAAATCACGGCGATGATGGCTTCCGGCGCCACTGAAATGCCGGCTTCTTCGCGCACCTCTCGGATGATGCCATCGGCGACATCTTCCCCTGGGTCGAGATAGCCGCCCAGTATGGTCCACATGTCGAAGTCGCTGCGCCGCTGGAGCAACACTTCGCCGCGTTTGTTGAAGACGACGGCGCTGGTTCCTGTGAGGATCAGCAGGTCGTTGCCGATCTTGGCGCGGATGTCACTGATGTATTTGGATATTGGCATGGATACCTGCGTTCCAGACAAGTGGTGTATGCCGACAATTACAGCGCGTCGGCGCATAAGTCTCGATGCTCGATGCGCATCATTGAGCCTACCGAAGGGAAAACTACGCCGGCGGATTGAAATAGGGGCGCGGATTATTCTTTAGAGCGAGGCTGATGATCCATTGGTGGCGGGGCAGCATGTTGGCTGGCAGCGCGTCGATGGGGAAATAGCGGATATCTTGCGACTCGTCGTCGTTGACGCGCGGCGTCCTGGCATCTAGAGGGCGGCAGCGAAAGACGGTCGTGACGGTCGCCATCTGATCGCCGTTGGGGAAGGTCACATTGTATTCCGCGCCGGAGAGCACGGCTACGATGGCCTCCGGCGCGACCTTGATACCGGTCTCTTCGCGGACTTCGCGCATGGCGCATTCGGCGACTGTCTCGCCCGGTTCGACGCCGCCGCTGGGTGGCGCCCAGGTATCGGTGTCGCGGCGGAGTTGCAGCAGGACTTCGTCGCGGTCGTTGATGACGACGGCGGTCACGCCGGGCAGGAGCAGCAGGTCTCCCCCGATTTTAGCGCGGATATTCTTGATGTACTCCGAGATTGGCATCGTTGCCCGCACCCCATCCCCCGGCCCCTGTC
>WTGC01000009.1 GCA_011523705.1 Chloroflexota bacterium | reverse complement strand
CCCAACCCCCTCCCCGAAGCATCAGGGAGGGGGAGCAGACCTTCGCGCGTCTGCATTTTCGCATCAAGCAAGTCTCCCGCCGTTGCAATGGCGTCGCGTAGACACAGACCCGTCAGGGGAGATTTAGCGGGGGCTTGGCCTCTATGATCACCATCAGCAACCTCAAGGCCGGCTACGGCAAGCTGGAAATCTTGCATGACATCAGCTTGACCTTTGCCGAGCGGCAATTCAGCGCCGTCTTGGGACCCAACGGCTCCGGCAAGAGCACGCTGATGAAGGCGATCATGAACCTCAACACCGTCTTCGGCGGCTCGATCCAACTGAGGGAGCGCGCGCTGATTGGCGAGCCCACCGAAGCGATCTCCCGCCTCGGCATCGCCTACGTACCCCAGCGCGAGAACATTTTCGACGAATTGTCCGTTCTGGAGAATTTGCAACTCGGCGCGCGCGTCTTGCCGAAGGATGAGCGCCCGACCGCCCTGAAAGAGCTGCGGGAAATCTTCCCCATCTTGGGGCGCCGCGGCGCACAGCAAGCGGTCACCCTCAGCGGCGGCGAACATCAGATGCTGGCGATCGCCATCGCCTGGCTCAGCAAGCCGTCGATCATGCTGCTGGACGAGCCAAGTGCGGGCTTGGCGCCAGCCATCGCGACCGACGTCTTCCGCGTCCTGCTAGAATTGCGAGAGCAGGGGATCACCTTAATCGTCGTCGAGCAGAATGCGCGCCGCGTCCTGCAATACTGCGATTACGCTTTCGTGCTGCGCGAGGGCATGCTTGTGTTTCAAGGCAGCGCCGAGGAGTGTCTAAGAGACGAGGAGACGATCAAGAGTTATCTGGGCGTGCATTAGCGGCGCCCGTTCCCATCACGCCGGTAGTGCCGGCAAGATCGCCACCGGGGCACGCTTCGCTAGATTCCAAATCCAGATGTTGCCATCGTATCCGATGGTAATCATGGTCTCACTATCGGGATGAAGCTGAGGGCTGATGCCGGGATAGGCGACGAAGTCAAAGCCATTTTCCGTATCCCAGACCGAAATCTGCGCGTCGCCGTTTCCAGCGCGGCATCCGCTGGCGATTATGAAACGGTCGTCTGGTGTGAATCGAGCGTGGCTCGCATAGGTCGCCGATTCAAACACCAAGACATCTTTCTCGTAATCCCAGACGACCAGCCTGGCTTGCTCCTGGCTCTCGCACCACTGCCAGTATTTGGGGTGATCGGTGAATGCCAGCCACGGTATGGCGCGGCTGAAATCAATTTCAGATATGCCATATTCGCATTCACTGTCCGGGTGCGCCCAGCGCTTGACGACGGTCCATGACCGGGTGTCGTAGATCTGCAGGATGCAGTCATACGTTGTGGTCGCAAAGAGGGGTTTGTCCGGGTGGAACAGCTCGCCTTGCCCATCGCCGAAGCCGGAATATCCGGGTTCCTCCAACATGCCGATTGATCCGCCCGTCCCCACGGCGATATCAAACTCGTATACATGTTCATAGGCCACGAGTTGATTCCAGGCCGGGTTGAGCCACAGCTTGGTAAAAGAATCGATGGGATTGGTCACCGCGGTGATTGCCAGCCTGCTGTTCTTGAAGTCCCATATTGGCATGATCAGGTCGTAATATCGGTCTGGGTCATCGCTCCTGTGCCAAATATTGAATGCCCGTAGATACGCGCTGTCGGGGCTAAACTCTATCGTGTTCTGTACAGTTCGAGGACTGCTAGGTCGCAGTAAATCAAATATGCGGCTGCCGTCAGCAGTGCGGTGAACATATAGCCCCACGACATCAACAATCGCGAGATAGTTGTTATCCGGACTGAAGACCATGTCAATATGGGAGAATCTTGACTCCATCAGATGCAGAGCAGGCGAAAACATATTCTCTAGATCGTAGAGCCAGATGCCCCCATCCTTGATTCGATACGGATTCACCTCGGCAGTCGACATGAAACTTGCGGCGACAAACCGACCATTGGGAGAAAGCGCGATGACATCCGCTTGCCACGCCGTCCGCGCCGCCAAACTCCGCGGACTGCTTATCAAGCCGCTGATCACAATCAGAAGGACCAGCCCCAGACTTCGTCGACTCAACGACACAAATGCATTCAGCATGATTGGCACAGGCAATCGCATCACAATTATCCCGCGAACTTAGGCAAGATGAGCTGCAAGCGCTCCAGCCTGATATTCCAGATCCACACGTATCCGTCCGGACCGATCGCTATCATCAGCTCTCCGTCAGGATGTAGCAGCGGAAATCGGCCGGGAAATACCGTCAACTCAAAACTCTCGCTGACATTCCAGACTTGGATGCCAGAAAATCGCGTACTCACTACGACGTGACTGTCATCAGGAGTAAACTGGGGCGCCGAGCCGAAACACCTAACTTGCAACAGCACTTCTCCTAACTCGAAGTCCCACACAACTAATCGGTCATCCCGGACACAGGTCGTTGCAAGTAGAGACCCGCGGTGACTAAAGGCAAAACTCAAGTACTCATCACAGGTTGATTCGAGCAGTTCTTCACTGTTTTTCAAATTCCATGTTTCCGTCTCGAAAACTTGCACTTCGCCATAACGGGTCGATATAGCAAATAACGCGCTATCTGGACTGAAGGCGGCGCCGCCGTTGCCACCCACATCTAACACAGCCTGTATTGGACCGCGGCCTGTTTCAGGATCAAAGGCATAAATCGTCCCCGCCTCGTCGCCGTCCTCGCGCCAACGGAAAAACTGATTCCAATCCGGGCTTAGCCAAGGCCGCTCGATCCATTGTTGGCCGCGCCGGGCATCGACGCGCGACGCCTTTTCTCCCGTCCTTATCTTCCAGACGTGCATATCGTGGTCGCGCGCCCACCAGTCCGTGAAGGCCATGATATATTCGCTGTCGGGACTAAAATATATCCAGCGAAAGTCCGCCCGCGTTTCCGATTCAAAGTTGGTCAATTTCAGCAACGGCTTCAGAGACGCGACGTCAAATACTTGCAACTGATGGTAGTTGCCAATTGCCAGCAATTTGTTATCGGGACTGAATTGAATGTCCGTGCCGCCTGATACGCTAAACTCCACGAATCGAGGCGGTGTCAAGTGCTGTTCAAGATCGTACAGCCAGATCTCAAGGTCGTATTCGGTATGGCGTTCGCCCTCATACTCAAGCAGATAAAGGACCGCCAAATGCCGCCCGTCATGCGACAGCGCCAGACTCCCAGCTCGCCAAGGCGGATCGTCTTTCGCCCCCAACCCGGATACGCAGCAGGCGAAAAGCAGAACAACTATCAGTCCACAGATCTGGCGTTGAGCTGCCTTCATTTGCTGCCTCGCAGGTTGACCGCCGCGGAGACTTGCAGCGCCTCCATCGCCTCCCGCAGCCGCCCACTAATCCGCGCAGGCTCACCCGTCAGCCGATCGACAAAGACATGCACAAAATAGCCGACAGCCGCCGGCGCCGCATCGCCCTGCTTGAAGATGCCGATCTCGTAACGGACGCTGGAATTGCCCAGTTGCCCGACGCGCAGGCAAGCGTCCACCACATCGGGAAAGCGAACCGGCTTCAGGAACTGACAATGCGTCTCGACTGCGAAACCGACCTGCTCGCCGCCGCTGAAATCCAGCCCGCCGGCCTCCATCAGGTAGCCATTGATGACTGTGTCGAAGAATTCGTAGTAGATGACGTTGTTGATATGGTGGTAGACATCGTTGTCGCGCCAGCGCGTGGGCAGCGGGCGGCTGTGGCGATAATGCTCGCGCCGTTCGTCTTTGGGATTCATTAGCGCATCGTCCCACCTGAAGGATGTAGGGGCGACATAGTATGTCGCCCGCATTCCAGCGCCATCCAGCGGGCGATTTGATAAATCGCCCCTACAAACATTGCGCTATGGCGGGTGAAATCACCCTTCTTCTTTCAAATCAAGCGCGCAGGAATTGATGCAATAGCGCAGGCCGGTCTTGTCGCGCGGACCATCATCGAAGACATGCCCCAGATGCGAATCGCAGCGCTTGCAGACCACCTCGACGCGGCGCATCCCGTGGCTGCGATCTTCATGCAGCGTGACGTTGCCGTCATCGACCACATCCCAGAAGCTGGGCCAGCCGCTCATGGAATTGTACTTGGTCGCCGACGAGAACAGATCTTGCCCGCAGGCGGCGCAGGCATACATGCCGGAAGCCTTGGTGTTGACGTATTTGCCGCTGAAGGGGCGTTCGGTCGCTTGCTGCCGCAGGACGGCGTATTGCTCCGCGCTGAGCTCGCGGCGCCATTGCGCCTCGGTCTTTTTGATCTTCTCAACTTGCATGATGCGCCTCCCTTTCGCTTCCGTACTCGGACTTAGCTTATCCGGCAAGTATGAACGGCGTCTTGCGCCTGTATCAACATTATAATAGAAGGGCTGCGGCTGTTGGCAAGCAGTTCTGCTCGGTAGAATAGATTCAGTGACACCCATTCGAATTGAGCGCAGAGGCATGGCAACGACCGAACACACGATCAACGACGCGATTGCGGAACTGCTGCGCGGGACGCGTTGGGCATGGCGGGGCGCGGAAGTGGTGCGTTCTGAAAGTACGCGACTGCTTGCCGATTCCTCTGGACTGCGCCCTGATATTGTGATTGAAGAACCTTTCACCGCAGCGGTCGTAATCGAAACGGAAATACTACCCGCGCAAACTGTCGAGGAAGAAGCGCTGTCAAGATTGGGCAAAGGACTCAGTAAGTCAGGTCAAACGATACTTTCTGCCATAGCGGTCCGACTCCCGCCACGATTGCGAGAGGCTCAGGGAGATGCGCTGAAGAAGGCGATCCTGGTCTCGCAGGATATGCAGTTTGCGCAATTGACCGGCCGCAACGCGGATAGAGCCACCCGTCATCCCAAGAGCGGCTGGCTTACCGGCGGCATCAATGAACTGTCGCTGCTCGCGCAATCCGCTTCAATGCCCTCATTTCTTGTCGACGAAGCGGTGAATATCTTGGAAATAGGCGTCAACTCAGCGGCATATCACCTAAAGAACATTTCAGACAGCCATCAGGGCGCGGTAAGGCGCATCGCAGCGGCATTGCATCAACAGGACAGTACGCAGACGCGGCGGATGGCAATGACAATATTGATTAACGCGTTCTTGTTCCATGAACATCTTGCTGGCGCAAGTGTCGCATTGAAGCACGTGCGTTCGCTTGACACATTGGAAGACGAGCCATTCGGCCTGCAAAAAGCCGATATCTTGCGCGAGTGGCGGAAAATCCTTGAGGTGAACTATTGGCCCATCTTTGATGTATCGCGGCGAATGTTAAGAGAAATCCCAACTCCGCTGAGCTATCCGCTAATTGAACAACTGGTCCGGACAGCGCGTGGCTTAATGCGCAACAATTTGATGCGCTCGCATGATTTGACTGGTACGGTCTTTCAAAAGCTAATCGCCGACCGCAAGTTTCTAGCCGCGTTCTACACCAAACCTGCTTCAGCCGCGCTATTGGTCGGCCTGGCGATCAATCCCGATACAATGCTCAACAGTGGTGACTGGTCAAATGCTGATGCTGTGAAATCGCTGCGCATCGCCGACTTCGCCTGTGGCACCGGGACGCTGCTTTCCAGCGCTTACCAACGTATCAGCCAACTGCACGAGCTGCACGGCGGAGACGCCGCCGCCATTCACGCCGACATGATTGAAAACGCGCTTCTAGGGTGCGACATCTTGCCGGCCGCCGCTCACTTAACGGCATCCATGCTTTCAGGCGCGCATCCGACCGTTCAATATAGAGGCGGACGCATATTCACTCTACGATACGGAAAACAGGAGGATGACACAGTTGCGCTGGGAGCCATCGACTTGCTGCGTGATCTGGCTCTGCTTAAGGGTTCAGAGATCACGGCAAAGGCGGCCGAAGGCCTCGGTGAATCAGAACGAGAGGCTTGGAGATACGCCCCGCATGTCTCATTTGATTTGGTAATTATGAATCCGCCTTTCACGCGCGCGACCAATCACGAAGGCGCGCACGGGGACGTGCCAAACCCCATGTTCGCCGCCTTTGGGTCAAGCGCAGAAGAACAGAAAGAAATGTCCGCAGCCGCAAGAAAGCTGACACAAGGGACAATCGCGCATGGCAACGCCGGCGAGGCTTCAATATTTCTGGCGCTGGCAGACCGCAAGCTGGCGAAAGATGGGATGTTGGCTATGGTTATGCCCCTGTCGCTTATGACTGGCGCATCATGGGAAAAGTGCCGCGTTCGCTTAGCCGAGTCTTATGAGAATCTCATCCTGATTTCAATCGCTGGTAGATACAACAGTGCTATTTCTTTTTCCGCCGACACTAGCATGGGCGAGTGCCTGGTCATCGGCAAACGCAATGGACAAAGACAAACTCGGGCGACTTTTATCGTACTCGAGGAATCCCCACAACATCCCGCCTTCAGTGTCAAAATCGCGCAGCGCATCAAAGAGCTAATCGACGACCAAGCGATACGGCATTTGGAAGACAGTCCTGTCGGCGGTACGCAAATTACCCTGGGCAACGAATTGGTAGGGCATGCTATTAGCGCGCCCTTACCTAAAGCAGGCGGATGGAAACTGGCGCGGATAGTCGATTTTGCTCTGGCACAGAGTGCCTATCACTTTGCCGAAAACTATAACATTTGGCTGCCGAGGCAGACAGAGCCTATCCATTCATTTACAACTACCGTCAGTCAAATTGGCGAAATCGGTCCAGTCCACCGCGATATCAACGGAACAAATCCCGACGGTTCAATTCGGGGGCCATTTGAAATAATCCAGTTACGCCCCGACGGAGTGCCTACCTATCCCGTACTGTGGGCTCATCATAATGTGAGAGAACGTACAATTGCATTTGACGCGGATCGGGAAGCGATACCGCGACAGGTCAATTCTCCTGAAGAACAATCTGCTATTGACACAAGAGCGGCAGAAGTATTTGAGACCGCCTCACATTGCCACTCAAATCTAGATTTTGGCTTTAATGGTCAGTCGACCGCCATGCAGTTTACAGAAGAAAAAACCATTGGCGGCCGTGCTTGGATATCTATAAAGTTGGCAACAGTTGAACATGAGAAGGCTTTAGCATTGTGGGGCAACACATTACTAGGCCTTCTGATGTTCTGGTGGCATTCATCCAAGCAACATCCGGGTCGTGGAATCCTGACCAAAACAACACTTGCCACCCTCCCCATCCTAGACGTCACCGCCCTCTCCGACGCGCAACTCCAGCGCGCCGTGCAAATCTTCGACGACACCTGCCAACTCCCGCTCAAGCCGCTGCACGAACTCGACATCGACGAAAACCGCAAAATCCTTGACCGCCGCTTCTACGGCGAAGTGCTCGGCTTGCCCGCTGCCATCTTCGCTGACGGCGGACCGCTCGACATCTTGCGCCAGAAGCTAAGCCGCGAGCCGTCCATTCGCGGCAGCAAGCAATAACCGACGAAAGTCTCTCCCTCATTTTGGGGGAGGGATTTAGGGTGGGGGGAAAACCATGCCCAAGCAAATCGACATCAGCGAAGTCGCCGCTGGCTTCCGCTTCGTTCTTATCGAGACCTTCGAAACCGTGCAGGGTCCCGTCTACCTCGACCGAGGCACATCGCTATTCGAAACCTTGGCCGAGATCACGGCTGAGGGCGCTTCCCAGCCCATGGGCAACTGCGCCACAATCGCCGCCCATGTCGCGCATACGACTTACTATCTGCGCGTGCTGGAAGACCGCATGCTCGGGCGCGACCTGAGCTACGTCAACTGGGATCAAATCTGGGATGAGGTCAGCCGCGTCGACGCAGACGAATGGGAGCGGCTCCTCGCCGAGCTGCGCGCGACCTACGAGCGCATTATGAGCCATCTCGATAGCGCTGATCAATGGCAGGGCATCAACGAACTGTCGTCCCTGCTCGGCATTATCGCGCACAGCGCCTACCACCTGGGCGAAATCCGCCAGATGATGTGCCACCTCAAGTCCTGACCGATGCGCCACGCCACGATATTCCGCGCGCCGGGGCGCTTCGCCGGCTGGCCCGCCAATTATGGCATGTGGCATTTTGGCGATGAGATCGTCGTCGGCTTCACCGTCGGGGCGCACAGAACGGCGCAACGCGGCCACGCGATTGACAAGCGCCAACCGGTCGTCAATATGCAAGCGCGCAGCCTTGACCGGGGCCTCACCTGGCGCGTCGAAGCCTTCACCGGAGCGCGCCCCGGCGGACGCGGGCTTTCCGCCGACGAGCACATGGACGAGGGCTCGCGCCTGGCAGAGGTCATGAGCGCGACGACCGCGGCCGTGCCCGAGGCGCCCTTGAACTTTTCCCAGCCAGACTCTGCGCTGATGCTGGCGCGCACCGGCTTGGCGCGCGGCGTGTTCTCCTTCTTCTATCTGTCAGGCGATCGCTGCCGCACCTGGGCTGGTCCATACCGCCTGCCCCAGTTCGGGAGCACGGGCATCGCCGCCCGCACGAACACCATCATTCTGGGCGCGCATTCGGCGCTATTCTTCCTCACCGCCAACAAAGCCGATGGCAAAGAGGGAAGAGTCATCTGCGTCCGCAGCGACGATGGCGGCCATTCCTTCCAGCTTGTGTCGGAGGTGGGCGGCGAACCTTCAGAGACCGGCGATTTCGCCATCATGCCGGCGAGCCTGCAATTGCCATCCGGTCGGATTTTGTGCGCGTGCCGCTGTCGCCAGGGCGCGAGCGGCTTAAGCTGGATCGACCTCAACGCCTCGGACGATCAAGGGCGTTCCTGGCGCTTCGTGAACCGACCAGTCGCGTTTCAGCGCGCGGGGCACAGCGGCAACCCGCCCTGCCTGAAACAGCTATCCGATGGCCGTCTGCTGTTGATCTACGGCAACCGCGACGGTCCCTACCGGATCGGCGCGCGAATCAGCGAGGACGAAGGAGGCAGCTGGAGTGGCGAAATTGTCTTGCGGGCGGGCGGCGCCAACGGCGATATGGGCTACCCGCGCGCAGTCGTGCTTGATGATGATTCGGTGGTCACAGCCTACTACATCAACGAGCGCCCCGATGGCGATGGCGAGCGCTTTATTGAGGCGACAGTCTGGCGGCCGTGACCAAGTCAAGCAGGTCCGCGCAGAATCGCAGCTTGTGCTGCGGCGACACGAACCCGGTCGTTGCCGAACGCTTAGACCGACAGAGGCTGGCGATGGATCTCTGCCCCAGCGCTTACGAGACGTTGCCTGAGCGGCTGGCGGCGGAGGTGCTGGACGCAAAAGTGCTGAACGATCAAGAACATGTCCGCAATTAGCGACAGATGCTCTCACAAGGTACGCCGTCGTTGTCACCATCTCGACGGCGGCAACCACAATTGTTCAACTGAAAGTAGGCTTCCTGACACGAGGACATTTGTCCGCATGTCTTGCTGCAATTGCAGGCGTACGATTGCTGCTGGGCAGATTGTTGCACGGGCTGCTGTTGCGCAGGCTGTCGCTGTGCAGGCCGCTGTTGTGCAGGCTGTGGTACGCGGGTAGGTGGTGGTGGGGAATTATGTGTTAACCAACTGGCGATGTAAACTTCCCGTCCGCCATGTCGCACCAAATACCAGTCGCCACTTTTACCTACGACCTGTAATCTCGACCCTGCCGCCACTGCCCCTGCCTTGGCAAAAGATGTACCGGGTCCCTGGCGCAAATTTATCGAGCCATGCACATATTTTCGCAAAGGTGACGCAAAACGTCGTACTGCGAATTTTGTCGCGGACGAGCGCACAGACGACGACCTTCGAGTAGCCGTGGGTGTCGGAATATCGCGTGTCAACCAGCTTGCGATATATGCGTCGCGACCATCGTGCTCGACCAAGTACCAGTCGCCACTCTTTCCAAGAACTTCAAGAATCCTGTTGGCGCCAACTGATCCTACTCTTGAAAAGGAAGTCCCTGGTCCACTTCGGAGGTTTACGCCGTCCCGCGTCTGCTTGCTTCTGGGTCGAACATACCGCGTCACCACGATTGGCGTCTCTGTAGGTGTAGACGTTGCAAGATCAAAGGTAAGCCAACTAGCAATGAACACGTCGCGCCCGTCACGGCTAATCTGGTACCAGTCGCCGCTCTTTCCGACGATTTGCAATGTCGTATTGGCCGGTACCTCGCCTACTTTTGCATATGACCGGCCTGGACCTCGCCTTAAATTGACAACGTCGCGCGTCTGTCTAATAATCGCAGGCGATATCCGCTGCACTACAAACGCTGGCTGAGTAGCCGTCGGCGTGACCAGAGTCGCCGTTGGCGTGATCGGCGTCGCTGTCGGCGTTATTGGCGTCGCTGTCGGCGTGATCGGTGTCGCTGTCGGCGTCAGTGGCGTCGCTGTCGGTGAAACCGGAGTCGTCGTTGGCGTGATCGGTGACGCTGTCGGCGTCATTGGCGTCGATGTCGGTGTGACCGTAGTCGCTGTCGGCGTTATTGGCGTCGATGTCGGAGTGATCAGCGTTGCAGTTTGCGACACTCGTGTAGCTGTCGGTGTTTCGGGAGTCGCTGTCGATGTGACCGGAGTCGCTGTCGGTGTGATAGGCGTCGCAATTGGTGTCATCCTTAAATCAGTTGAATCAGCGGGAGTCAGAGTCGCCGCAACCAAAGACGTCGCCGACGGCACAGGTTCTTCTCTTGACATTGTAGGCGCGAAACTTGGCGCGCCTGATTCTGAGAGAATTTCGCGGGCAGTCGTCTCAAGCTTATGCAGCAGCCACTGTAGCTCACCGGATTCCCACATGCTTCCAAGAGCGACACCGATGACCAATATCAATATATACTGAATGACTCTGCGCATAGTTCTCCTGCGCGTAAATGGTCAAACCCACGGAAGAAGCTGACCGGTTGATTCGACACGTTTGAAACAAGTAGCAAACAAGAACTGCCGCGACATAATAGTATTGCTTTCTGATATACATAAGTGTCACTTTCGTTGATAATGGATCACAATTCGATTGATATAGTCATGCTGACCATCAACCAGTTCGCACTCGTCATAGTTGTCAAGCCGGTGAACGGAACAGGACCATGAACTTCCCGCAGCGTCAACAACTGTGCACCACAGCTTTTTCAATCGCAATCTGTAACATTTCGTTAAGTCAATCGCGAGCAAAACGATGTATACTGAAACTGCCGGCTATCCTGCCGAGAAAACAAGTTATAGGAGTTTTGCAATGCGTAAATCCATTCTTCTACTTGCCATGCTGCTGCTGCTGGGTAGCGGCGCCGCCTTCGCAGACAGCCACGGGGCAAACGCCGGTGTGGCTGCTGTGCCCGTCGGCGCTGATGGCGTGGGCATCGCCCTGCCCGGCGGCGCCTACGAATTCGTCATCCATGCCAACGATGGCGATACCTTGAGCTTCGCCACCATGCTCGCCCAATCCAATGACGGCTTCCTCGCGCCCAATGAATACGGCATCGCCCTCTACGATATGGGCGCGCCCGTCAGCGGCGATGTCACCGACCAGGTCTACTATTGGGATCTCGGCACCGAGCGCAACGAGCCGATTGGGCACGGCTACTTTCAAGCGCCCCGTCAAGCCGCGCCCAATACGGGACTGCCGGGCGATGGCATTGTCCGCCTCGTCAGCGATCTCAACGACAACTTGGCTTATCCCACCGCCGATGAACTTGTTGTCGTAACAGTGACCGCCGGCGATATGGGCGAATTCACCGTGCGCATCGAGAACGTCTCCCACATGTCTATGTTCCCCGACTTCGCCTCGCCAATCACGCCCGTCTTCTGGATCGTTGAATCTCATGACATGATGATGGACGATGAGATGATGGACGACGACATGATGGCCGAAGATGAGATGGCCGAAGACGACGACATGATGGACGACGATGAAATGGCCGAAGACGACGACATGATGGACGACGATGAAATGGCCGAAGACGACGACATGATGGACGACGATGAAATGATGGACGACGACATGGCCATGGACGATGATAAGATGATGGACGACGACATGATGAAGCAGGGCATCCTCTTCACGTCAGGCGCGCCCGATTATGGCCATGGCTTGGAGAGCCTGGCGGAAGACGGCGATCCTTCAATGTTGGCCGCGCATCATGGCGTCATGATGGACGATATGATGATGGGCGATATGATGATGATGATGGACGACATGTAATCGTCTGTTCGTTGCGGGCGGCTCGCAATTCGGGTCGCCCGTCCACCGAATATCCATACGGTAAGGGCGATCGATCAGGTCGCCCTTCTTGCTCCACCCTTTACTCCCAAGCCATTGAATACAGTACACAATCACTGGTGGTAATCCCGCGCGGCAGTGAGGCGACGGCGTAAACCATATCGGCGATCGTCTCCGGCTGAACCAGCAGCGCTTTGTCGATGCCCGGCGAGGCGGCGGCGCGCATCGGCGTATCAGCCGGTCCGGGCGAGATCATGACCACGCGGATCCGCTCGGATTTCAACTCGGCCGCCAGCGAACCAGTTAAGCCCTTCAGACCGACTTTTGTCGCTGTATACGCGCTGACCGACGGGACGGAAATCGCTGTGACCAAGGAGCCGATATTGATGATGCTGGCGTTGTCGCTGCGCCGCAGATTGGGCAGCAAGGTACGCGTCAAGATGTAGGGCGCGCGCAGGTTCACGCGCAGGATGTGATCCAGCTGATCGTTGCTCGTATCTTCCATCAGCGAGATCAGCCAGTCGCCGGCGCAGTTGACCAGGATATCGACCGTCCGCCCCGCCAGCGCCGCGCCCAGGTCGGCAACAGCCGCGTCATCCGTCAAGTCCAGCGCCTGGACGCTCGCTTCGCCGCCGTCCGCCGCGATCTCCGCCGCCACATCTTGCAGCTTGCTCGCCGTCCGGCCGACCAGCACACAGTGAACGCCCGCCTGTGCCAGCCGCCGCGCGATAGCTCGTCCCGTGCCCTGCCCCGCGCCGGTGATGACTGCTCTTTGATTCGTCATTCGCTTATTCGCTCTCTTCTTTTTGTTCTCCGCTATCAATCAGCTGCCGCAGCCGCGCGATATGGGCCGGGCCGGTCTCGCAGCAGCCGCCGACGACGGCCGCGCCCGCCTGCATCCAGCGCGCTACATCAGACGCGTAAACTTCCGGCGACAAGTCCCGGCGCGTCTCAAGCTGCATGACGCCGCCGCGTTCGTCCCAAGCCGCTGGAATCTCGACGAAACCATTGGCGTAGCCGCCGAAGGGCAATCCACTCTCTTGCAGAACCGGCAGGGCCTCGCGAACGCTATCCGGCGTGCAGCAATTGATCAGCAGCGCGTCCGGCGCATAATCGCGTACCAGCGCGATGATGTCGGCCAGCGACTCGCCGCCGCGCAAGTCGGTGCTGCCGTGGTCATTCAGTGTCAGCGCCAGCCAGGTGGTCTTGCCTCGCCCCTGCGCCGCCTCGAGGAAAGCGCGCGCTTCAAACGAAGTCGATAAGGTCTCTCCCAGAAAGATATCAACATAGGGATCAAGCAGGTCCATCAGCTCGGCGAATTGGGCGCTGGTCTCGTCGTAGGACAATTCGAATTCGTTGACGTAGCTGGCTTCCAGCGGCGGCAGACTGGTCGCGATTCGCAGATCGCCGCGCCCGGCCATTTCGCGCGCATCCGACGCCAACTCGCCCGCCGCGCGGACTAGCTTCTCAAAGCGGTCTTCCAGGCCGACAGCCGACAGGCGCATCCGCGTCGTACCATAGCTGTTGGTGGTGATGACATCGGCGCCGGCGCGAATGTAATCCAGGTGAATCTCGCGGACCAGCTGCGGGTCTTCATAGAGCGCCGCGGTCGCCCATTCGCCGTAGCCGCCCTTGCCGCCGCGATTGTAAATCTCCTGCCCCATCCCGCCGTCCAGCAATATCGGCTTCCGGTCGCTCGCCATCATTCAACTCCCGTTCAGCTTACGCCCAGCGATTCTAGCACTTTTCCCGACAGGAAAGCAGCGAAACGCTCATTGATCTCTGCGAATTAGAAAATATTTGCTATAATACTGGCGTTGCAGATTGTCTCCGTTATTGGTGCGCCGAAACGTTCGCTTGACAAACAGACGGTCACACGCGAGCGCAAGCGTTGGTGCGAATCGTGCCATGAATCAAGTGCAAGATAATTGAGAATGACCATGTCGCAAACAGGGTTGCGCATAACGCAACAGGCGTCCGCCGGGCAAGATGGCGATGCCCCCATGGAAGGCAAGGCGCATGGGACAGATTATTGTCGCGGACGGTTGATTATCGGTAATTGTGTTGATGTCATGCGCAGTTGGTCGCCTGGCATCATACAACTTACTATCACCTCACCACCTTACGACAAGCTGCGCGATTACAAGGGATACGAATTTCCATTTGAGGAAATCGCCGATGAACTCTATCGCGTGACCGCGCCCGGCGGTATCGTCGTCTGGGTGGTAGGCGACCGCATTAAGTACGGACGCAGCCTGACATCATTCCGCCAAGCCATTTATTTTCAGGAAATCGGCTTTTCCGCCCACGACGTGATGATCTATCAGAAAAAGAATACGCCTTTCACGCGCAGCAACGCCTATACCAACGCCTATGAAATGATGTTTGTGATGTCAAAGGGCAAACCGGGGACATTTAATCCACTGAAGATCCCCACTCAACGGCATGGCATGGAGATGCTAACCCATAACAAGCTGCCGGACGGCATCAACAAAAAGAAGCTCGGCGAGCTGAAGAAAGAAAAGACGCGCACCAATATCTGGTCCTACGCGGTGGGCTTGGGCGGCACGACACGGGACAAGATCGCGTTCCAGCATCCGGCTGTTTTCCCCGAAAAGCTCGCCCTCGACCACATTCTCTCTTGGAGCAATCCGGGCGATCTCGTTCTCGATCCCATGTGTGGTTCCGGCACCACCGGCAAGATGGCGCTTCTCAATGGTCGTGAATTCGTGGGCATTGACATCTCCGCCGAATATATCGATATTGCGCAACGACGTCTCAATCAATCAGGGCTGGCGGTAAAAATCGAAAATGCTTAATCCGCTCGCGCAGCCGCATGCGGTCCTCCTCTCGGGTGGCTTTGGTTCTGTTTGTCCACACTTCAGATCTGATATCAACATTGTTGCATATTCCACAACAAACGATTACAATCGGCGGTGAACCTGTTACAATATCTTTTGTGCGACCAACCAAGGTAAAAGAGCCTTATCATGGAAAACGTAAAGATTCCGACCCTCTATCCGGTAAAGCAGGCCTTGCCCAAGGGACAACCCGTCGATATCGAAGCGACGCTGGCAGCCGACTGGGCGCGCCTGCGCCTCGCGGAAGCCGTTGAGGGCAAGCGCATCGCCCTTGGCTTCGGCAGCCGCGGTGTCGCCAGCATCGACAAGATCGCCGCCAAGCTGGTCGCGCTGGTCAAAGCATCAGGCGGCGAGCCCTTCATCGTGCCAGCCATGGGCAGTCACGGCGGCGCCACGCCAGCCGGGCAGATCGAAGTGCTCGCCGGCCTCGGCATCAGTGAAGAGACGGTGGGCTGCCCCATCCATGCCACCATGGAAGTCGTTGACACCGGCATGACCGGCGCCGGCTTGCCAGCCTACATCGACAAGAATGTCTACGAAGCCGATGGCTTAATCATCACCAACCGGACCAAGGTCCACACCGATTTTCACGGTCCGCACGAAAGCGGTCTGCTGAAGATGCTCGCGATCGGCTTGGGCAAGGAGACCGGCGCCCGCACCATTCATCAGCAAGCCACCGTCGGCTTGCGCGACTATATGCCGGTCATCGCCCAGCACTTGATTAACAATATCAACTTCGTCGCCGGCTTCGGCGTCGTCGAGGATGGTTATCACAGCGTCGCTCATCTGGAAGGCTTCACGGCGGAGACGGTCGTCGAAGGCGATCAGCGCCTCTTGCAGCAGTCGCGCGAGTTGATGCCCAGCCTGCCGGTGGAAGACATTGATCTGCTGATCATTGACGAGATGGGCAAGAACATCAGCGGCGCCGGCATGGACACCAATATCATCGGCCGCTGGCTGGTCGAAGGCGAGCTCGAGCCGACTTCGCCTCGAATCAAGCGCATCGTCGTTCTCGACTTGACGCCCGAATCCCATGGCAACGCCACCACTTACGGCTTTGCCGACTTCATGTCGAAGACCCTCTTCGACAAAATCGATTTCCAGAAGACGATGAAGAACATGTTCACCAGCGGCTCGCTCAAGCGCTGCCGCATGCCGCTGTTCTTCGACACCGATGAGGAAACGATCAGAGCCGGGCTCTATGACGCCTTCCGCAGCGACCCATCGCAGTGCGTCAACGCTCGCGTCATGCGCATCAAGAATACGCTCGAAATCGAAACCCTGTGGGTGAGCGCCAACATCCTCGCCGAACTGACCGGCCGGGAGTCGATCACCGTCGGCGAAGGCGCCGCTCGCGCCGCTGGCGGCTAGGAACAGCTTACGTTATTGTGAATCTTGATGGCGACCGGCGGTCAAAGTCTGTTTGATCTAAGGTTCACAATACTTACAAATGCAAATAGAGTAGAATCAGTACAATTGTGTAGCAAATCAGATAGCTTGTTCAACATGTTCCTCCGAGGGTGCTTTGCATGAATATGCTGTACTATGGCGATTGTCTGACCGTTATACGCGATAAGATGCAGACCGAAAGCATAGATCTGGTATATCTCGATCCGCCATTCAATTCGAAACGAGATTACAACAACATCTACAAAGACCATACGGGACGACCGCTACCTGATCAGGTTGAGGCATACACAGATACATGGGTGCTGGATGCAGTTCGAATGCGTGTAATTCGGAAGATGCCCATGCTATTGCGTGAGCATGCGATTGATGGCCATGAAGCGGACTATCTAGCACGATTCCTGAGCGGACTGGTGAACGTGCAAGCGGATATGGCGGCGTATCTGTCGTACATGACCGAGCGCTTGCTATGGATCAAACGAGTGATGAAACCAACTGCAAGCATCTATCTGCATTGTGACCCGACAGCGAGCCACTACTTGAAAATCGTGATGGACGTAGTCTTTGGACAACGAAACTTCCAAAACGAATTTGTATGGTATTACTCTGGCGGGGGAGCATCTAAGAAACGCTGGGCAAGAAAACATGACATACTGTTGTTTTACACAAACAGTAATAAGTGGGTGTTTAACGTTGATGATGTTAGAACCCCACACAAGTGGGACAAGGGGCAATTACGTGCAGATGGGTCTGAAAGAGATTATGAAAAAGGTAAGATTCCTGATGATGTTTGGCAACATCATTCACTATTGCCTTGGTCCAGCGAGTGGCTAGATTTCAAGACGCAGAAACCGCTCGCCCTCCTGGAGCGCATTGTCATGGCGTCGAGCAAGCCCGGAGATGTTGTTCTGGATCCATTCTGTGGCTGCGCTACGACCATTGAGGCCGCCAACAAGCTCGGCCGCCAATGGATTGGCATCGACATAACCATTCATGCAATACGACGCGTGGCCCGCCGCCGGCTATATGAGCGTATGGGGCTGGTAGAGGGAGAGGACTATGCAATTGATGGCGTACCGAAGAACTGGGAAGGCGCTTTTGAACTATGGAAGCAAGACCATTATCAATTCCAAAAGTGGTGTGTCGAGAAAGTAGACGGATTCGTAAATGTCAAGAAAACTGCTGATGACGGCATAGACGGGCGTATATACTTCGACATGCCTGGCGAGAAGGTTTTCCAGTCTATGGCATTGGAAGTCAAAGGCGGAGAAAACGTTGGCATTAATGTCGTGCGATCCCTAAATGCCGTATTACAGTTTGAGAATATCCAGATGGCGGGATTAATCACTCTGCATGAGCCGAGCGAACGACAGTTAAAGAACTTCAAACAGACAATGGCCATGGCTGGTGATATAGAGATTGAAGGCAAGGCATATCCGAGAATTCAACTGTTGACAGTAAATGAGATCATAAATGGCGCAAAATTCGAAGTGCCTAGCCCGGCAGGCCACACAGGAACAGGATATGAGGGAGACCTGTTCACTGAACCGCCCCTGTAATTTGCGATGATGTAAACGTCTCTTCCTGCGGCGGTGCCTTGCCCTCAGCAGAATGCTGAATACTACGACAATCCCATCGCCCGCAGATTCCGATAGCTGATCGCCAGGCTTTCGAAGGGATCGCGCTGGCAGATATCTTGCTCTACAGCGTACCATTCGACGCCGATGCGCTGGCAGGCAGCCAGGATGCCCGAGAAGTTCATATTGCCTTCGCCCACTTCCGCAAACGCTTGTTGCGGTCGTACACCACCCCCAGCCCCTCCCCCACGAGGAGGGAGGGGAGCCGATGAAAGTCCCTCCCTCATTTTGGGGGAGGGATTTAGGGTGGGGGACAGCATGACCATGTCCTTGAGATGTATCACCGGCATCCGATCTTGCATCCGCTCGATCCATACAACGGGATCAGCGCCGCCGTGCTGTATCCAATAGGTATCGAGTTCCGCCTGCACATAGCGCGGATCGGTCTCGTCGAATATAAGCTCCAGCCCGCTGCGCGCGCCAAATCGAAGGAACTCGAAGCTGTGATTGTGGTAACTGAAGGTGAGCCCGGCTTCATACAGCCGCTCGCCGATGCCATTGGCGACTTCGGCAAAGCGCCGGAAGCCAGCTTCGCTCTCGCGGTATTCCTGCGGCATGCCCCCGATCGCCACATGACGCGCGCCCCAGAGACGGTGCTGTTCGATCACGGCATCGGGCTTCCTCAGCAGGTCGTCAACCGAGACATGCGTATTGCAGATGGTCAAGCCATTTTCGTCACAGATGCGCTTGACATCGGCATCGGAGATATCCCCGATCTGTGATACCTGCACCGCTTGGTAGCCGATATCGCGGATCTTCGCCATGCTGGCGGCGAAGTCTTCTCGCGTCTTGGTGAAATCGCGGATGGTAAACAGTTGCGCGGCGATCTGTGTCATCAGTTTCTCCTAAACTCATTCATGCTGGTGGCTTGGCAATATATTGATCAAGCAGCGCGGCGAATTCAGCGCCATCGGGCGGCAGCTCCACCATTTGACGCTTCTGCGCGGACAAGATGATCGCATTGTTGATGGCGACCGAATGCAGCCCCTCTTCCGCCGGCGCGATTAGATCCGTCCCATTCAAGATCGCCTCAGCGAAATTCTCAATGATGAGCTCATGCCCATGCGTGGTCTTGGGCGCGTAGTCAATCGCCTCGCGCGCATAGGGCACGGCCGCGAAACCCGATTCAGATTCACGGATCTGCTTGATTGACGACCAATCGTTGCGGTAGAACCACAATTCGTCATCCTGATAAACCAGCTTGCCATTTTCGCCGGCGATCTCCAGCCGGTTGGTGCCGGGCGATTCGCCCGTCGTGGTGATGAAGTGCCCGACCATGCCGTTCTCGTGCTCGAAGTAGGCCGTTACCTCATCCTCTACCTCAATCCGATGATGTTTGCCGAAGCTGACGAAGCCCTGCGCCCTCGCCGGCATGCCCACGATCCATTGATATAAATCAAGATTATGCGGGCATTGGTTCATCAGCACGCCGCCGCCTTCGCCACGCCAGGTCGCGCGCCAGCCGCCGCTGTCGTAATAGCTCTGCGTGCGGAACCAATCGGTGATCAACCAAGTGCAGCGAATGAGTAGCCCCAGCTCGCCGCGGTCGACCATCGACTTGATCTGGCGCCAATAGCCCCAAGTGCGCTGCATGAACATCGCGGCGAAGACCAGATCCGGCTGCGCCGATTTGGCCGCGCGATAGCCGTCGATCATGCGCTGCGCTTCCTGCACGTGCACCGCGATCGGCTTTTCGACCAAGACGTGGATGCCGCGCTCAAATGCCCCCAACGCCATGTCAGGATGATCGAAATGCGGTGTGGCGATAATGACGCCATCCATTTCGACCGCGTCGAGCATCTCAAGATAATCCGTGAACTGCGCTGTCTCCGCGAGGATTCGCGCGTAATCGGGATCCACCGCTTCTTGTTCGGCGTCCACGGCGCAATCCCTAGCGTCGGATTCGTTCTCGTCCGTCGCGTCCGATTCTTCGGCGGCGGCGATATCGTCGGCTGTCGCGCTTGTTTCCGGCGGATCTTCGGGGGCAAATGCGCTTTCCAGCCGTTCCATGCTTCGATCACAGACGGCGGCGAGCTCCGTATTCGGCAAGTCGATGACGTGCTTCACATGCTGCTTACCCATATTGCCAATGCCGACGATCCCGATTCGGACCTTGTCTCCAGTCATACCTTTATCATTCCCCGGTGAGCCTGCTTTCACGTTTGATAAACCCCAGTAATCCAGCCAATGCGCGATTCAACGAACGCGCCCAAATCGCGCGCCCAAACGATGTTCTTCGCAGGCTGCGGCTAATACCACACCAATAATAGACGCTCCACAATGACAATTTGTAGGGGCGACTGGGCGAGTCTCCCGCAGCCAAATCCCTACAAGTACAAATAATGTTAACTCACTCCGCCCAGCGGCTCAGCATTGACAAGAGCTCGGCGCGAGCCGGTGGCTTCTTGAGATATCCATCCGCGCCCAGAGAATTCGCCAGGTCCTCCATCTCCAATACCGAGCAGATCAAGATCGGTATGTCCGCCGTCGCCGGATGACCTTTATAACTCTGCAAGATCTGCCAGCCGTCTTTCCCCGGCAGCATCACATCCAGGATGACGCACATCAGCGGCTGCCCTCGCGCGATCGCCCGGGCCTCGCCCTCGCCCGCCGCCGATATCAGACGGTAGGGCTGATTGACCAAATAGCGCTTGAACAGGCTTACGGTATCCGGATTGTCATCGACAATCAGAATATTGTGAATTTCTCGCTTGAATGCCACCATGATTTGCGCGGGCTCATCCTTCCAATTCATTTCCGCCTTCAAGTGGCGCATCAGCTCGCTTGCCGTGCTGTCTTCTCTCAGCCGGGCGCAGAATCGAGCGCCGTCCACGCGCAGCGCCTTCGGCGAAATCGACAAGACCGGCTCGTCCGCGGCCGGCTCAAAGGCGATATTGATCCGCCCGCCCGGGCTGGTCGCGCCGATCACTTCATTGAGCAGATAGATTAGCAGCTGCCGGAAGACCGGCTGCGACGCGTTTAGGTTAAGCGCCGCCGGCGATTCCCCGACTTCAACTCTTATCCCGCGCTGCTCAGCCACAACCTGCGTCGCCAAGACCGCCGCCACCAGCTCCTGTCGCGGATGCATAACCTGGTGGCTGTCGTCTTCGAGATAATCCAGCTCATCAGCCAGTGAGTGCGCCTGCGCGCCCGATTCTTCCACTCCGGAAAAATACTCGTCCCAAATGATCCGGCTGATAGTCTGAATCGCTCGTTGATGCTCGCGGTAATATTGACGTTCGCTGAGCGCCAAGCGGCGGAGCGCTTCGAGCGTGCTCCGCTCTTCCACATAGCGCAATTGCAGGATGTTGTAAAGGCGATTGCCGCGCGCAGTCGGATCCCGCTCGTCTCGCCTCCGCATGTCTTCGATCGCGTCCAGCGCCTTCGTTTGGATGGCGCGCATGCGTTGATTCCCGCTGGCTTCTTGCGCCAGCTTTTCCGCGACCGGATTATCGACCAACTTCAGATAATCGTAGAGGTTGCTCAGCAGATCGCGGATATGCTCTTCAAAGTCAGCGCTGTATGTCGTCATCGCCTTGCCGCCGAATTTGGCAGGAATATGGCAGTCCGATGCCAGTCTTGGCCCGCTAAGGTTTATGCAGGTGGAAAAGACTATAGCAGACTACGCTCTTGCCATACAACAAGCGCCCGCGGTTCTGGCGCGTGCGCTCACCCGCCGCCAATATCATTCCACCCAAATCTCACTTAGACTGGAAATGGAGGCGCTGATAAGAAAATGATCCAGACACAATTCCGCATGCTCTCTTGTAAGAAACGAGGTGAAGAAATGCACCGTTCCAAGACACTCTTCCTTTTGCTCTCGATCATGACCTTGCTGGTCGGCGGCGTTTTCGCGCAGGACGATGGTCTCAAGCTGACCGGCTGGCCCTATGAAGTCGATGTCGTCACCGAAAATCTGGGACGTTTCACCGATCAGAGCGGCCATGACGCCGTCTTCCTGCCCTTCCCCAGTAATGAATATCACGACAAGATGGTCGCCAGCTTCGTCGCCGGCACCGAATTCGATGTCGCCTACGTCCGCGACAGCTATTTGGCGGAATGGGCTTCCGCCGGCTGGATCCTGCCGATAACGGGCCTGCCCGGCGCCGACGAATTGCTGGCCGATCTACCCGCGGGCATCATCGAGCAGATGTCCTACGATGGCGAAGTCTATGGCTTGCCCTATTATTCTGGCGTCCAGACGATGGCTTACAACGCGGCGCACCTGGAAGCGGCCGACGTCGACGCGCCGCCGGAAACCTGGGACGATATGCTGGAACAAGCCCAGATGATCAAAGACGCCGGCGTGGTCGAATATCCCATCCTCATGCAGCTGCGCAGCGGCGAGAACTACCTGCTGCGCGAATGGGAGACGCTGACCGCCTCGCGTGGCGGCAAGCTCTTTGATGACGACTTCAACCCACTCTTCCATCTGGAGGGAAGCGCGGCCTGGCAGGCGCTCGATTGGCTGACCGAAGGGCTGGACGCCGGCCTCATCGACCCGGCTTCGCTGACCGATGATGACGGCACCCTGCTAATGGCGGCCGGCACGACGAGCTTCATGACCACCACCGACTACACGCTCAAGGCGATGAACGATCCGGAACAATCGAATGCCGCTGGCAGCATCAAGAATGCGCTGATCCCGGGCACTGATGAGGTCCGCAGCGGCACCTGGGGCTACGTCCGTCTTTACGCCATAACCAACAATGCCGAGGACAAGGACGCCGCTTGGCAGCTAGTCCAATTCCTCGGCGGCAAGGATGCCACCGGCGTCTACTATGTGCCCAAGCGCTGGGCGCTGGAGTTCGGCCTGGGCTTCTCGCCGGCGCCGCTCTACGAAGATGAAGAGGTGCGCAACTCGATCTCCGGCTGGATTGACCCCGACCTGCTCAGCGAACAGTCGGAATACGCCATCTCGCGCCCGTACCGTTTCGTGCCCTTCTTCTCCGATTGGGAGATTGGCAGTTGGGGGCCGCTGCAGGCCGCCATTCTCGGCGATGCTGACAAAGGCGAAGTCCTCAATGAGCTGGCTGAAGAATGGAACGAGCTGAAGGAAGATTGGGGTTACTAACCCCTTGGTGGCTTCGTAGCGGCTGCATCGCTATCGTCATGGTTCTCGCTGTAGCGGTCGATCCGGCCACTTTTCGTTGCAAGTCTCCCCCCATCGCTATGGGGGGAGATTTAGAGGGGGGTTGAATACCGTACCCGTGCAATCCCGTAACGTTCCTCAACGCAAAGAGCTGTCCCAAGGCATGCTGGCGATTCTATTCAGCGCGCCCGCCGTCTTGATCATCGCCGCCACCATCCTGGCGCCCTTCTGCATCGCCGTCTTCCTCAGTTTGCACAACTGGAACCTGAAGCGCCCGGGCCGCGAGCGATTCATCGGCTTGGAGAATTACATCGACTGGATCACCGACAGCGACTTCTGGGAGCCGCTGCGCACCACCTTCACTTTCGCCATCTTGGCCGTCGTGCTCATCGTCCTGCTTTCGCTGCTAATTTCCCTGCTGCTCAATGAGAAGTTTCCGGGGCGCGGCGTCTTGCGCGCTCTATTGCTGGTGCCCTGGGCGATTCCCTCGGTCGTCAACGCCCTGCTTTGGAAGTGGCTGCTCAATCCCCAATACGGCCTGGTCAACGCCGTCTTTTTCGAGCTGGGCATCATCACCGAGTACCAGAATGTGCTCGGCAGCATGCCCAGCGTGATGATTTGGCTCGTCATCGCCTATTCCTGGATTCATATTCCGCTGGCCACGCTGCTCTTGCTCTCGGGCTTGCAGACCATCCCGGGCGATATCTACGAATCGGCCATCGTGGACGGCGCCAACATCTGGGGGCGCTTCCGCTACATTACCTTGCCCCTGCTTCGCCCCATGCTGTCCATCGTCATCATCTTCGAGATGATCTTCGCCCTGAAAGTCTTCGACATCATCTTTGTGCTCACCGCCGGCGGCCCGGCCGATGCCACCAACGTGCTCGGTTGGCAAATCTATACCGAGACCTTCCGCAAGCTGGATTTTGGCGCGGGCAGCTCAATTGCGATGCTGCTGGGCGCGATCACGCTGGCGCTCGCCATCTTGTTTTACGCCGTTCTGGACAAAGGTACCGAGCGATAATGAAAGCGCGCGCCCGCATCCGCCTGATTGTCATCTATCTCGGCGCCGCCATCGTCTTGGCCGGCACAGTTGGTCCCTTCCTCTGGCTCGTCAGTTCCAGCTTCCAATACGAACGCCAACTGCTAAACCGGCCGCCGCAATGGCTGCCCAACCCCATCGTGCTCGATAGCTACCGCGAGATTTTTGAGGGCGCCGTATTAGGCGAAGCATCAGGCGTGCCATATCAATCGCGCATCTTCCTGCGTTCCTTCGCCAATAGCTTCTTCGTCGCCGGCAGCGTCGCCGGCATCGCCGTTCTCGTAGGCGCTTACGCCGCTTATCCGCTGGCGCGCCTGACCTTCCGCGGACGCAGCGTGCTGCTTTTCGGCATCCTCGCCAGCCGTCTGATTCCCGCTCTCTCGCTGGCGATTCCGATTGTGCTGGTCGCCAAGCGCATTGGCATGAGCGACAAGATCGTCACGCTCGTATTCATCAATCTGTCTTTCATCCTGCCCTACGTCATTTGGCTGCTGCAATCTTACTTCAAGACCATTCCCATCGAGCTTGAGGACGCCGGGCGCATCGATGGCTGCAGCCGCCTGCAAGTTGTGCATAAGATCATCCTGCCGCTATCCCTGCCCGGCTTGACCTCGGCCGGCATCCTCGCCTTCCTGCTCACCTGGGGCGAGTTTCTCTTCGCCTTGCTGCTCTCCGAGACGCCCGCGTCCTATACCAGCACGGTCGTCGTTTCGCTCTTCGCCACCGATGTCGATGTCAGCTTCGTCAGCATCATCACCGCCGGCGTTGTCTCGGTCATCCCCCCGATCGGCTTCGCCCTGATCTTTCAGCGCTTCATCATCAGCGGGCTATTGTCGGGTTCGTTGAAGGGCTGAGATTCAGGCTTCGCGCCCGTCACCACAGCCTAGACCGCATCGCCCCGGTCAAGTCACGCGCAGGCCGCCGGTCTCCAGGGCAACTGCTTCAAATTTAAATGGCGCTGAAATCAACTGTTTTCCGCACAACTTGCGAGATCTGTAGGGGCGATTCTGTGAATCGCCCGCAAAATTTAGGCTATCTTCGTGGGCGACACACAGTGTCGCCCCTACATTTTCCTTTATTCTGTGGCGATAGGCGCGAAATGATTTTGAAGCGATTGCACTGGCTGGTCTCCCTGGTTTGAGCACGCTCGGCGAATTCGGTGGTAAAATCACGCCAAATCAGCGCCCGGTAAAGGAGACCCGCCCATGATCCCGCTCGCCCAACCCGGACCTATGACCGAAGACGAACGCTTCATGTTCGAATGTTACGGCTACCTCATCATCGAAGACGTCTTGACGCAGACCGAAATCGACGACGCCCTCGCCGCTTCCATTCGCATCCATGAGAACACCACCGAAGTCTTCAGCCCGCTGGGCAATGCCTACGAAAGCGAACCGGCCCTCGCCCGCCTGATCGAGCATCCGGCCGTGATTCCCAAGGTGCGCGGGCTCTACGGCGACAAGTTCGTCATGCAATCCGGCTGGTGCGCGCGCTTGGCGGCGAATGGCAGCATTGTCGGCTGGCATCAGGACGGATCGGGCGCCTATGGATTCGAGAAAGTCGGCTATCCCGTGCCCCTGCTGCAGCTGCGCGCCAGCTTCAACCTGACTGATCAATCCCGTGAGTACATGGGCAATATGATGCTCATCCCCGGCAGCCACCGCAGCCCTTACCCGCTGCCGGCGGAAAAGCGCCGAGAAGTCACGGTCTCGCCGATCCAGCATAACGTGCTCTGCGAGCCCGGAACGATGCTGCTCTTTCACAATGGCGTCTGGCACTCGCCCATGCCCAACGATGAAGACTTCGACCGCTATAACATGCACTACATCTATAGCCCGCCCTGGTTCCGCCGCGCCGACCGCTTCCATACCGACCCCGCTGTGCTGGCCGAGATGCCGCCGCTGCGCCGCGCGCTGATGGGCGACTACGAACGGCCCGACGCGCCTTTCGCCGGCGGCGTGCCTGAGATTCCCTTCGAGGATTAAGGTGGGAAGCTGGTTATCCAAAGTTGCCGCAGGAAGAAAATCCCGGAAAGGAGCATGTAAATGAAAGCTCGATTCATTGCCGCGTTTACAGCCATGCTTCTGCTGTGCACTTTGGCAGCGGCGCAGGAGTACTCGATCCGCGCCAATCGAGGCCTCAACTTGAGAGCCGCGCCCAGCCTCTATGCCGATATCGCCGGGACAGTCCGGTCGGGTGCCATACTCCAGGTCGTGGGCGATTCTGGCCGCTGGCTGAAGATCGCTGGATATGGAAGCGAAGTCTGGCTGGCAAAATGGGTCAATTACAGCCGCGTTGAAAATGGCAGCCAGCCACCTTCCCAGACAGGAACATCAGCTCCAATTGACAATTGCTGTTTCGTTGATCGCCAGTGCAGCAGCGATCAAGAGTGGATAGAAGGCTATTGGGCTTATCAGAACAATCATTGTCCCGCTTCTACCGCATCGCAATCGGGAACTTCCACCCAGGCAGCGAGCAACGCGGCCGGTCAAATTGACAATTGCTGCTTTACTGGCTGGCAGTGCAATAACAACCAGGACTGGATACACGGTTATGTCGCCTTTCAGAACAATCAATGCGCGGGGTCCCCAAGTACGCAGCAAGGGTCCGCAGACAGTTGCTGCGCGCATGGCTGGAATTGTACGATTGAATCGGACTGGGTACTGGGAGAACGCGTATATGCCGATCACGGCGGCCAGTGTGTTATTCCGGCGGTACAAGCGAATGTCGACGGCCTGATCATAGAGGGGTCGACCTGGTTCCTTGGCCAAGTGAAACAAATTCTTGATTATCTTAAGCGCCACGCGCCGGAGTGGCATGCCTATCTCGTCAAGGGTCCGCTAAAGGTTCGAGAGCGAACTTGGGGGGACAACACAGGTCGGGAATCGATCATCTCCTTCGCGCTGGGAAATTTGATCGTCCTTCATCCTAGGAGTATCGCTGGCAACCAACCTGCCCGATCTTACACCCTTACCCACGAGGCCTGCCACGTGCAAAGAAACATCGCCGGCTTGACCCGATATGGAACGCACATTGAACAGCGCATCGAAGAGACCATTTGCGATCTGGTTGGCGTGTACATGATAGACAGCGCCAGACCCGCGGGATACAGCAGCAAATATGTCACAGCGAGGGCCGAACAGTTGTTCAACGAAGGCATCACAAACATTTTTGAGCTGGCGCAAGCTGAGCGCGAGCGCGCCTTCCATCTGCTTGCGACGATGAGTTAAAGTCTGTCCCATGCCCCTCGACATCCTCACCATCGGCGAAGCGCTGGTCGAAATCATGCGCGCCGACATCAACCAGCCGCTGGACCAGCCCGGTCCCTTCGTCGGGCCCTACCCTAGCGGCGCGCCCTTCATCTTCGCGGTGCAGGCGGCTCGGCTCGGCATGGAGAGCGCCGCTATCGGCTCAGTCGGCGTGGACGCCTTTGGCGACTGCCTGCTGCATCAGCTTGCGGCGGACGGCGTCGTCACGGATGGAATTCGTCGATTGCCCGACCAGGCGACCGGCGTCGCCTTCGTTGCCTACAACCGCGATGGTTCACGGGACTTCGTCTTCAGCCTGGGCGCTGGCGGTCACATCAAGAGCGACATGCTAAAGCCAGCGCATTTCGCCGGGCTGCGCTGTTTTCACATCATGGGCTCGGCGCTTTCGATGAGCGAAGCGGTTTTGACCGTCTGCCAAGAAGCGCTGGCGCTGGCGCTGGAAGCCGGCGCGCTCATCAGTTTCGATCCCAACCTGCGGCCTGAGTTGCTGCCGGTGGAAGAAGCGCGAATCGTCTTCGCCCCCTTCATCGACGCCGCCGATACCTTTTTGCCCACGCAAGAAGAACTGCTGCTGCTCACGGCCGCTGGCAGCGCGGACGAGGCGATCGAGGATTTACTGCGAGCGCGTCCCGACCGCAAAATCGTCGTCACCCGTGGCGCCGCCGGCTGCAGCGTCTACACCGAAGACGGGCGCTTGGATATCTCCGGTTATGATGTGGACGAAATCGACCCCACCGGCGCCGGTGATTGCTTTGACGCCGGCTTCATATCGGGCATTCTGGGCGGCAAATCCTTGCGCGCAGCCGCCCAGCTAGCCAACGCCTGTGGCGCGCTCGCTGTCAGCGAAAAGGGTCCCATGGCCGGCGCCAAATCCCGCGCCGAAGTGGAGCACTTTATACGGACATCAATCAGAAGCGTGTAACTTTGACAATTTCATGCGAATCCGCGAAGAACTACACCGTGAGGTCGCGGCTAATTCTCGATTTCTATACGCGCCGACCTGTCGTCCGCCATAATGCCAAGATTCCCACAGTTCTCACGATTCGCACCAGAAAACAGCTTGCTGTACTTTGGATTGGCATTCTGCTATATTGTGGATAGGAAATGGAGGTAGGGAAAACATGGCAGCGTCCGACATTGACGTAATCAAATCAGAACTTAGCCACAAAGTTCCGAAGGAGGATCATGCGCGCGACATGGGAGAGATCAAAGTCATTTTGACGCGCATAGAAGGCAAACTGGACAATTGGCGATGGACGCTCATAATCGTGTTGGGGATCGCCACCCTCATTATTGGCTATCTCCTGTCGCGATTACCTGCGCTTCCTTAGTGCCGGCTCCAGCCCTTCCATATAATTCTCAAACATAGACGTAAGGGACGCCTCGCAGGACGTGACATCTACCGATGATCCTGGAACAGATCCCGCGTATTTAAGGCGCTTTCCAGCCGCCAATTCAGCAGCGCCGTCAGCAACTCCCGCTTCACGCCCGCCAGCGCCTCGTCGTCCCAGTGATTGTCAAGCTCGCCCGGATCGGCTTCCAGGTCAAAGAGCTGTCCATAATCCTCGCCCATGAAGTGCACCAGCTTGTAACGCTCGCTGCGAATCATCGTCTGATAGGGACCTTCATAGTTGCCATCGGCCGGATGCTCGGCGAAGACGAATTCGCGTCCGCGCCAATCCTCGCCCTGCAACGCTGGCAGCAGCGAGACGGCCTGCATATCGGCCGCCGGCTCGACGCCAGCCAGCTCGAGGATGGTGCGCCCGATATCCATCCACTGGCAAAGCTCCTCGACCCGTCGCCCAGCTGAGATGCGCCCCGGCGCCCAGAATATCG
The DNA here is from genome assembly GCA_011523705.1 of Chloroflexota bacterium. Classification (GTDB taxonomy): domain Bacteria; phylum Chloroflexota; class Anaerolineae; order Aggregatilineales; family Phototrophicaceae; genus UBA6055. Next base: position 34,661 of record WTGC01000009.1, on the reverse strand, counting down.
CCGGCACACGCGTGATGATGTCGTACATCGTCCACTTCTGAATCTGCCCGTGATCTCCCAGGCAATCGCCGTGGTCGCTGGTGAAGATGACGATGCTATTCTCGAGGTAGCCCTGCGTTTCCAGCGCCTCCATGATCTGGCCTACCTGTTTGTCAATCATACTGACGTTGGCGGCGTAATAGGCGCGCAGACGCTGCAGCTGCAAACGCGACGGCGCCAGCAAATGCACCACCGAATCGTGATCGACCTCGGTGTTGTGCTGCCGATAACGCCGATAGGGTGGCGGCTGCCCGTCGAGCTCCGCCGGCGTCACTTCCGGCAGCGGCAGATCGCGGTCGATGTACTCGGCGGCCGCTTTCGGCGTCGGATCATAAGGCGGGTGCGGACCAGGAAAGCCGATCTGCAAGAAGAGCGGCTCAGTCTTGGGATAGGTATTCAGCCACCACTGCGCCAGCCCGCCGACGAAGTTGTCCGAATGCGTCTCCGGCGGCAGGTCCCAGCTGAAGGCGCCCATGCGCTCGCGGTAGTCGTCCCGCTGTCGGTAGAGCTCGCGCTGCTGCTTGACCAGCCCGCGCGCCTGCAAGGCCTTGTCCCATTCATCGAAGTAATAGCGCCCCTGCAAGTAGCGATCCTTATTCTCCACCACGTAGCGCTCGTGAAAGCCCAGCGGCGTCTCGAAGGGATTGGTGTGCATCTTGCCGATATTGACGCAATGATAGCCGGCCTCGTTCAAATCCTCGACCCAGGAATGCCGCCAGCGGTCGCCATTGCGCATGATGCCGGTGACGTGCGGATAGTAACCGGTGAAGAGGCTGGCACGCGCCGGCGCGCAGGAAGGCGCGGTCACGTGGCAGTTGTCGAAGCTGAGGCCTTCGTTCACCAGCCGGTCGAGATTGGGCGTGTCCATGTAGGGGAAGCCGAGGGCGCTGACGGTGTCGTAGCGCTGCTGGTCGGTGATGAAGAGGATGATATTGGGCTGGGTCATGGCGGTTTCCTGCGCGTCGAGACAATGGCAAGAGAGTAACGCGAATGTGGCTCGCAGGCAACGGGCGCGGCGATCTCGCGAAATCGTAGCGGGCGCGTAGGCCTGGGCGTCAAGTTTGGCGCGGAAAGTGACGATAGGATGGGAGAAAGGAAGAAGCAAGAGGAGTCTTATGCGCAGGTTTGCCTATCTGGTTGCGCTCGCAATACTAATGCAGCTTTCGCTGTCGCAGGCGCTCGCTTGCGGAGGCAGTGAAGGATCGTATCTTGACCAAGTAATGGAGTTATCCGATCTTGTTGTCGCTGCCAGAGTCGACTTCGTCGATGCACTCGGTGAAAACGCGATTCTGCATGTAGATCGGTATTTCAAAGGTAACGGCGGCGAATACCTTGCCGTGGTAGGGACGCGTCCGGCGTGGTTCGTTGGCGATACACTGCGGGATTATGCCAATGGCTGCTTCAACATCGGCGCTTGGGGCTTCAAATTTCGCAAAGATTCATCCGGCTACTTCGCTCTGTATGCAGGACTTAACGGAACATACTATTATTCTGAGTCTTCGGTGTGGATCCTTGGCGATGTGCATCCTTCTCGAAAGCTAGAGTCGACTGAGGGCCTGATTGAAATCGACTCTTTCATACCCGACGAGTACGAGATGGATCATCTCCAGTCCGCCGTAGACTTCGAGAGATTTCTACTGCAGCAAGGCAATCGCAGTGAACCGTCGGCTCCGGTACCCGGCGCGTATCCGCTCATGCGCTTTCTCAACATCACCACCGAATCTGGCGAGCGCTACCGACTCAACCCAGACCGCTCGCTCAGATATCTTGATCCGACGCGTTTGCCCGAAGCGGAATCGAACGACGGCAGCCATATCATGTTTCGTCTCGACCACGATCGACTCGGTTTCCAGTACATGATTCGAGAGAAGAAGCCTTTTCACAACTGTGCTGCCAATTTGTGCCTGGGAATGCCCGAAGTCGGTGGCGGCGCGCACTCAACGGTTGACTATTCGACCACTGGGTATCTGGAGCCGATTGAAGGCCTATACGCGCTATTCTCGCCAGACAGCAATTTCATAGCGGTGCAAGAACGCGAACGATTAGTGGTTTACATGTTTGAAAACTGGACAGAAGAGAAATACGGCTACGGCCAGCACATGGGGATGAAAAGCGTCGCGGAACAGACGCTTTGGCATAAAGCCGACATCTCGGAAATGCCGATGCAATGGAGCGCAGACAGCACCACCTTGGCCTATCAAGATGATGCTGGAATCTGGCACTGGGACATTTTCGAAGAGACTCATCCTCGGCTTGTCTTGCTTACTGAGGACGACGAGAGACTGCTTGATGTTTCGAGGAGCGGGCGCTATGTTCGCTACAGCGACAGCGATTCATGGTACTTGATCAATGTCGAAAGCGAAGACATTCATGAGCGCGCCATCGCCACGCCCGACGAACGCAACATCATTTTCATCAGACCAGATTATCCGGACGGTTTTCCAATCGAAAGCACCGAGAGCGATAGATACGGCGAAGACAGTCGGCGCGGGTGCAACGCGCCCTTAATGCAGTGTCCCGTCCACTTCATATTTGACGAACAGCTGATCGACTACTTCGAGTACAGACCCGGTTGGCTAGGGCTTGTATCGCCACAATCCATATCCTTCTATCCCTGGTACCATTCGAGCAAGAATTCGCGTTTTTTCGCCCACATCAATAATGTCAGTTACGAGCGGTCAATTGCGGCGTTTGACTACGACAACATGTACGGACGGCCAGCGGTCGCGGTCGGAGACTACAAGATCGATCTGGGTTACATTCCTGATCTCAGCCTCAATTCGGCGAAGGAAGAACGCAGCGATTTCGTCGACCTAAGCGAGCATCTTGATAGTCCGATTGTCGATCTTGAATGGGAGCAGCCTGTCTTTCTTGTCCGCTAGGATTGCGTCGAATCAGCCATACTGCGGATTATCCACCACCGCCGGCTGACCATCCCGCATCAATACCAGCTTATGGAAGCCGTCGCGCTCGATCGTGAAGTAGCGCTCCTGGTCGGTGATGATGATGGTGGTATTGGCTAGGTCATGGTGGTTTGCGGGCAACGAACGCGGCGATCTCGCGAAATCGTAGCGGGGACGTAGGCGTGGGCGTCAAGTTTGGCGCGGAAAGCAGGCATACGATGGGAGCGAAACAACCTTATAGGAGACTCTGATGCGCAAGCTACTAATCGTGGCATTCATTTCCGCGGCTTTCCTCTCGCCGCTTCCGCAGGTCATGGCCTGTGCAACCGGTGGAGATAACGTCACGCCAATAAATCGAATGGTGGAGTATGCCGACCTCGTCGTTTCGGGCCGCATTGAATTAGTGGATAAGCTCCGAGGGAACTACGTCTTGGAGGTCGATCGATATTTCAAGGGAGTCGGCGACAAATACTTGGCAGTTGTCAATTGGCGGCCAGCCGTGTATTTCGCAGACACGGTCAGAGATTATGATCATGGTTGCCTCAGTTTTAGCCCGGGCCGCAGTCGCACTCGGCGAGATGACGTCGGCTATTTTGCCTTAGACGCGAACGGCGACGGAACATACGGCTTCTATTACGGATCGGTCTGGATGCCGGGACGTGTCGCGCCATGGCGGGAGCTTGAATCAACAGAAGGGCTGGTTGAGTTTGTACGGCCCTGGCAATCCGAAATTGAATTGGAGAGCCCGGCGCCGGTTGAAGCGTTTGAAGAGCTGCTCATGCAGCTAACAGGCAATGAGAAAATCACGGAGCCCGAAGGCGAGCACTATCCGCTGCCGCGCTTTCTCAACATTACGACCCAATCCGGAAAGCGCTATCGCCTCAATCCAGACCGCAGCGTGACCTGGCTCGATCCGGCAAGGTGGCCTATCGCCATCTCCAATGATGGCAGCCATGTCATGTACCGACTGGAACGGGATGAGTTGGGCTTTCAATACCTTGCCTTAGTCAAGAAGGAGCTTCATTGGTGCCCGTATTGCCAGCCCCTGGGAAGTCTAACGGTCGGTGGCGGACGCGCGCTTTCCGTCACTGGATACAGCCACGACGGCTGGTTGGAACCAGTGAAGGGCTGGTTCGCGCAGTTTTCGCCAGACAGCAACTTCGTGGCGGTGCAAGACCGAAACGAACTGCTGGTCTATATGTTTAACAATTGGACGATGGAAGAATACGGCTATGGCCGCCTAATGGGAATGGAGGTGGTCGCCGGTCAGCGCGTCTGGTGGGATCCTACCTTTTACCAAGAACCGATGGCATGGAGCGCCGACAGCAGCACGATTGCGTATCAGGACTCGCGCGGTATCTGGCACTGGGATCTGTTTGAAGAGACGCATCCCCAACTCGTTCTGGCTGACCCGGAAGGCGTGAGGCTGCTCGACATATCCAGGAGCGGGCGCTTCCTGCGCTACAGCCATGGCGAGACGTGGATTCTACTGGATGTCGAGACCGGCGACTCGCATGAGAGAGCCATCGCCACGCCCGATGAGCGCAACGTGATCCAGCTACTGCCGAGCGCTCCTAGCCATCGGAGCGGGGGATTCTCTGGCAAACGGGAATCCACGGTCAGCCGATGGCGCAGTTGTCAAGCGCCTCTTACCAATTGCCGCGCCCGCATAGAGTACCCGGATACTTTAATCGAATACTTCGAGTTTCAGCCAGGTTGGATTGGCTTGGTGTCTCAAGATTCCGTACAGGTATTCCCATGGTATCTTTCCATGCAAGAAAGCCACCTGTCCATCATGATCAGCCCGCCGGCCGCCATTCAGGCATTCGACTTTGAAAGCCTGTATGACTTGCCTGCAACTGCCTACAACGACTATCAGATTCGTATTGGCTTTGATATTGACATCGACAAAGCGCCCGACGAGGACAGTCAGTACGCGCCAATCAATCTTCGCCGTCACCTCGACAGCCCGATTGTCGATCTGGAATGGGGGCAGCCAATCTTCTACGAGGAACGCTGAGGCCGAGGGTCATCCGTATTTCGGATTATCAACCACAACCGGCTGACCATCACGCAGCACGACCAGCTTGCGAAAGCCGTCGCGCTCGATCGTGCCGTAGTCATGGCCGGCGCGCGCTTCCCAGACCGAGAAGAAGACGAAATCCTCATCGCCCACGTTGACTGTGCGGTGCGCCCAGAACGGGGGGACGTAGGCGGCGCTGCCGGCGACCATCCGCTGCACGCTGGTCTCGCCGCTTTCGGTCTGCATGACCAGGAAGCCCCGCCCCGAAAGACCGAAGTAGACCTCGCCTTGTTCGCGCCGCGCGTGATAATGCCCCTTGGTCATGTGATACTCTGCGCCGATGCGCCCGGGCGTTATCCGCGTCGTGCAATGCGGGATCTGCCCCTCTTCTTCCGGCAGGTCCACGCCTTGCACTTCGTAGATCAGGCGGTCGCCTTCAGCCACCATGATTCGCGCCGCCTCGTCAACGTCGGCGTACATGCTCGCCATATCGCTGAGCTTACGCTGGATCACATAGGCCGGCGCCGACAACTCACCAGACGCAAAGTCAACTTCGGTGACGAAAGGCGTGATTACTGGCATGGTTATTCTCCATCCGCGTTTAGGGCGCGCGATTAGCCGCGGCGACCTCAGCCATCTGCGCAAAGGATCCGTGTTTTATCTCAATTTGAAACACCTCGGCCATCGCTTTTGTCCAACCGTGGAGGAAGTAATCCCAGCCATCCGCCACTTTCAGGTCGCGCGCGCCAGCTTGAGCCTGCGCAAACCGCATGAAGTCGCGCCGCCCGCGATAATTCAACTCCCAAATCAGGCCCTCGCGCGGGAAAAGCGCGTCCTGACTTAGTGGCGAACCCGGCTTGTCCTTGCCCAGCCCGGTCGCATTGATGACCAGCGAGGCGGCCGGCAGTTCGGCCAATAGCGCGTCGTTGTCGCCCTCATCTTGGCTAAGATGGTACTCGAATTGAATGCGAGTATCGAGTTTGCCGTGAATTCGCCGGATCGACTCCAGGCGTTCCGGCACGATGTCCGCCAGGACGAATCGGCGCGGATGTCCGGCCGCGCGCTGCGCCATGCCCACGCTGATGGCCACCGCCGCGCCGCCCGCCCCCAGGCAAAGCACATCGCGCTCGCCCTGACGCCAATGACCAGGTTCAACGAAGCCATCCAGCGCCGCAACCGACGCAATCGGGTCTTTGGCGAAAGCATGGAGGCGTCCATTCCGCTTGGCGAAGCAAGACGCTTCGTCGCATAGGGCGGCGTGTTCGTCCAGTTCGTCAATGAGATCGCGGCCCGCGCGCAACAGGTCAATCTTGTGTGCTGTGACCAAAGCGCCGACCACCCGGGGATCGTCGCGAATTTCCCGCAGGGCACGCCGATAGGTCTTCTTTGCCGAACGCAGCGGCAGATCGCAGCCGACAATCACAGCATCCAAACCCAAGAGCGTCGTCCATTGGGGAAAGATCTTCATGATGGAAGACCCGGCAGTGCTGACGCCGACAAAGACAAACTTCGACTTCCTCATAGTGGGAGATTTCCGCGCCCGGCGCTATAAGGCGGCGATATCATCGTAAACGGGCGCCAGCGCCTCATACAGCGCCTCGAAGATCGGCAGCATTCGCTCGTACAGCGCCTGCGCCTCCGGCTGCGGCAACACAGTCGCTGACACCTCATTCATGCGGTGGATCATATCGAAGTCCGAATACAAACCGACGCCGACGCCGCCCACCAAAGCCGCGCCCATCGATGTCGCCTCCTCCAAAATCGCAAGCCGCTGCACCGGCATGGCGTAGATATCAGCCATGATCTGATTCCAGACCCGTCCGCTGGCGCCGCCGCCGATGACCCGCATCGCCTCAATCTCAGTGCCTTGCGCGCGAAAGGCATCGAGGATGACACGCAGGTTCATCGTCACGCCTTCGAGCACGGCGCGAACCATGTGGGCGCGCGTATGGCGAATGGTCAAACCGACAAAGGCGCCGCGCGCATGCGGGTTCCAGCGGGGGCTGCGCTCGCCCAGCAGATAGGGCAGAAAAAACAATCCCTCTGCGCCGGGATTCACTTGCTGGACCTCGAGATTGATCAACTCGTAAGGGCTGACGCCAAGGCGCGCCGCCGTTTCCTTCTCAATCAGCGCGAGCTGGTCGCGCGTCCACTGATAAGACGCGCCCGCCGCCTGCATGGTGCCCGTCGGCATGAACATCCCGGGGATGACGTGACCAAATGTGAAGGTTCGATATTCGGGATCATAGATTGGCTTCGGCGTGGATAGCGCAATCCAGGACGACGAACCCACGTAGTTGTAGGCCGCGCCTTCGTCAATGACGCCGGCGCCCGCCGCCGCGCAAGCGCCGTCGCCCCCGCCGATGACGACCGGCGTCCCCGCAGCCACACCGACTTCATCGGCTGCGTCGGCGCGCACGACGCCTGCCACATCGATCGACTGGCGCAGCCGCGGCAGCTTTTCCGGCGGCAACTCGCAGGCTTCAAGAATCGCCTCAGACCAGACGCCCGCTTCCAAGTCACAGAGATTCGTGCTCGAGGCATCGGACGGATCGCTAACAAACTCGCCGGTCAGCCGCGCGATAATGGCGTCTTTAGCCTGAACGAATTTATGCGTCGACTCGAAGATGTCTGGCTGGTTATCGCGGATCCAGAGGATTTTCGCCAAAGAATAAGACGCGCTGAGCCGATGACCAGTGATGCGATAGACATCTTCAAAAGCCAGTCGCTCGCCGATCCAACGTTCCTGCGCCAATGCGCGCTGATCAGCCCAGATGATGGCATTGCGCAGCGGACGCCCGCCGCGATCGAGCGGAACCGCCCCCATCATTTGCCCGCTGAAGGTGATGCAGGCAATCTCGCCGCCGTTGATGCCGGTCGCGCTCAGCAGCCGCCGCGTCGACAGGCAGACCGCCTCCCACCAATCGTCGGGGTTCTGCTCCGCCCAGCCGGTATGCGCATATTCGGTCTCGTAGCCGCTGAAAGACGCGCCAACCAGCATGCCCTCCCGATCGTAGAGAGTCGCCTTGTTGCCTGTCGTGCCGAGATCATGCGCGATTACATAGTTTGTCATGAAGCGCCAATCGCCAGTAGCCAATAGCGCAAGCATACAGAATTCGCATGCTGAATACAAGCAGCCTACAAGACTCTATCAGGTTGTATTACAATCTCTTTGCGCGTTTTGGACGGCATCAGCCGTGGACGCGCTGAATCGGTTCTTCATAACCATATCGACTAGCTAAGGAGTGTACCCATGCGTAGACAGAAATTGTTTCTCCTGCTTGCTTTGCTGACACTTGTCCTCGTGGCGCCGGTTAGCTCGCAAGACTTTTCGGGTCAAACCGTTGTCGTCGTAACGCAGACCGGCTCTGCAATCGGCGGTCCCGTCCTCGATAAAGGACCAATCTGGGAAGAGGCGACCGGCGGCAATATCGTGTTGCAGACCTTCGCCTTTGGTGAATTATTCGAGAAGATTGTCACCGCGCTTTCGACCGGTTCCGGCGATTACGATGTCTTGATTTACGCCGCCGACTGGGCTGGCGACATCATGGCGCCCGGTTATGTGATGGAGATCCCGCAGGAAACGCTGGACGCGATTGAAGCTGACGATGTCATCCCGCTCTACGCCGATCGCATCACCACTTGGGGCGGCGTGCCCTACGCGCTGCCTTACGATGGCGATGCGCACATGCTTTACTATCGTAAGGACCTGGTCGATAACGAGATGTACGCCGCGGAATTCGAAGCGGAATACGGCTATGCCCTGGGCGAGCCGGCCACCTGGTCGCAGTACCGCGATATCGCCGATTTCTTCAACGGCAAAGAGGTCGACACTGCCGGCTCAATGGCGCCGATTTATGGCGCGCTGGAAGCGCAGCGCCGCAACGCCCAATCCTACTGGGTATACCTTTCGCGCGCGGCTGGATACGGCAAAGTGCCGGGCAACCCCTGCTTTTTCTTCAGCTGCGACGACATGACCCCGCAGGTCAACAACCCCGGCTGGGTGCGCGCACTCGAGGAATACATCGATATCCGCAACGTCGGCGATCCGGAAATGATCAACTACGATGTTGCCGATACGCGCACGCTGATGGCGACCGGCACCGCCGTGCTGAACCTCGACTGGGGCGATGTCGGTACGATCTCGGTCGATGAAAATGTCTCGCTGGTCAAAGGCGCGGTCGGTTTTGGCGTACTGCCTGGTGGCGATTCCTACTGGGATTACGACGCGGGCGAATGGGTGATGGAAGAGAACCCGGCGCCCTTCATCGCTTTCGGCGGCTGGATCATTTCGGTCGCGGCTGACAGCGATGTAACCGAAGCCGCGCTTGATTTCGCTTCCTTCCTCGCCAGCAAAGACGTGGTCAACGAGTTGGCCGTCACCGGCGGCACCGGCATCAATCCATCGCGCTTCAGCCAGTTGGCTGATACCGCGCCCTGGGTCGCGGCTGGCTTTGATGAAGAAAGCGCCGCTGATTATCTGGACGCCATCCAAAACACGATCAACCACCCAAACGCCGTACTCGATATTCGCATCACCGGTTCGGCCGAATATCTGTCGACGCTGGATGCCGAGATCGCCCGCGCTCTCGCTGGCGAGATCAGCGCGCAAGAAGCGCTCGATAACACTGCCGAGCTCTGGAACGCCATCACCGACCGTCTGGGACGCGACGCGCAGCGGGAGCAGTACAAGGCGGCAGTCGGCTACATGGGTGATATGTAGGAAGGTCTGCCTCAACCCCCGAATCTACCGGGTGAGCAGACACCATTGACCGCAGCGCTTTCGACCTAGTCTACCTCACCCCCCGGCCCCCTCTCCGAATCATCGGAGTGGGGGAGCGCCAAGGTGGTCTACCCCCCTCGGTCCCCCCGTATCAACGGGGGGATGGAGTCGTTCGGACTGACAGCGGGCGAGAAGCGACTTCGGGCGCGAACACTAAAAGATAAGGATGCCGTTTGTGAGCCGTAAAGCAGTATGGACTCCGACGAATACCGATCGCGCCGTTTATGACGAGATTAGCGCGCGCGCTCAAACCATGCGACAGAATCCGACCAGCGCGGAGAAGGCGCTTTGGCAAAGGCTGCGCAGAAAGCAATTGATGGGATTTCGTTTTCGCCGCCAGCAGCCAATTGATCGTTTTATTGTGGATTTCTTTTGCCGAGAAGCCGGACTCGTGGTCGAAGAAGATGGGCCCGTTCACGACTCGCCAGAACACCAAGAGTATGATGCGCAGCGCAGCCGATTCTTGCAGGAGAGAGGGATCGTGATTCTGCGCATTCAAAATGATCAGGTATTGCATGATATGGATTCGGTATTGCAAGACATCGCCCGATTTCTCTCTCGCAACGACAAGTCTCCATAAAAGCGAAAGACATGCTCAGGGATGACAACCATCCCCCCGTTGATACGGGGGGACTGAGGGGGGTAGACCGACCGAGAAGCGTTTCGCCTCCCCCCTACCCGTCTGGGAGACTGAGAGGGGTTTCGGAAGACCGCATCATGAAACGGGTCTTCCTCAGCCCGGCCGTTATCATTCTGCTGTCTTTGTCGGTATTTCCCCTGCTCTGGTCGCTCGGCATCAGCTTCACCGATATGCAGCGCGGCGGCTCCACTATTGCCCGCCAGGCGGCCGCCGCCGGAATCACCGAGGGCGTCGGATTCCTCGGCATGGGCTTCGAGCTGACGGGTCGCAACTACGAGCGATTGCTTGGAGACGGACGCTTGCACAGTACCGTGCGCAACACAATGATCTATGTCTTCTTCGGCGTCACCATCCAGTACCTCATCGGCTTGGGCTTGGCGACCGTGCTCAATCAGCCATTTCGCGGGCGCAACATCGTACGCGTCATCTTCCTGATGCCGATGATGATGACGCCGGTGGCGGCCGCATATACCGGGCGTATGTTCTTCGATTCCAATCCATTGCGCTCGCCCCTTGCAGATTTTCTACGCGATTTTGGCAAGCTGCTCGGCTTGGAGCGCGGCATCACCGTCCCCTGGTTCACGGATATTGGTTGGGCGCCGATTGCCATCCTGATCATTGACGCCTGGCAATGGATTCCCTTCATGACGCTCATTCTCTTAGCGGGCATGCAGGCGATCCCCGACGACATCTACGAAGCGGCGCGCGTCGACGGCGCCAACGCGCTAGAGATATTCATGCGCGTCACCGTGCCCATTCTTCTGCCGATCTCCATGACGGTGATCCTGATACGAGGCTTAGAGATCTTCAAAATCATTGATGTGGTTGTGGTGACTACCGGCGGCGGGCCCGGCTCCGCGACCGAGTCGCTGACGCTTTATATCTTCGAGCAGGCGCTAAGCAACGGCAATTATGGCTATGCCAGCGCTATCGCCTATGTGCTGCTCATATTGGTCATCATCTTCGCCACGCTGTTTCTCATGGCGGGCCGACGGTTGGCTGGCGGCGGGAGCGAATGATGAACCGACGCAAGCCACTGCCCTTGCTGCGTCGAAAAAGCAGGCGTCCACTCTGGCAATCTGCCCTGCTCTACGCCATCGTCATCTTCTGGTGTTTCATCGTGCTCTTCCCCTTTTACTGGCTGGCGACCACATCGGTCAAGCGCCCAATTGACGTCAGCCGCGGACCCAATTACATCCCCTACATCGACTTCCAGCCGATACCTGACCACTGGGAAGAGATGTTTGGCATTCAGCGGGAATCGACCGAGAGGCATTTCCGCAACAGCCTCGTGTCGGCGGCCGGCAGTACTATTCTTTCGGTGATCATCGGCGCCATGGCTGGATACGGTTTGTCGCGTTTCAAATATTATTGGGGGCGCTTGGGCTGGGACAACGACAACATCGCCTTCTGGATCATCTCGCAGCGCTTCCTGCCGCCAGCGATTTTCATCGTGCCCTTCGTGCTGCTTTACAACGCCTTCAGCTTGATCGACACCTACGGCGGTCTCATCATCGCTTATACGATGTTCAATATCCCCTTCGCCGTATGGATCATGCGCGATTTCTTCAATGGCTTGCCAGTCGACCTAGAAGAAAGCGCCCGCGTCGATGGCGCGACTCGCTGGGGCGCCTTCATGCGCATCGTACTGCCGCTGAGCGCGCCGGGGCTGGTGGCGGTGGCGATCTTCTCCTTCATCTTCGCCTGGAACGAATACCTCTTCGCCCTCATGCTGACCAACTTCAACGCCATCACCATGCCGGTGCTCATCGCGGGCCAGAATAATACGCGCGGCATCGAGTGGTGGTTCATCAGCGCATTGACGTTGATGGCAGTCGTACCCGTCATCATCATCGGATTGCTATTAGAGCGCTTTATCACTCGCGGGCTGACGGCCGGCGCGGTCAAAGGCTAGGTTTCCCAAACGCTGCGCATCTGCCAGGCATCAAAGCGATTCAGCGTCGCCGCCCGCCCCTGCGCGCGCAGCGACACGCCCAGGCTGTCTTCCCGCGCCGGATAAACTCGCAAGGCGACGCACTGCCGGCCGTTGGCGTAGACCTCGACCACGCTGCGGTCGATAAAGACGCGCAATTGCAGAGGCTCGTCGTCCTCCAGGAATACCGGCGCCGTCTCAGGCGCGCGCGAAAGCGCTTCCGGCAGCGTCGAACTGTAGGACGTGTCGATGGATATCAGGCTCTCGTAGCGCTGAGGCAGCGACGCCATCGCCGCTGAACTGGCATTCATCGCCTGCGTCTTGGACAGGCGCTGGCGATAACGATTGCCGCGATGCTTGAAGAATGCGATCCGGGTATATTCTTCCCGTTTGGGCGATCGCAGGACGTTAAGCTCCACCAGTGGCGCATCGGCCGGGTCTATCTCCAGCGCGAGCTCCATGGCATTGCCCTGCACCTTATCCAGCACGATTTCCTGGTTGGCCGGCAGCGTCATCGGCTCAACCGACTGATGATCATAACGCAGCGACTCAATGTCGCCGGCCGGCGCCTGCAGCAGGCGGCCGTCCTCATCAAGCGTGAGCCGGCGCGGCAAGGTCATGATCTGGTTCCAGCCCCGCGTCGGCATCCCCTGATTCATATTGAATATGACGATGACCCCGCCCTCCCCATCGGGACAAGCAGAGGGCGCATGGACACCCGATGGCGTAGAGGGACCAAAATTGAACAAGCCGCCATCGGTCACGACAAATTTGTCGCGCGCCCTGTCGTAGTCGCCCAGCAGGTATTGCCCGCCGGTCATGTGGCTGTACATGAGAAAGATATGCTTGTCATCGCCGATCGGCCAAAAATAAGGGCAGGCGCCGTCGTCATTCACGACCGTGTAGAAGTCGTCTTCAATGAAAGGATGCAGGTATTCCCAATGCTCCAGGTCGCTCGAGCGGAAGAGGAAGTTGGCGCGGATCTGCTTATTGGCTGGTCCATTGGGCAGCCAGCCGCCTGACAACGCGTAATAGTGCTCGCCCTTGCGCCAAATGCAGGGGTCGAAGACAGTATAGGGGATGGGCTCGTCCTCCGATTTCGCCAGCGGGATAACGGCGCCATCGCCCACCTTCTCCCAATTCAGCAGCAGGGGATCGGATGATGTGGCGACCATATTGCCCAGCTTGGTGCCGTGATAAATCGCGATGACGCGGTCATCCTCGACCAGCGCCGTGCCGGAATAGCAGCTTTCTTCTTGATAGGGATAAATGGCATAAGGCAGATCCTGCCAATGGATCAGATCATCGCTGATGGCATGCCCCCAGTGTACGCGCCCCGCGTCTTCCGGCGGATATCCTTGATAAAACAGGTGCCATTTCCCCTGCCAAAAACACAAGCCGTTGGGGTCATTGAGCGTGCTCTCGGGGCTTACGAAATGATAGAGCGGGCGATGCAGGTCGCTCGCCAACGCCAGGCGCGACTCGGCGAAGCGCGCCATCATGGGATTGGCCGCCAACTGCGCTTCTTGCTCGGCCAAGGTGTCGGCGAACTCATACTGCGGCGCCTTTGAAATAGCTGGTAGTTTTCTGTTTGCGCTCACGATCTTATTCCTTTTCTACTTATTCATTAAGTTCAAGCCATGCCGTCCCATTCGTAAGCGAGCGCGCCCCAATCCAAATCCGAGAAATGCGCTCCCCTTCCCTGATGCTTCGGGGAAGGGGCCGCGCCGCGTAGACACTGGCGGTCGAGGATGGGGTAGGATGACGGTTCCTAACGCGTCGTGTATCCCCCATCGACAACGATGCCGGCGCCGGTGATGTAACTCGCCTCATCGGATGCGAGAAAGGCGGCCACGCTGGCGACTTCTTCGGCTTGACCCATTCGCGCCAGCGGCACTTGGCTGACAAATTCCGCATGGGCGGCGGCCGGTACCTGCTTCGTCGCGGGCGTCTCAATCGCGCCCGGGAGTATGGCCACCACGCGCACCTTCGGCGCCAATTCCAGCGACATGGCGCGCGTCAACGACAATACGCCGCCTTTGGCCGCCTGATAAGCGGCGCTGCCAGCCAAGCCAACGATGCTATGCACCGACGCGGTGTTCAAGATGACGCCGTACTGGCTCTCCAAGAGATGGGGAATCGCCAGTTTGGACCCTTGCCAGACGGCGGTCAAGGTCACCGCCAGCGTCGCCTGCCAGTCAGCTTCCGAGATATCCTGAGCCGCTCCCGGCGCGTTCCAAAAGGCATTGTTGTGGAGTATATCCAAGCCGCCATAAGTCTCCACGGCCGCTCCCACCATGCGGCGCAGATCACGCTCTTCACTGACATCGGTCTCGACGAAAATGGCATTGCCGCCGGCCGCGCTGATCTCTTCCGCGCAGGCAAAGCCGCCAGTTTGATCAATATCGGCGACCACAACAGCCGCGCCCTCATGAGCGAAACGACGCGCAGTCGCCAGGCCAATGCCCGACGCCGCCCCGGTGATAATTGCCACCCGCTCTTGCAAGCGCATTTTCTACCGGCTCCTGAGTTGCGGTCAGAATCTATTTGAGCGGCTCAAAGCGCCAGCCATCGCCATCAGCGCGGACGTAGCCGACGCCGGGAAAAGGAAAGTGGAAGGCGTGAATCAGCGCCTTCTCTTCAACTGCGCGCCGCAAAAGCATCCGCCGCGACTCCAAGGCCAATTCTGGCATCTCATCCCAAGCCGGATGCCAGCTTGTTTGCTCAATGTGGATCGGCAGATCCATCGTGTCGGCGACGCAGAGCAAACGCTCGCCGCCGGATGTGACCGTCACTGATATGTGATCGCGCGTGTGGCCCGGCGTCGGAATCGTGTGAATGCCGGGCGCGACCTCGTCACCAGGCTCGATCAGCTGCACTTGTGACTCCATCGCGCGCAAGCATTCCTGAGCGAATTGCACGTCTTCGACGAATTGATCGCCCATCGCCCTGGCATCGGTTTCCTCCGTCCAGTATTCCCATTCGCCGCGCGCCATCAATTGCCTCGCCCGCGGGAATACCAGCGCGCCTTCCGCATCGACGCCGCCGCAGATGTGATCGAGGTGGCCATGCGTCAGCACGATGATATCGATATCGCTCGGCTGATAACCGGCCGCCGCCAAGCCCGGAATCACCTTCCCCAGGTGCGAATGGAAAACGGAACCGCCGCCGCTATCGATCAATATGCGCTGATCGCCCGTGTCAATCAGCAGCGGGCTGCATTGCAAATCGAAGTGATCTGGCGCCATATTGTGCGCGCGCAGCGCCCCCGCCAGCTCGACAGCCGACGCGCCAGCGAAGAAAGTCGGCAGCGTCTCCGCGTCTATCGGCTGCGTGCCATCGCTGATGGAGACGCATTTGAAATCGCCGACGGCAAATTCATGAATTCTATATTCCACGGTGTTCTCCAGCTTTTTCTGCCATTCAATTGACCGGCAACCGCATGACGCCTCTACCCTGCACGCCCAGCAGTATGACATCGCCAAGCGGCAGCATCGCGGTAGCTAGGCCATCGACGCGTTTCAGAATAGACCAGCTCAATCCACCATCATCGGAGCGCACGACGCCGTCGCTGGTCAAACCGTACAAGGTATTGCCGTCATAGACATCCACATGCAACTGATTCACCGCCCCGGACAGGGCGTCCGGCGCCAGCCGTTCCCAGGTGTCGCCCTGATCGCATGAGGCCAGCAGTCCCTTGCTTTCTGTTCCCACCAGCAATCGACTTGAGCCGGAGCACCCGTTTTCAAAACAAGCAAGGCAAAGCGCCGGGGCCAGTTCAGCGGGAAAGCCGCTGTGGCGCCAGGCGCGCCCGCCATTCGTGCTGCGGTAGAGCCCGGTCTCGGTGCCGGCGTAGGCGGTCTCGTCTTCAATCCAGGCGGGCGAAAGCGCCAGGCAGAGCACATTGAAGTCAAAGAGTCCGAAATTCCAGGGCTGCCAGCGGCCGCCGCGATCCGAAGAGGAAAACACGCCGTCTTCCAGCGTGCCAGCCAAGAGAAAACCGTCCCGCTCAAAGTCGGGCGATGCTACAAGGCTGGAAAACACCGGCGGCGGCGCTGGGAAGCCGGCCGTGAACCAGGAATCGCCGCTATCAGTCGAGCGCAGAACGCCACCCTTCACCGCCGCGAACAGCGACCGATCATCGGCAAACGCGGGCGAGACCGCCACCGCCGTGGTTACCGGCTCGGGCGACGTCGGCAGCAAATCCCAGCGCGCGCCGCCGTCACGCGAGCGATACAGCCCGGAAGCGCAAGCGGCGTAGCAGAGGCCATCCCTCGCGAAGGCCGGTGATGCCGCGAAGGCAAAGGGCGCGTCATCGGCGCCTGTTAGCCGGAGCGTGTATTTCCCGTCCGTTACCATTGGCTCTTAACCAAAATCACGCGCGATTTCCGGCGTCCGGTGATGCACCAGCACATCAATTGTCAGCGCCAAGCCCGCCGTTAGCACCGCGTTTTTTAGCGCCATCTTCTGTATAGCGGCGCCATCAAGCAAGCTTGCCTGATCAAGGAGACGACCATGAAGCACGTCAAAACCATGGCGATCGCCGGCCTGCGCGATCCGCCCCAAGACTTCGCCCGGCTCGTAGCCGGCATTCTCATAGATCGCCCGCGCCGGTTCGGCCAGCGCCTCATAAAGTATGTGATAGGCGGCGCGTTCGTCCGGGTCGTTTGCCCCATTCATCTTGGGCTGAAGACGCCCGCGAGCCGTCAGGTAGGACAGTCCGCCGCCGGGCAATACACCGTCTCGAACAGCCGCGCGCATCGCGTCCGCCGTCGCTTCTGCCGTGGCTTTGCGCGCCTCAATCTCGCTCTCCGATAGACCGCCGATCCATAGTGTGGCGGAACCGCCCATCAGTTTTCCGATTCGCGCTTGAATCGGTCCGCGGCGCTCGCTGTCGTCTTCGCGCTCATATTGCGCCTGCAGGTTGCTGACATGCCGCCGCAGCTGTCGGGGATCGCCCTTGCCGCCAATGATGCCGAAGTTGTGCGGGCTCGCCCATGCGCGCCGCGCGCCCCCGAAGTGCTCCCGCCGGATATCTCTCAAATTCTGGCCCATCACCTTTAACAGGGGGACGCCGCCTGTCACCACCGCCAAATCTTCCACCGCCGCCTGTCGATCATCCGGGTTCATGCCCGGTCCGCGAACGGCCATCACCGCGAAATTCTTCAGCTTGCCGTTGGCCATCATCAGCCCGGCGATGGCGTCGCCGGAGAGCTCGCCCGCGATCAGCAGCAGCTTTTCAACCTTTAAGTCCACAGCCAATTCGAGCATCGGCATGATGTGCCGCGGGTCACTGATCTGAAAATCGGCAATGACGATCGCCGGCTCTTCGTAGACCGTCTGCAACTCTTTCTGATTCACGATCATATCGCGGGAGACGAGGCCGCTGTTCCAGAACATGCCTTCGATATACTCGCGCCGCAGCACGCGGCTGTGATCCTTGCGCACGTCAAGCTGGCCATAAGCGCCGATGATGTCGAAGATCTCGCCCAAGAGCTTGGCCAGTGGCGCATCGTGACAAATCGCCTCCGCGACTTGAGCGAGTTTGTCCTTGCCAGAGACGGGCGCTGTCAATTCATCCAAT
The DNA here is from genome assembly GCA_011523705.1 of Chloroflexota bacterium. Taxonomy (GTDB): domain Bacteria; phylum Chloroflexota; class Anaerolineae; order Aggregatilineales; family Phototrophicaceae; genus UBA6055. The sequence goes on along the minus strand of WTGC01000009.1, from coordinate 16,756 downwards.
CCCTCGAGGGCGGTCGCCAGGGCGCGCTCAAGATAGTGACGCAAGCGCATCGCATTGCCGCCGGCCGCCAGGTAATGGACGCCGCCGCGATAAATGGCGCCCAGCAGCACCGCGGCCGTGGCGCTGCCATCGCCCATCCGCTCATGCTGCGTGCAGATTAATGCGCGCGCCAGCATTGCGCCAATATCTTCGTCGCGCTGGCTCATTTCAATCACTTTGCGCGCGATGCCGCCGCCGCTGTCGAGGACTTCAGGCGTTTTACGGGCATCGTCAAGCCGGGTTACGGCGACCGTCCGCGGCGTGGGACCCAAAGTCGGGCGAATGGCGGCGACCAGTTTGTTGATGCCGGCCGCGATATTCCGGTGAACATGGGGCTGGAACACCAAGCCGGGCTGGTAGGATTTTTGAGAATGAAAAGGTCTTTCTTCGCTCATAAGGCTAATTCGGCGGGAGCGCGCGCATCGTTACATGGTCAAAAGCGGCCCCGCCCTCAGAGACGAACAATCCCAACTGCCCGCGCCGGTGATTATACATACGGCAAGACAAGGCCAGGGAATCGTTGATATAGACAACCAGCACCGTTCCCTCGGCGAAAATCCTGAACTGCATTGGCTCGGCGCTTGAGCCAGGAAGCGCGCGCTCCAGCATGAAGGGCTGGTCGCCGGGCCGGGGCCAGCGGTCAATCACAAGGCGCCGCCGTCCCGGCTCCCAGCGAATCTGATAATAGCGCTCCAGCTTGGAATCGCAGCGCAGCAGCAAGCCGCAGCCCCGCGTGCCTTTCTGCGCGCTGATACGCGCCTCGATCAGCGCCGCCTCGGGCATCTCGCCCAGGCTACAAGCGGCGAAGCCATCCACCGGCTCAGCCGCAAATACGGCCTGATCCACCCGCCAGTCGCCAATCTCGGCATGGAAACGCAGATCGCAGCGGCACGAGAACAAATCATCCTGCGCCGCCGGTGCGCTAAGCGCAAAGCCGTCCGCCGTCAACTCGCGCAGCTCATGCACGACCAGATGCCCCGCCCATTGCCAAAGCCCCTCGTCCCGTTCGTCTTCGCGTGTCGGGTTCCAGCCGAAGACGTAACGCCGCTCGCCGTCGCCGGCCGTCTTGGCGGCATAAAAGGCGCGCCCGTCAAATGTATCGTTTTCCGGCGCCAGCCAGGGACCGGCGAGCGATTTGCTCAGCCGATAATGTGTGACGTTGCGCTCGCTGAAAGTCGAATAGACCAGCACCCAATAATCATCCCAGCGAAATAGATCCGGACATTCATGCGTGTAATAGAGCCGCGGCGCCCAAAACGGCGGTTTGACTTCCCAGTTCTCCAGGTCGGGCGATGTCATCAAGGCAATGCAGCCGCGCCGATTATCTGGTCCCGCTTTCTCGCGCGCGGCGAGCAGCATCCAGTATTCCCCCGCGTCCTCATTCCAGAAGGGGAAGGGATCGCGCCAGTCGATCGATTCGTACCAGCGCTCATCAGCCTCAATAATCGGATTGCGCGGATCTTTGACCCAATTGACAAGGTCGTTGCTCGTTGCCAGGCAGACGGTCTGCGGCTCGCCTTCGCCCATGAAGCCGGTGTAGAACAGGTAGAAGGTTCCATCCCGCTCGATGACAGCGCCGGTGAAGCAACTGACCGAGTCGGGCGCATCGGGGGGACCGGGCTCAATGGCGAGCGGCAACTCCTCCCAATGCACGAGATCGCGCGATGCCAGATGGGCGTAAGGTGTATGATGGGCGCCGTCGCGCAATGGGGGCAAAGGCGCTTTCAGATAGAAGGCGTGATAAACGCCATCCCAGTAGAAGGGGATGACATCGCCGAGGAAGCCATCCGTAGGTCTGTAGAAAACACTCATTCGCGCGGACAATCCTGCGTTGGCACAATTGCGTTAGCCCTTGATCGCGCCGCGCATGATGCCTTCAATTAAATAGCGCTGACCGAAAAGAAAGATGATGATGACAGGCACCAGGGAAACGACAACGCCCGCCAGCACGACGGAAATGCTTCCAGTCATCATATAGCCCTGCAATTGAAAGATGCCGATCGTGATCGGGTAATTCTCGTGCTGCAGGAAAATCAGCGGGCGGAAGAATTCGTTCCAGTGAAAATTGAAGCTCAGTATTGCCAATACAGCCAAACCCGGCTTGACCAGAGGTAGATAGACACGATAGAAAAGCTGCCACTGATTGGCGCCGTCTATCAGCGCTGATTCTTCCAGCTCAATGGGTATGGTCAGATAATACTGGCGCAGCAAGAAAGCGCCGAATGCTGTCGGCGTCGCCGGCAGAATCAGCGACCAGACCGTGTCAAACAAGCCTAGACTGCGAACGAGAATGAAAACAGGTATGACTGTCGCCTGAATCGGAATCATCATCGTCGCCAGCACGACCCAGAAGAGCAAGTCGCGCCCCTTGAATTCCAGACGGGCAAAAGCGTAGCCAGCCAGCGACGCGGTGATGAGTTGACCCAGCACTGTGCCCCAGGTGATGATCGTGCTATTGAGAATTTGGCGCGCGAAAGGCACGGTCTCGAAGACCTGGGCGTAATTTTCCCAGGCGAAATCTGTCGGCAGCCATTTTGGCGGCACGGTGAAGGAGTCCACGCCGGTCCGCAACGATGTCGAAATCGTCCACATGATCGGCGCCAGCACGACGCCGCTCATAATGGCGAGAACCATCAGCGGAATCCAGCGGCTCAACTGATGAGAGAACACCTGCTTGCGGTGCTCGGCGGCCGATATATCCCCGGGCATTCGCGTCACGTTGGTAGACATCTATCCGCTCCCACGACCGCCTACTGGTAGAAGACCCGGTTGCGCCAGAGCCACATCTGCACAATCGCCATGACCAGAATCATCAAAAAGACGACTATCGCGATGGCCGAGCCGTAACCGAACTCGATGTGTTTGAAAGCGTGTTCATACATCACCATGACCAGGGTCCGGCTGGCATTGCCCGGTCCTCCCCGCGTCATGATGTAGGGCTCGTCGAAAACTTGCAGCGCGCCAATCACGCCGGTGACGGTCGCAAATAGAATCTGCGGGCTCAGCAGCGGAATCGTCACCGACCACAAGCGCCGAAAGCCCTGCGCGCCATCAACATCAGCCGCGTCCAGCACCTCCTGCGAGAGATTGGAAAGCCCGCCCAGGAAAATCAAGAAGGTGAAGCCCATATTGCGCCAGGCGGAGATAATCGCGATGGATATCATCACCAGGTCCGATGACGTCAGCCAGGGTATCTGCGGTATGCCCAGCAGCGTCAAATAATAATTCAGCGGACCGAACTCCTTGTGAAAGATATAGCCCATGAAGACTGCCACCGACGCGCCGGACATTAGCAGCGGCAAGAAAAACGCCGTGCGAAAATAATAGCGCAGCCATATCCGGTTGATGCGATGCACGGCGAGCGCCAGGATCAAACCGATGGTCACCTGGCTGGTAACCGCCAACACCGTAAACTTGAGCGTATTGACCAGCCCAATGATGACGCGGCGGTCTTCAAGCAGCCGCTCGAAGTTTTCCAAGCCGATAAAGTCGGGCGGCTTGAAGATATTCCACTGAAACAAACTGAGCCCGAAAGAGACAAAAACGGGCCCAGCGGTAAAGACAAAAATGCCTAGCAAAGTAGGCAATAAGAACAGGTAACCGAGCAGCGCGCGCCGCCGCCGCAGGCCGTCCATCGTGTCTTGCATCAACCAATGCCAAGGTCCACCGCCGACCTCGGCTCTTGTGCCAGGAGATGTCATACGCAGGCCTCAGAACGATACACGGCTAGAGCCAGCACAATTTATACCGGCTCTAGTCTCGCTACTGCTTGCTTACTCTTGGTAATACTTGCGGCCTTCACGATTGGTCAGCGATTCCAGCTCGGCTTGCATTTCATCAAGCGCTTGCTGCGGTTCCATCTCGCCGGAGGTCGCAAAGCCGGTATAGGTCGTGAAGATGGTGGTCATCGGGTTCGACCAGGGCGGCGCCGGGATCGGCGCTGTCGACGGATGCTCATCCAGCGTATCATAGAAGACATCGCTGTTGGCCGGTCCCGTCGTCTCGTAGGCGTCCTTCTGGCTGTAGGAGCGGCGCGCCGGCGTCGTGATGATCACCGGATTGAAGAAGATGCTGCTTTGGAAGCCTTCGTGGCTGACTTCGATCTTCATAAACTCCCAGGCTTCGTCGGGCGCGTTGGAGGTATTGCTCAGCCAGTGGCCGCCGGTGCCGAACTGATGTTTCTGGTTGCGCCAGGCGGGCCAGAGCTGAACATCAAAGTCGCCCTTCTCCATGCCCTCGTTGGCCAGGCGGCCAGCCCAGAATCCGCCGGCCGGCGTCATCGTAAGCTTGCCCGTGGCATAGAAGCCGGTGAGCGTCTGGCCCGTGCCCATGCCGATATCGGGCGTGACGCCTTCTTTCCAAAGGTCAACCACCAGTTGCAACGCTTCGACAACCTCGGGCGAATTGGCGATTGGCGTTTGCCAGCGCAGACCGCCGCCGCGTCCCTCGGCCGCCATATCGCCCTCATAGTAGCCGTCCCAGACCCACTCGCCACCGGGCGCGCGTTCCTCAGTGTAGAGGTTGCCGCCGGCGACAAAGATCCAGGGCATCCAACTGCCCCAGAGGCGGTTCGTCCAGCCATAACCGAAGATGTCGGTCGTGCCGGCGTCGTTCTTCTTGGTCGTGCCGCGGGCGATCTCGAGGAAGTCGTCCTTGGTCCAATCGGGACCCGGAACATCGAAACCGTTGTCGGCGAGTACATTGGTGTTGAAGTACATGTTGGCGGCGTTGAAGTCGCGCGGCGGCTCGTACAAGCTGCCCTCGTACATCATCGCCTCGACCAGCGAGGGGTGGACATCGGAGAAGAAATCGGTCCAGAAGTCCTGATCGGGATCGCCGGTGATGCGGTCATCAAGCGGCGCGGCCAAGCCTTGACCGGCGAACAGTTGGCAAGCCTCGGTCGCGGCATAACCGACATCGATCGATTCACCCGCGGCGACCAGCGCCAGAATCTTGGCGGCGACCTCTTCGTGGTCGATACCGGTCAGCACGACCCACTCGACATTCACGTTGGGGTTGCGCGCCATTTGAATATCGGCCACCGGCTGCAGCGAATTGTCGCCGAGACCAGCCGTCTGCACTTTGATCGTCACCATATCCTGCGCGATCACGCGGACCGGCAAACCGCTCATCACCAAGCCGGCGCTGCCAGCCCCTGCCAGTTTCAGCAGATCACGGCGACTCATTTTCTTATCTGCGCTCATGTTTCCTCCTATAACAAGCCTATACTCCAGCGAGGTATTTCCGATGCGTATAATTCAGTCGTCACCTCCCTCATGCTTGCGGCAAACCAAGCAAAAAAACGCGCCTCAATGATGCTAGCTTAGGCGGACTTGCGTCAACCGTAAACATAACATGGTTTGGGTACTGCAACAACAGAATAAGTAGGGCCGCAAAATAACCTAGAGAATAATAGCGCAATCTCGCTTAATCCGCAAAATAATCCCGATTGCACGCCAACTCGCCATCCTGATTCCAGGCGTCTCCGAAGGGGTAGCCGGGAAAAAAATGCGACTTGGGCAAACGCAGAACGCCCGCGTCACAGCGAGCGCGCTCGCGCCGTTGACCGCACATCAGCAAGCCGGTGTCAGCCCAGAGGCTCTGCGCCAATTGATAGGCGTCATCGGCGCGGTATTGGAAGACGACGCCGCGCCGCGGTCTGCCGCTGATATTGGCCGGCGAGCCGTGCAAAGTCAACGCGTGGTGGATGCTGATGCCGCCCGTCTTCGGCGTGATATTCGCCACGCGCGCGCCATCTTTCCAGAGGTAGCTTTCCTGGCAGTTGCCGTGAAACAAGCCGTCTTCATCGTGGTCAAGCAAGCCCAACTTGTGGCTGCCGCGCACCATCCGCATGCAGCCGTTCTCCGGCGTCGCATCATCGAGCATCACCATCACCGCCAGCAGATCGCTGTTGGTATGGGGGAAGTAGGCGAAGTCCTGGTGCCAGGCAAAGTCGCCCGCCCCCTTCGTCGCCGGTTTGGTCGCCAACTTGGAATGCTGAAGCTGTATGTCCGGTCCGATGAGCGGCGTGATGTGCTGGAGAATGCGTGGGCTGCGCGCCAACTCCATCATCAGCGGATGCTTGACTGTAATCTCCAGCAAATGGACTGTCCGCGTATCGACATCTTGTTTGCGCCAATCGCGCAGGACCTCCGGTGTGGCGGCCGCCTCGCGCAGCAATTCGATATCTTCAGCGGGAAAGACGTCGTCTATCACCAGGAATCCATCGACCCAGTACGATTGAATTTGCTCTTCGGTCAGGCCGATGTCTTCGTTCACCGGTGTCAGTTGGCTCATCTGACTGCCTGCTAATACATCGCTAACCGGCGGGCCATTGCAAGCGTTCATCCGGGGAACGGGTTAGGTCCATCGGTTCGACATCGCCTTGGTAATCGGGAATCAGCGTCGCGATCTTCTCGCGCGCGTCGGCGGGCCAGGTCTCGTGCTGCCGGTGGAACGCCTCGTGGATCCAGCTCTGCGTGTCCTCCTGCAAGTCGGAGAAGAAGGGATGGAACCAGATGGTGATAACCGTGCGCTGCTCATCCGACGCGTTTTCGTGCGTGGCGTGAAACATGCGCGCATCGCCGACGACCAGATCGCCCGCCTTGATCGGCACATCCACTTCGTTGGGATAGTCTTTGAATCGCGGGTCATCGGGGTTGTCCATGCGGTTGATATCTTTGGTATGCGCCTCGCCCATGTCGTGAAGAACATGACGATATTGGTGGCTGCCAGCCAGTAGACGCAAGCAGCCGTTCTCGCGCCGCGTGTCTTCGAGATAATACATCAGGAAGATCATCGGCGCCTGGTCGCTGTAGGCGCGCGCGTCCCCCCACATGATGCAATCCTGATGCCAATACAAGCGCGGTCCGCCGGGCGGTTTGCTGATGATGACCGCTTTCCAGAATTTGATATCCCGCAAGCCCATCTGCGAAAGCGCCTCAAGCGCGCGCCTATTGCCGATCAGGTCGGCAAGCTCGGGGTAAAAGTTAGAGTCGATTAAGCTGCCAGGCGCTTTGGTGTTGTCACGATGTTCCTGGTCATATTCAGCCAGCGCCTTCTCAACACAAGCGCGCGTTTTGTTCAGCAGGGCTTCGTCGGCCACATCGGGAATGACGCAGAAGCCATCTTCACGCAGCTGTTCGGCCAACCGCTCGGGTGAAACTGTCGATTCCACAACAACCTCCTATTATCGTGTGAGCGCTACATTTTCATGCCGCCCTGCGTCAAGCCTTCGATGAAACGCCGCTGCATCAGCAGGAACAAGACCAGCACGGGCAGCAGCATGATGACCGAGGCGGCGTTGGTCAAGCCCCAATCGCGCGTGAAGCGCTCCTGAAAAGCGCGCAGACTGGTCGCCACCGGTTTGAGTTCGGGCTGATGCATGAAGGTGACCGCGATCAAGAACTCGTTCCAGACGCCCAAGCCGACGATCAACCCGGTCGTGAGAAAGCCGGGCCAGGACAGTGGCAAGATCACTTGCGTCATGACCTGGAATTTGCTGGCGCCGTCGATTTTGGCCGCCTCGATGAACTCTTTCGGCAGCGCCACCATATACGAGCGGATGAGGTAGGTGGCGAAGGGCGATGAGGTCGCGCAATAAATGATGATGAGGCCGAGATGCGTATTCAACAGGCCGAAGGTTTTCCATATAAAGAAGAGCGGCACCACATATAGCTGGATCGGAATCGCCGTGCCGACCAGGAAATAAAAGGCGATCGCGTTGGCGCCGCGTATCTCCAAATGCGCCAGCGCATAACCGCCCATGCCACCGACGAGCAACACGCCGATGACCGTGCCCCCCGTCAGGATGGCGCTGTTCTTGACCGTGTTGGCGTAATTGCCGCGCTCGTAAGCCACCGTGTAATTGTCCCAGCGTGGCTCTGCTGGGATGGAAAAAGGATTCTGCGCGATCTGCTCGCTGGTCTTAACCGAATTCAGAAAGAGGACAAGCACCGGACCGAGCGCGAAAACCGCCAGCAAGAAGAGGATGACGTGATTGAACGCCGTTGTTTCCGTGCGGCCTGAGCGTAAGCGGTTCATATTTCCCAACCTCGCCGCCGCAGAATGACGAAGATCGCCACAATGCAAGCAGTGATCAGCGCCATCGTCACGCCGATCGACGCGGCATAACCTACTTCAAAGCGGAAGAATGACATATTGTACAAATAAGTGCCCAGCACTTCGGAAGCGTGGGCGGGCCCGCCGTCGGTCAAAAGGTAGATGTAGTCGAAGGCGGGCACCGACCAAATCATGATCATCAGCAGAGTGAATACGAGCGTCGGTCGGATGCCGGGCACAGTCACGTGACGAAAGCGCTGAAAACGGTTGGCGCCTTCCAGGATGGCTACCTCATACAGATCCGGCTGCACCTGGTACATCGCCGCCAGGTAGACGATCACCAGAAAGCCCCAGAAGTGCCATGAATCGACAAAGGCGACGCCGTACAAGGCGGTATGCTTGCTGCCGAAGACGCGAATGTCGAAGCCCTCGATACCTTGCTTGGCCAGCCAGGCGCCGATGCCATGTCTTGGATGCAGCAGCGTCCGCCACAATTCCGTATTGACGACGCTGGCGATGACATAGGGAATGAAGAAAGCCACGCGGTAAACCATCTGAAAGCGCTTGATGCCAGAAAGCAAGAAAGCGCCCATTAAACCCATGAAGACCGGAATCGTCAGGAAGAAGATCGTCCATATCACATTATGGCTGAGCGACTTCCAATAAATCGGGTCATTGATCAGGCGATCGAAATTTGCCAGCCCGACGAACTCCGGCTGGTTCAATCCCGACCATTTCGTCATGGAGATGTAGATGCTGGTCAGCGAAGGGATGACGATGACAATCAGGTTCAAGGCGACGACCGGCGCCAGGAACACATAATTCGATAAAACTTGACGCCAGCGATACGCCGTCGTCACGCCAACGCGGCTGTCAATCTTGAATGCCATCTTTTGACCCCCATCCCCGACCGCCAGTGTCTACGCGGCGCAGCCCCTTCCCAACGGTCTGTGTCTACGCGACCCAGCAAGCCAGGGAAGGGGAGTCTAGCGCGGAGCTAGCAAGTCTCCCCCAGTTCACTGGGGGAGATTTAGAGGGGGTAATTCGCCCTACTCGCGCGGCAATATCGAAAGCACGAGGCCGTCAGCCGCATCCTGCGCCCATTCGGCCGCGTGATTCTCCAGGTACTCCTCCACGCTCATTTCGCCCGCCCAGACCAGCTCGATCGCTTCCCAGAGCTGCTGATTGGCGCGCGCGGGCCAGAAGGTCCAGGCGGTATAGCCATAGCGCCCCGCGCCCGTTGTGGCGGCGAAATCAGAATGGAAACGCAGAACACGCTCATCCGTGCCGGGCGGGAAGTCCTCAATCTCATATCGCAGCGGTATCACCCATTCGCCAAAGCCGGTGGTCGAAGCCAGCTCGAGGATGCGCGCCTTGTCGCTCAGCAGGAAGTCCAGCACGATGCCGACTTCTTCCGGGTGTTCGGTCGCGGCGTTCACGCCCAGATTGCCACCCAGCGCCAAGTCATACGAGTAGGGACCGACCTGCATATCCGCGTCTTCGCTGAAGGGCGGCAAGGGCGCCCAATCCCATTCCATGCCCGTTTCCGCAAATGTGGGACTCAAACCGCGGAACATCCAGGTGCCGCTCATCATCATGGTCCCTTCGCCTGAGGCCAGCATCGCTGCCGGGTCCCAGCCGCCGAGCGAGTAATAGTCTTCCAGACTGCCGCCGAACCAACCCAGATCGGCGATGTGCTCGCGCAGCAAGTCGGTCGCTTCGGCGAATTCGCTGTCCGTCCAGGCTTTCTCGCCGATGAGCGCCGCGTAGACGTTGTCCGGTCCAGCATAGTTGTTGAGGTAGATGCCCATCAAATGCTCATTGGAGGGCTGCCAGGTGGCGTTGCCATAGGGGAAGGGCACCAAGCCCATGTCGGCAGTTTGGTTTGCCAGGCTCCAAAGCTCGTCAGCCGTTGTCGGAACTTCCCAGCCGTTCTCCTCGAAGACCGTCTTGTTGTAGAAGAGCACCATGCTCTCATAAGTGACCGGGATCGAATACAATTCACCGGCGACGATGCCCGCGCCATAAGCCCAGGGCAGCAGCTTGTCTGCCCAACCATAAGCGTCGGCATAACCCGTCAATGGCAGCAGGAATCCGCCGGCGACATATTGCGAAGCGGCCGCGTTGCCGGCCAGCCACACGATATCGGGTCCAACGCCCGCTTGCAGGGCAGGCCGCAACTGGTCGTTGATCGATTCCTGCGGCTGATAGTCGAGATGAATATTGTCGTGCGCGGCGTTAAAGGCGTCGATGATCAATTCCTGCACATGATCATCGGAGCCGCTCGGCTCCATCCACCAGGTGACGGTGACGACGTCCTGCGCGCCGACCGCGGGGACGACGACAAACAAGGCTAGCAACATCAACAAACTTAGGCGTTTCATCATTCTTTCCTTTCGAAGACTACGCAATCCAATTCAACTGACGCAATGAAGCTCGACCTCGGCGCTCGCCTCCTATTCTAATCAAGCCATCAAATGAAGTATGTAGACTGCACAAGAATATAACCTAAATCAAGCGCGGAGCAAAATTTGACTCCAGCAGGTCGCCGCGCTGCAAGCCCTCGGTCGCGAATCCGTGCCGCCGCCCCGCTTCCGGATTCGATTCTGGCCAGTCGAAGGTCGCGTCCGCCGTCATATAGGCGATGGTCATCGCCTCGCGCATCTCGTCCGTGCTGTTGCCGCCGGCGCGATGATAGACCAGCCCGCTATGGAAGGTGCAATCGCCCGCTTGCAGCGGCGCCCGCTCCCAGGGATAGTGGCGCACATTGTCGCCGATGGCGATCTCCTCCTGCGCGTTGAAGATATCGACGAATTCGGCATCGGGCGACAGTTTGTGGCTGCCGGCCGCGAAAGCCATGCAGCCCTTCTCCCGCGGCACATCGACCAGCGCCATCCAGATCGTGGTCGTCTTTTGCGCTGGCTGGACGGGCCAGAAAGCCGCGTCCACGTGATAATCGGTGATGCGCCCGCCCGGCTCCTTGTAGAGCGCCTGATCGAACCAGAGCTTGACCCCCTCGACCCCCATCATCCTCCGCGCCACATCGGCGAAGCGCCGGCACTGCACGAACTCGGCGATGGCCGGGTAATGTGGCCAGAGATTGAAGGCTTGCAAGAAACTCTGTTCGTAAACCCGCTTCTCAGATAGCGCCCGCTGGTCGTCCTTGAAGCGATGCCCCACGGCCAAGCCGATCAGTTCGCGGTAATATTCGAGTGGCTCGCCAGTGATAATCCCTTCCAGCTTGACATAGCCCTTCTCCCGGTACTCGTCGACTTTGTAGGAATCCAGCGAGTAGGCCTCATCATGGAAGGCTCGGATATGTGCGGGCGCAGGCGCGTGAAGGCGCTCGAGGGCTTCGCGGCTGAAAACGGGTTTGGCTGACGGCTGGACGCGCATGGCTTTCCTGCTTATACAAACAATGGACGCCTCACTGAATCCGCCAAGATTGGCTCCCCTTCCCTAGCTCGCTGGGGAAGGGGCCGGGGAATGGGGTAGAATCAGCGTGAACACAGGCAATTGCTCAAGCGCGCTCCTGCAATCCCGCCGGCGCCAACTCGCCGATGGATCCTTCCAGTTGGTCGTCGGGCGCGTCTTCGCGCGCGTGCATCGCCGTCGGCGGCAGCGGCGTATCAAACTGATAATCGGGGTCAAGCTTTTGCCGGCGCCAGACTTCGCGCATTTCTCTCCAAGAGCCGATAAGCGTACGCGGCGCCGGCATATCTTGGGCGACTTCCTTGTACAGCTTTTCCAGGTTATAGCAAGGCACGCCGGCGAACATATGATGCTCGATATGCCATTCCATGTGCCAGTACAAGAAGGAAAAGATCGGGTTCAATTTCATCGAGCGCACACTTTTGCGGAAGTCCGGCGTGTCATCGCGCAAGCCGCAATGCTGAGGCAAGTTGACCAAGTACTGCAGCCAATTGGCGGTGAATGCCGCAGTAGTAAAGATCAAAGGCAGCACCCAGAGGCCGGTGGCTAGGGCTATCAATAGCACCGATCCATGAAAAAGCAGCAGAATCCGCGACCAAAGCATTGCGTTGCGATGCTCGTCCGGCTGATCGCGATGCAATGCCCGAATCCATTCGTTGGCCGGCGCCTTTTCCGCCGCGGGATCACGACCGAAGGCAGCCATTAGGGTGAGAATCACGGTAGAAACGAATCCGCCCTTGCCGAAGATGCGGCCCGGCTGCGTCAGCAAATTGATGGTGAACAATTGCAGCATAAAGCTCGAAGCCAGCGACGGCTCAATCGGCAGCAGCACTTCCCGATCGCCTTCCGGGTGCAGCGTATAGCGATGATGGTAGGTATGGCTGCTGGCATAATCAAAGGGATCCCACCAGCCGATCAAGCTGAAGAGAAAGAGAAAGAACTTGTTCAGCCATTTGGTCTTGAACACGGTGCCGTGCCCGAGTTCGTGAGTGCTGTTGCCCCGAACAAAGGCGGTTACCGTGCCGTGACAGAAGAGCGCGATGAGGAAGGCCAGCCAAAGCGCCTGTGACCAAAAGTAGAACACGAGAGCGCCGGTGACAATGACGAGCACAAGGTGACCGCCGGCGAGGAACCAGCCCTGGGCATCGCTCCGCCGCGAGAGCTCGCGCAGCAGCCCCGGACGCGTCTTGCAGCGATACCAATCGACGCGCAAGGTCTTCCTTACTTCAAAAAGCTCTTGATACGCCATGACTTGCGGCCTTTTGCTTGCCTAACTGTGAGATAACGCTATGCGGTCTCAACGCACGACCAAATCACCGCGTATTTTCCTGCCATTGCGATATCGGCTTGCGGCTCAGCCTTCGCGAAAAGCGCTATGTGCCTTCTTGCAATCCCGCCGGCGCCAACTCGCCGATGGACCCTTCCAGCGCAGCATCCGCCCGGTCTTCGCGGGCATGCTTCGCAGTCGCAGGCAGCGGTGTATCGAACTGATAGTCGGGGTCGATCTTCTGCCGCCGCCAGGTTTCGCGCATTTCCTTCCAGGCGCCGATCAGCGTGCGCGGTTCCGGCATGTCATGGGCGACTTCTTTGTAGACCTTCTCCAGATTGTAGCAGGGCACGCCGGCGAACATATGGTGCTCAATATGCCAGCCCATCCGCCAGTAGAGAAAATCAAAGAGCGGATTGAGCTTCATTGAGCGCGTGTTCTTGCGGAAATCGCTGGTGTGATCGCGCAAGCCGCAATGCTGCGGCAAGCCGACGAAATACCCCAGCGCATTGCCGATGAAGACGGAGACCGAGAATATCAGCGGCAAGACCCACAAGCCGGTGATGACGGCGATAAGCAAGATCGACCCATGGAAAAGCAGCAAACTGCGCGACCACAAGACAGAGTTGTGATGCTCCTCCGGCTGGTCGAGATGCAGCGCCCGCAGCCATTCCTTCTGCGGCGGTACGCGGCCGACCGCGCCCAGCGCCGTCATAATCAGCGTGGAAATCAATCCACCGCGGTGGATGCTGCGCCCGGGCGGCGTCAACAGATTGATGGTGAACATCTGCAGCATGAATGTCGACGCCAAGGACGGCTCTATCGGCAGCAGCACCTCGCGGTCGCCCTCCGGATGCAAGGTATAGCGATGGTGGTAGGTGTGGCTGCTGGCGTAATCAAAGTGATCCCACCAGCCAATCAGGCTGAAAAGATACAAAAAAGCCTTGTTGAGCCATTTCGTCTTGAAAACGGTGCCATGCCCCAGCTCATGCGGCGCTATACCGCGGAAGAACGAGGTCACCGTGCCGTGACAAAACAGCGCGAGCAGCATCAACAGCCAGAGACCCTGCCACCAGAAATAGAATACAAGCGAGCCCGTGAAGGCAAATAGCGCCAAGTGCCCGCCGGCTTGAAACCAACCTTGCGCGTCGCTGCGCCGAGACAATTCTCGCAGCAAGCCCGGGCGCGTCTTGCAGCGATACCAATCGACGCGCAAGGTCTTCCTCACTTCAGAAAGCGCCTGATATGCCATAACTTGCACCCTTTTGCTCGCCGAATTGTGAGAAGACGTCATACGGTCACAAGGCGCGACCGAATCAACGCGTACCTTTCTTCCATAGCGATATTGGCTTGCGGCTCAGCCTCCGCGGCAAGCGCTATGTGCCCTCTTGCAATCCTGCCGGCGCCAACTCGCCGATGGACCCTTCCAGCGCCGCATCCGCCCGGTCTTCGCGGGCATGCTTCGCCGTAGCCGGCAAGGGCGTATCGTATTGATAGTCGGGGTCGATCTTCTGTCGGCGCCAGGTTTCGCGCATTTCCTTCCAGGCGCCGATCAGCGTGCGCGGCTCCGGCATGTCATGGGCGACTTCCTTGTACACCTTTTCCAGGTTGTAGCAAGGCACGCCAGCGAACATATGGTGCTCAATATGCCAACTCATCCGCCAATACAGAAAATCGAAGAGCGGATTGAGCTTCATCGAGCGCGTGTTCTTGCGGAAGTCGGAGGTGTGATCGCGCAAGCCGCAATGTTGCGGCAAGCCAACAAAATACGCTAGCCAATTGCCGCTGAAGACGGCGGTCGTGAATATAAACGGCAAGATCCACAAACCGGAAACGATGGCAATGAGCAGCACCGACCCATGGAAAAGCAGCAGGATACGCGACCAGACGATCGAGTTGCGGTGCTCCCCCGGTTGGTCAAGATGCAGCGCCTTTACCCATTCGCTGGAGGACTCAGGCTCACGACCGAAAGCGCTAATTGCCGTCGAGATCACTGTGGCAACCAATCCGCCTCCGCTGACAATGCGTCGGGGATGCGCCATGAAGTTGATGGTAAACAACTGCAACACAAATTTCGAGGCGAGCGATGGCTCTATCGGAAGCAGAACTTCGCGATCGCCTTCCGGATGCAGCGTATAGCGATGGTGGTAGGTGTGGCTGCTGGCGTAATCAAAGTGGTCCCACCAGCCGATCAAGCTGAACAGATACAGGAAAAATTTGTTCAGCCACTTCGTCTTGAAGACCGTGCCATGCCCGAGCTCATGCGGCGCCACGCCGCGGAAGAACGTGGTCACGGTGCCGTGACAAAACAGCGCAAGCAGCATCAACAGCCACAGCCCCTGCGACCAAAAGTAGAAGACGAGCGAACCGGTGAAGATGAACAGCGCCAGGTGCCCGCCGGCCTGATACCAGCCCTGAGCATCGCTGCGCCGCGACAACTCGCGCAGCAAACCCGGGCGCGTCTTGCAGCGATACCAATCGACGCGCAGCGTCTTGCGCACTTCGGACAATTCCGGGTAAGTCATTCGCGACCCTCCCTACAATATCTGCCGTCCGGAAGGGCGCCGCATCTATACCTTGACGCCAAGCTCATCCAGGACAGCCCACACTTCCGGCGTCACCGTATCGGGGCTGTTCCGGGCGCCGCGCGTCAGCGCATAGATGGCGTGCTCGTTGCCTCCGCGCGCCAGCTCGAGCACTTCAATATGGGCTTTATCGACATAGCTCATATCGCGCTCGACAACTGGATTGTCATAATCCTTCCAGTAGTACTTCAGGTCGTCATGCTGCCAGCCCGGGTAGATATCGTCCCAGGTAAGCTGGCTTGGATCGTGCGGCGCTAGCAAATGCTCGGCCACCTTGTCGCCGACGACCATGTAGCGATTGTCCAGCGACAGGCGCAGCTTGTCTTCGGTATAATTTGGCAGCGCCTGGTGAATGGTCAGCGCCGGGAAGAACAGGGCGTCGCCGGCTTCGTAATCGGTGGAATACCATACCGGGTTGATGTCCTCGTGTTCGGTTTCGTCGACGATCAGCCCGCCGGCGCCCAGCGAGAAATGATGGTCCAACACGCGATTGACCTTGTGCGATTCAGGGATAACTGCCAAGCCGCCCAGTTCAATCGGGCAATCGCCGATTGGCGCCCAACAGGTGATATTGTCGTAGCTGCCTTGGAAGTGCACGAAGTCCTGGTGTTTTGGCGTGGTATGTTCGGTGTATTTGGGGAACCAAATGCGCGCGATCTTTTGCGGGTGGGGCATGATCGGTTTACCGACCATCTTCTCGATGATCTCCAGGTATTCCGGCCAATGCCCGCTGCGATGGAAGTTCTCGATCTTGTAGACTTCGGCGTAACCGGCGCTGTATTCGTTGTCGCCCTCGGTGTAGCGCATGTTGATATCAGCGATGCCATCCATTGGGTCGGTGCCTGGGATCAGCCAGCCGACCTGCTGAATCATGCTCATCATTTCGCGGCGCAATTCCCACAGTTTGTCGGGATCCACCAACCGCTTGAAAAAGAGATAACCCTCATCGTCTAGCCGGCGCTGCAACTCTTCCGGCTCGTTCATGGCGTCATTTGAGACGCGTAATTCCTTCAGTTCTGACATTTTCTGTCTCTCACTTAATACAATTAGTCTATGCGGACATTTTAGCGCGATCTATGAAAATTGCGAATTCCCATCGACACCCAGTCGCTCGCGAGCTCGCCAGGCGATCACGCGGTTACGTAGGGCTTCGTCTTATGCCAGATCAGCGGATTCCTGCTGTCATCATCAAATACATCACCGATTTCCAGCGACTCAAAGACATCCTGCGGCAAGATGTTCTTGATGCCATTAAATGTTGAGCCATCGGGCATATAGCCGCAGGTCATAGCCCGCCGCCAGCCCGGCGTCATATTTGCGCCCGCGCCATGTGGCATCAAGCCGTTGTGGAAGGAGCAGGACCCGGCCTTCA